>DAOTUZ010000144.1:0-8128 GCA_034437295.1 Anaerolineae bacterium | reverse complement strand
CTGATCGTGCGCGTGCATAACTTGGTTTCAGAAGAAACGTGGCGTGCGCGTTACGAGATGATCAACGCCTTCGAGAGGTTGCTCGCCGCTCAAGGCACGATCATCCTGAAGTTTTTTCTGCACATCTCCAAAGATGAACAGGCAGAACGCCTGTTAGCACGGGAAGAGGATGTGTCTAAGGCGTGGAAATTATCGCCAGCAGATTGGCGCGAGCGGCTGTTGTGGGGCGACTGCCAGAGGGCCTATGAGGATGCGTTGGAGCAGTGCAGTACTGAGCAAGCCCCGTGGTATATCGTTCCGGCGGATAAGAAATGGTTCCGTAATCTGGTGATCGCTGAGTTGATGGTTTCGTCGCTGCGCCAGTATCGAGATGGTTGGCGTAAAACGCTGGCGGAGATGAGCGAAACGCGGCTTGCAGAACTTCAGCAGTACCGCGCCCAGAATGCTATCAGCACGCCGCGGCAGAAACCGCAAAAATAGCTGGCTTTTAGCTTGAAACAAAAATCGCGCCCCACATGGAGCGCGATTTCATTTGAATGTAAAACGTTGTTGCTGCCCTAAGAAGGGTAGTGGTCTGTCATCATGACAGAAGTCGAGGGCTATTTAATTGCTTTTCCTCAGACACTTCCAAATTGGCCCCCTCTCTCCAATTAATCCTATTACCTACACTGTACACCCGTTTTGACTTTAGGGGTGAGTTTCATTTACGAAATTCGTGCAATTTGGACAAACGTCTGAAAAAACCCGCCCTATTTTGTAGCAACAGTGCCAGCCAGATCGTATTAGCACTCTAGCGCCAACTCTGCTAAAATCCTCTTGACGCCACACTCCAACTTGCTGTACACTGACAGCAGATTAGCACTCATATGGTTAGAGTGCTAAATTTCCGCTCAGACCTACAGGTGATGGAGGGCTTTAAATGAATATTCGCCCCTTGGGTGACCGCGTTATTGTTGAACCACTGGAGCAGGAAGAAAAGACTGCCAGCGGTATCTATATTCCCGAAACCGCAAAAGAAAAACCGCAAGAAGGCACCGTACTCGCCGCTGGTGAAGGCCGCCGTGATGAAGACGGTGATCGCATTCCGATGGACGTGAAGGCTGGCGACAAAGTGTTGTTCGCCAAGTACGCAGGCACCGAAATCAAGATCGAGGGTAAGAAACTGTTGATTATGAAGGAAACAGACATCCTCGGTATTTTAGAGTAACCCACGCTACATAAATCATTCAACTTGACTTAAAGGAGACATGGAAACATGGCAAAACAATTGCAGTTCCGTGATGAAGCGCGCCGCGATTTGCAGCGTGGCGTTGATAAGATTGCCGAAGCCGTCGCAACCACCCTCGGCCCCAAGGGGCGTAATGTGGCGCTGGATAAGAAATTTGGCGCACCGACTGTTACCCATGACGGCGTGACGGTTGCTAAGGAAATTGAGCTGGAAAACCCGTATGAGAATATGGGCGCGCAGCTTTTGAAGGAAGCCGCCACCAAGACCAACGATATTGCGGGCGACGGCACCACCACCGCCACCGTGTTGGCGCAGGCTATCGTCAATGAAGGCCTGAAGAACGTGGCCGCTGGCGCTAACCCGATGCTGTTGAAGCGCGGCATTATGGAAGCCGTGAACAAGGTTGCCGAGAACATTAAGAGCCAGGCGACTCCTATCAGCACCAAGGACGAAATTGCCCAGGTTGCCAGCGTGTCTGCTCAGGATAACGAAATTGGCGGCCTGATTGCCGAAGTGATGGACAAAGTTGGCAAGGACGGCGTGGTCACCGTTGAGGAAAGCAAAGGCCTCGAATTTGAGACCGAATACGTCGAAGGGATGCAGTTTGATCGCGGCTATATCAGCCCCTACTTCATCACCAGCCCCGAATCGATGGAAGCCAGCATCAGCGAACCCTATATCCTGATCTACGAAAAGAAGATCAGCGCCGCTCAGGATATTGTCCCTCTGCTTGAGAAGATGGTTCAGATCGGCAAGCGCGATATCGTCTTGATCGCTGAAGATGTTGACGGCGAAGCGCTGGCAACTCTGGTGCTGAACAAGCTGCGCGGCATGCTGAACGTACTCGCCATCAAGGCCCCCGGCTTTGGTGATCGCCGCAAGGCGATGCTGCGTGACATCGCCATCCTGACCGGCGGCACCGTCATCAGCGAAGAGACTGGCCGCAAGCTGGAAACCGTGACCCTGCAAGACCTCGGCCGTGCAGCGAAGGTGTCTTCGACCAAGGATGACACTGTGATCATTGACGGCGCCGGTGAAGAAAGTGACATCAAGGGCCGCATCGAAGAAATTCGCCGTGAAATTGACCTCAGCACCAGCGATTATGACCGCGAAAAGCTTCAGGAACGTCTGGCTAAGCTGAGCGGCGGTGTGGCCGTCATCCGCGTGGGTGCCGCTACCGAAACCGAACTCAAGGAAAAGAAGCACCGCGTGGAAGACGCCCTGAGCGCCACCCGCGCCGCAGTTGAAGAAGGCATCGTCCCCGGCGGCGGCGTCGCTCTGGTGAATGCCGTAAGCGCGCTGGAAGGCCTGAAGCTGGGCAACGAAGATGAAAACACCGGCGTGCAGATTGTTCGCCGTGCGCTGGAAGCCCCAATGAAGAAGATCGCCGCCAATGCCGGTTTGGATGGCGCCGTCGTTATTCAGGAAGTGCGCCGCGCCCAGAAGGAAAAGAAGAACCACAACATCGGTTACAACGTCCTCTCTGGTGAATATGGCGACATGATCAAGATGGGCATCCCTGATCCCGCCAAAGTTACCCGTGGCGCCGTTGAAAATGCCGCTTCGATTGCTTCGATGATCTTGACGACTGAAGTGCTGATCACCGACCTACCGGAAAAGAACCCTGCTCCCGCAGCCCCCCAGATGCCGGAATACTAAACCGGATCAGGGTATAACGAAACATAAAGAAGGGGGTGTGGCTTTGGCCGCTCCCCCTTTTTTTATTGGAGTCGCCCTGATGATGGGGCGCTTTTTCGTAGAGATGGATAGCTTCGTTAGATCGCTTAGCCTTCAGTGGCGGGCTTCATGCCGCCAGCATAGCGCAGCAGGCGCAAGGCATTGCCCACGACCACCAGCGTACTGCCCTCATGCAGCAGCACCACAACACCTAGCGCCACCCACCCTAGCACCGAACTCAGGATCAGCAGCATGATCACGCCCATTGAGATGATCAGGTTTTGCTGAATTACACTGCGGCTGGCGCGGCTAAGCCCAACGGCGAAAGGCAGCTTTTCGAGATCGTCGGCCATCAGCGCCACATCTGCGGTCTCCAGCGCGACTGCTGTGCCCGCGCCGCCCATGGCGATGCCGACGGTTGCGCTGGCGAGAGCGGGGGCGTCATTCACACCGTCGCCCACCATCGCAATGGCCTGATACTGCTGCTTCAACTGCTGAATCGTGGTCAGCTTATCTTCTGGCAGCAGCTCTGCCTGCACGTCGGTCAGGCCGACTTGCGCGGCAATATCTGCGGCCACTTTCTGATTATCGCCGGTGAGCATGACCAGATGCGCGATTCCCAGTGACCGTAATGAGCGCATCACCTGTGCAATTTTGGGGCGCGGCGTATCGGCCAGCCCGATGATGCCGAGCAGCTCTTGCCCGTGCGCGACGATCATCACCGTGCGCCCCTTGCTTTCGAGATCGCTCACCTGAGAAAGGATGGTCTGAGACAGGGCGATACCCGATGCTTGATCGAATAGTTTGGGCGAGCCGATGTGTACTGGTTGCCCGTTTACCGAACTGCGAACGCCTTTGCCCGGAATATTTTCCAGCCCATTTGCCGCCGGTAACTGGAGCTGTTTTTCTTGTGCCGCCCGCACCACCGACTCGGCTAATGGGTGGTTAGAGTGCTGCTCAACTGCGGCTGATACCTGTAAAAGCGTCTCTGCGCTGGCCCCATTCAGCGGCACAATATCGGTCACGCTGAAGATTCCGCTGGTGATCGTGCCGGTCTTGTCGAAGGCGATGGCCTCAATTTGCCCTAAGTTTTCGAGATGCACGCCCCCCTTAATCAACACGCCGTTACGCGCCGCCTGCGCGATGCCCGCCAGCACCGCCGCCGGCGTGCCAATTGCTAACGCGCAGGGGGATGCCGCCACCAGCAGCAGCAGCCCGCGATAGAAGCTCTCTGAAAGCGGCAGTAAATTGAACAGCGGCGGCAGAATGATCAGCAGCGCTGTGGTGATGAATACCGCAGGCACAAAACGGCTGGTGAAGCGATCTGCGAAACGCTGTGTTGGGCTTTGCTGGCTTTGCGCCTCTGCGACCAGAGTCATCACGCGGCTTAATGTGTTATCAGCCGCTAGACGGGAAACTTTAATTTCGAGCGCGTTGTCTTTATTCACCGTCCCCGCGAAAACTGTATCGCCGGCTGATTTTGTGACCGGCACGCTTTCGCCGGTGATCGGGCTTTGATCTACCGCGCTGCTGCCTACGGCCACTTCGCCATCTACTGCGATGCGATCTCCGGGGCGAGTGACGACAATATCGCCAATTTGCACTTGTTCTACCGGCACTTCAGCGATCTGCCCGCCGCGCTTCAACAGCGCTGTTTTCGGCATCAACGCGCCTAGCTCACTGATGGCGCCGCGCGCGCGATCTAATGCATAGTGTTCCCCCGCATGGCCGATGGCGAACAGCAGCAGCAAAAAGGCGCCTTCGCTAAATTCACCCAAGATGGCCGCGCCGCCCGCCGCCGCCAGCATCAGGATATCGGTATCCAACTTGCCCTTGAACAGCGCGGGGATGGCGTGAGTGGCAACGTCATAGCCCCCCGCGATGTAGGCCAGAATGTAGAATATCGCTGCGGTTGTTTCGCTAAAGCCAAGAATACGCTCGCCTAGCCAGCCGGTCAGGAAGAAGATTGCCGCCAGCACTACCAGAATCAGCGTCCAGCGTTCTTGCATCCAATGCGGCAGAAATTTGGGGGCGCTTCCGTGGCTGTGGCAATGGCTATGATCGTGCCCATCGTGATGATGCGCGTGTTCTTCCGACGTGGCTGCATTTGCGCGTAAGCCAATCCCTAAGCCCTGAATGGCCTGCTCAATTGCATGGTGAGAGAGGGTATGGCTGTCATAGGCCACGTAGGCGATTCCCATCGCGTAATTTACGCTGGCGTGAATCATCCCCTTTAGCCCGTTAAGCTGCTGTTTCAGCCTAAGCGCGGCGTCTGCTGTATTGGGGCGGGTAAAGGGAATTTGCTCATGCTGGTATTGTTCGCTGATTGCCGCCCCCGCTTCTTCAGCCAACCGCTGCACAGTTGCCAGCGAAATCAGATTCGGATCGTAATGCAGGCATAAACGCGCATGCCCGTTTTCGCGCACGATATGCGCTTTTTCCAGCCCCCGCTGCATCGCCAATTGCTCGGAGAGCATCGAACAACAGTTGTCGTTTGCGTCAAATTTGGGCAGTAAAAGCGAGAGATCAATCTGGATGTTAGGATTCATGCTCTTTTCCTGTAGGCAAAACGCCTATTGATGAGCAGATGCTCATATATTGACTTGAAGAAAAAGCCGGAAAATTCCGGCCTGATTAACGATGCTGCGCGTGCAGCAATCCCTGTTCAAACAGCATGCGCACATGCTCATCATCCAGCGCGTAATACACGTGGCGGCCTTCTTTGCGATAGCGCACGATGCCAAGCTGCCGCAAATAGCGGAGCTGATGCGAGACGGCAGATTGAGTCATGCCCATCACCGCTTCTAGGGTATGCACGCACACTTCATTTTCAGTGAGCAGCGAGATCAAGCGCAGGCGCGTTGGATCGCTTAGCGCCTTGAAAATTTCCGATAGTGACAGCGCCGTTTGTGCGTCAATCAACTGCCCTTGAAGCTGTGCTATCTCATCTGTTTCTGATGAATTCTGAGCGCAAATTGCAGGGTGTATTTTTGTATGCCCCATGCTCATCACCTGCCAATTCATGAATACATGCTCATATGTTAATGCGATGCTGCATCAGAGTCAAGATATTTATCAGCGTCGGGCGCATCGTGCTTCTTTTGCAAATTGAGTCCATATGGATACCTATTGCCCCTAAATTTGTGCTACTCTGCATATAGCTTGGTTATTTACCGGCGTTACTGGCGAAGTTTTCGCCTGCATTCTGGTATAATGTGCCGGAACACATCCCACCGGAGTTAAGTTGTATCATGCCTGACGTATCCTATAAAGACAGCCAGCTTTATCGCGTTCGCCATTCTGCCGCGCATATCATGGCTGAAGCGATGCTTGAACGCTTTCCAGAAGCCAAGATCGCCATTGGCCCGCCCATTGAAGACGGCTTCTACTACGATTTTGAACTGCCGCGCCCGGCCACTGAGGAAGATATGCAGTGGGTTGAAAACCGGATGAAAGAGATCATCCGCGGCAATTACGCCTTCTCTGTGCGTGAGGTGAGCGCCGATGATGCCCGCGCAGTATTCAAGGATCAGCCCTATAAGCTGGAGCTGATCAACGATCTGGCCGATGGCCGCGTCGATGAAAATGGCGAGCAAACTGCCGTCCCTGCGGAAAAGATCACGCTTTATACGCAGGATACCTTCACCGATCTTTGCCGTGGGCCGCACGTCGCCAGCACCAAAGAGATCAATCCTGACGCGATCAACGTCACCTACAAGATGCCAGCGGGCGCTTACTGGCGCGGGGATGAAAACCGCCAGCAGCTTACGCGCATCTATGGCACGGCATTTGAAACGCCAGCGGAACTACAGGACTATTTGCATCGCCTTGAAGAAGCCAAACGCCGCGATCATCGCGTGGTCGGGGAAAAACTTGGCCTGTTCACCTTCAGCCCGCTGGTGGGCAAAGGTCTGCCGTTGTGGAAGCCGAAGGGCGCGATCTTGCGGGATACGCTTGAACGCTGGCTGCGCGACGTGCAGATCGAGAATGGCTATGAGCCGGTGGTCACGCCGCACATTGGCAACTTGAATCTCTACCGCACGTCCGGCCATTATCCGTATTACAGCGACAGCCAGTATGATCCGATTGTGGTAGATGACGAAGAATTTTTGCTCAAGCCGATGAACTGCCCGCATCACATCCAGATTTATAAGAGCGAGATGCGTTCTTACCGCGATCTGCCGGTGCGCTATGCCGAATTTGGCACGGTCTACCGCTATGAGCAAAGCGGCGAACTGCACGGCTTAACCCGCGTGCGCGGATTCACGGTGGATGATGCCCATCTGTTCGTGACGCCTGAGCAGCTTCTTGAAGAATTTATGACCGCCGTCCGCCTGATTCAGTACGTGTTCAACACGCTTGGCCTCACCGATTTCCGCGCGCGGGTTGGCGTGCGTGATCCGGAAAGCGATAAATATGTGGGCGATGATACGCTGTGGGATAAAGCCGCAGATGCGATCATTCAGGCCTGCCAGCATCTTGAGCTGGATCACACGGTGGAGGCGGGCGAAGCGGCGTTCTATGGGCCGAAGCTGGACTTCATCTTCCGCGATGTGCTGAAGCGCAACTGGCAGCTTGGCACGGTGCAGGTGGACTATAATCTGCCTGAGCGTTTTGAACTCGAATATGTGGCTGAAGATAACACCCGCCATCGCCCAGTGATGATCCACCGCGCGCCGTTTGGCAGTTTGGAACGGTTCATCGGCATTCTGATCGAGCATTTCGACGGTAAATTCCCAGTTTGGCTAATGCCGGTGCAGGTGGTCATGATCCCGATCACCGATAAGCACGTGGAATATGCCAATCAGGTGGCGGCGCGTTTACGTTCGCAGGGCATACGGGTAGAAGTGGATTCGGGCAAAGCGCGTATGGGCGCGAAGATTGCCCAGCACCGCGAAGTGCATGTGCCGTATCTCTTGATCGTGGGCGATAAAGACATTGCCGCCAACGCCGTGAGCGTGCGTCTGCGCAGCGATGAGGATTTAGGAGCGATGCCCATCAGCGAATTTGAAGCGATGATCACGCGGGTGATTGCCGAAAAATCGCTGGAGCTGAAGTAAGCTGCTGCAAAGCTAATGAATAGGCGGCTGGTTTTGGATAACGAAGCCGGCCGCTAGGCCTCATTGGAAGGGTTTATTCGGATATTCAATCAATAGCTAACTTTTATGCTCTAAGATCAATGACCAAGTAGAATACCGCTGAGTTCGGTGATAGTTCTCAATA
>DAOTUZ010000143.1:0-3628 GCA_034437295.1 Anaerolineae bacterium | reverse complement strand
ACTGCGCGCCAGCAGCCCAAGCTGATCAAAGAGTATCGCACCCGTGCCGAACGTGAAGCCCGCGTTCAGCGCATCCTGTTGATTAGCATGATCATCGTGGGTGTTGTCGTGGGTGTGCTGCTGATTTCAGCGTTTGTTATTGACGGTCTGATTGTCCCTAATCAGGTTGCAGCAAGCGTTAATGATCGGAATATTACTGTTGGCGAATTTCAACGCGAAGTGCGCCTGACCCGCGCGCTGCGAAATATTGAGCTGAGTAATGCCGTCGGGCAGTATCGAGCAATTGGCATCCCTGACGATCAGATTATCCAGTTTTTGACGTCACAGCCGCCTTATTCAACGTGGATCAACGAGATGCAGGTTCCCGATCAGCTTGGGAACACCGTCTTGAACCAGATGATTGATGACGAAGTGCTGCGGCAGTATGCGGCGGCCAACAACATCACGATCACTGACGAGCAAATAGACGAACAAATTCGCAATTTCTTTGGCTATGATCCAGAAGCTGCGCTGAGTACGCCAACAGCGTCGCCATCGCCCACGGTATCCCCCACGCCGATTGTTTCGCCAACAGCGTCACCCACGCCTACCGAAACGCCGACGCCTGAGTTTACGCCTACAACAACGTTGACTCCTGTGGCCTCAAGTACGCCAGCGCCAACGCAAAATGCGACTGAATTGGCGGAGTCTTTCAATACTGCGCGTAACGACATATTCGGTGAATTACGCAACCAGACGGGCATGAGTGATGCAGATATTCGCGCATATTTTGGCGTACTGGCGCTGCATGAAGTGCTGCGCGATCAAACAACTGCTGATATCGCCACGACTGCGCCGTTCGTGAACGGGCGTATTATCATCGTGGATACAGAAGACAAGGCAAACGATATTCTCGCGGCACTGGCAGAAGGCGACTCTTTTGCTGAGCTGGCGCGGGTGAACAGCAGCGATGCTTCTGCCACACTTGGTGGTGAGTTAGATTGGAGCACGCTCGAAAGCCTGACTACGCAATATGGTCAGGCGTTCAGTGATGGCGTTGAAGCGGCAGCCATCGGCGCTACTATCGGGCCGATTGCAACTGAAAGCAGCACTTACGCCATCTTCCAACTGCGCGGCCGTGAAGACCGTGAATTGAGCGAAGCACAGCTTGATCAGGCACGCGACCTAGAATTCAATCAGCATCTTGACGATCTGCGCGCGGAAGCTACGGTGACAACCACCAGCAATTGGGTGAATAATGTCCCCACTGATCCCGCCTTCGTCATTCAGGGCCTATAGCCATAACCGCTAACAAAAAAGGGCGCAGATTGCGCCCTTTTTTGTTTTTTCATCGTGAGATATGAACGTTACATATTCAGAGGCTGCCTACGCCTTCGCGCCGGATTCACGCCGTTTATATATCGTGTTCCTATCCTGATTTTGCCTGCGCTATAATATACTATATGAACGATCTCGGGCTGGCGCGGCTGGAAGCGCAAATTCAATTTCTGGTAGAAGGCGCATTTTCACAGCTTTTTAGCCGGCAGGTACAGCCACACGATCTGGCGGTAAGGCTGGCGCGTGCCATGGAAACAAACGCCGAACCCGCCAGAGACAACGATCCACGCGCCATTGCCCCAGATGATTTCGTCATTGAGTTAAACGCCGCTGAACAGCAGCGTCTCATCTCCCGCCAGCCGGCACTTGAGGCTTTGCTCTCAGTACATCTGGCTGAACTGGCAAATGACCTGCATTTACGACTGCTGCAATCGCCGCTGGTGCATATCAACGTCAATCCGGAGATTGAGCCGGGGGATCTTCGCGTCGCCGCCGCACATCAAGCACAGCTTAAAGGGGCGACATCGGTACTCGAACGCATCGCAGCGCCGATCAGTTTAACGCCGACCAACGCGCATCTAGTCATTGATGGCACGCGGATTGAATCTCTGACATCGCCGCTGGTCACAATTGGCCGCGGTAATGATAATACCATTGTACTGGACGATCCTTACGCCTCTCGCTATCATGCACAGCTTCGCCTACGTTTTGGCGTTTATACTTATTTTGATGTCAACAGCCAGTCAGGAAGTCTGATCAATGATGTGCGCGTGCACGAACACCGTTTGCAAGCGGGTGATGTCATCCGTTTGGGACGCACGCAAATACTCTATATGGACGAATCGGACAGCAGTTCCACGCAAACCAGTTTCGCAATTGATTAAGGCGCGGCTATAAACCATGTTCATCGGCGAGACTACGCTGATCATTTTGCGTATACTAACGGGCGCCCTGCTGCTGGCGACGCTTGGGTTATTGCTGCTATTTCTCTGGCGGGATTTTCGCGGCACGGCAGATGTTATTGCATCCAGCCGCCGCCCTTATGGAAAGCTTTCAGTCGTAGAAAATATTGGCGGCACTTCTGTTCTCACAGGCGACTCATACCCGCTGCTGGCCTTGACGAACATTGGCAGATCACCCTCTAATGCTATTCAGATTGATGATTCATTCGCCAGTTCAGAGCATGCAACGGTAGCATTACGAGATGGGCAGTGGTGGCTGGAAGATCGGGGCAGTCGTAATGGCACACTGCTCAACGATATGCCGGTGACACAACCGGTGATCATCACTGACGGCGATATTATCGGGATCGGGCAGAAGCAGTTCCGGGTCGAACTGGAGAGTTAGTGATGGATTTGGGGCTTCGCGGCGCAAAAGTGCTGGTTACGGCGGCTAGTCAGGGGTTAGGTGCAGCTACTGCGCGCCAGTTTAGCCGCGAGGGGGCGCAGGTTGTCATCAGCAGCCGCACGCTGAGCGATCTTCAAGAGACGGCATCAGCAATTAATGCTGAAACCGGCAACCCTGTTTATACCATTCAAGGCGATGTTCGCGATGAGATTTCCAACCAGCGGCTCATTCGCAACGCAGCTGAAACCATGAATGGCCTTGATATACTAGTGCTGAACGCCGGTGGGCCGCCAGCCGGCAGCTTTGAAGATTTTGATCTCGAAACGTGGCAAAACGCGATTCAACTGACCTTGTTGAGCGCTATCAGCCTGACCCGACATGCCCTACCCTACCTGAAACGATCAGAGCGCGGCTCGATTCTGGCAGTCGTTTCGGTGGCAGCCAGGCAGCCTGTTCATAACCTCACACTGTCTAACACGCTGCGCCCGGCAGTTGTTGGCCTGACCAAAACTCTATCTGATGAGCTAGCGCCAAGTAACATCCGAGTGAATAGCATTTTGCCGGGTTTGACGGAAACGGCGCGGATTTCAAACCTGATGCAGGCACGCGCCGAGAAAAACCAAACTTCACAAGAGGATGAACGCAACCTTTCGACTGCGGATATTCCATTGGGGCGTTTTGGCCGCCCAGAAGAGTTTGCCAACGCCGCTGTTTTTCTCGCTTCGCCTGCCGCTAGCTTCATTACAGGAATCGCTTTAGCGGTTGATGGCGGTAATATACGCGGCATCTTATAGGGGATTTTATATATGGCTGAATCAGTTACTATCGCCGTTATTGGAGGCACCGGCCTCTATAAAATGCCAGAGTTGAGCGATATCACCAGCGCGGCGATAGACACACCTTACGGATCGCCTAGCGCAGATATTGTTTTCGGCACGCTGCGCGGCAAGCGCGTCGCCTTTTT
>DAOTUZ010000142.1:0-5349 GCA_034437295.1 Anaerolineae bacterium | reverse complement strand
CACTTCACCACGACTGGAAGGCTTGCAATTGGGATTCATCGGCACGCCGTCTGACCGCTTCCGGAACGTTGAAAACTGGCGGTTGGTGGGGTAGAAACGGCGCTTACTACAATGCGCCTTCTTGTTCCAGAATCCAGCGCAGGTGATCTTTACGGGCTGCGCCGGCCAGCGTTTCCAGTTTACGGACGGCTAAGGGATCGATAACTTCGCGCAATAGGCGGAGTTCTTCGGCTGTGGGTGGCTCGGTTTCGTGAACGTCAGGGGCAATTTCTAAGGGGAAGCCGGTTTTCTTCTGAACGGATTCTATGCTTCGCCCCGGATGGTAAGTCAGCAGCCTCATGCGCCCGCCTTCCCAATCGAACTGACCGAAATCACTGATCAGATAGCGGGGGCCAACGCCGCCGGGACGATCTTCGATATGCCCTCGCCCACTCACTAAATCCACTTTTTCGACAAAGGTCAGGCGGCTGTGCCGCGGCACATAGAGATAAATCTGATGTGAATGCGGCGTGACATCGGGGATGCCGCCAGAGCCGGGCAAACGCAACCGCGGGCGGTGGTAGTCGGCGCCAAGCGAAATATTATTAAAATTACCCACAGCATCTACCTGCGCGGGGCGAAAAAACTCTTTGGGGTTGAAGCCGGGGAGCAAATCGAGCGAGGCTCCGGCGAAACTGACATGGATTAAGCCGCGTGTGAGCCAGAAATCTTCGATGCGGGCAACGCCCAAGGGCGCCCATTCTACGGAGATCGTCTGGCCGATGGCTGATGCAAAGCGCACATTGGGGGCATGGGTACACTGCGCGAGAATGTAACCGGCCATGACCAGCGGCGTGTTGATTCCCTGCGCCAAAACTTCAGCATCTACGACCTGACGGGAGATGCAAACGGATATTAATTCATCAACGGAATATTCGAGTGTTGGCATGTTGGGCAAATTTCCTGTGTGGACCCGTGCTAGAATGAGTCTATTCTATTCGTCAGCGCTATAAGCGGGAGACTGAATGTTGTCGATCATCACTTATTTACGCCAGACTGAGATTTTCCTCGATCTGAGCAATTTGCAGATTGAGCTGATCGCCGCTATTTGCACAGAACGCACCTACGGGGCTGGCGAGATGGTGTTTGATGAGAATACCACAGGCGATGAACTCTATATTATCACGAATGGCGGGATTGAAATTGTGATTACGCCTGCGGTGATTGGCAAGGAAAACAGCGACGCGCCGAAGGTGCTAGCACGCCTACGGCGCGGGCAATCTTTCGGGGAAGTGGCGCTGGTAGATGAGGGCGTGCGATCTGCGGGGGCGCGGTCTGCGGAAAAAGGCACATCGCTGATCATCATCCCACGCGACAAGATCATGCTGCTGTGCGAAACTTACCCGCAGCTTGGGTACAAACTGATGCGCAACCTTGCCGCTGATCTGGCGATGAAGATTCGCAACACCGACCTACAAATACGCGATTTCATGGCACAATAAACACCATTTATACAGGTAGGGCGCTGCATACGGCACCCTACCCCAACTACCACCCTGATATACACGCCATTTTCCAGAAAAGCTTCAGATGACCTACATTATTATCGCAATCGTCGGGGTATTGGTCGGGCTGTCTAAAGGCGGATTAGGCGCGCCGCTGGCGGTACTGCTCGTCCCGCTGCTGAGCATGGTTATGCCGGTACAAGCGGCCATTGGCTTATCACTGCCGCTGTTGATGATCGGCGACGCGGTAGCCATCGTTATGTACTGGCGAACGTGGGAAATGAGCTATGTTAAGCGAATGCTGCTGCCGACGATTATCGGGATCATTCTCGGCACGATTTTGCTGGCGGCGCTGCCCGATCTGACGCTGCGACGGGTGTTGGGCGTTTTCACGCTGATTTTCATCGCCTACCGGCTGGCATCGGAGCGGCTAAAACAATTGGAATATCAGCCTAAGCCGTGGCACGCTTATTTGGCAGGCTGGCTTTCGGGGGTGGGATCGGCACTAGCAAATACAGGGGCGCCGCCCTTTCTCGCTTATATGCTGATGCAACCAATTACCCCGCTGACGCTGGTGGGTACGACGACGCTGTATTTCACGCTGGTCAACCTGATCAAGCTTCCATGGATGCTGATGGCGGGGATGATTGACTTTCAAGAGGCGATGGCTTCGCTGTGGGTGATACCGATCATCATTGGCGCGGTATTTGTGGGGCGGTGGATCGTCAAGCGGATCAATCAGCGGGTATTTGAATATATACTGCTGGCCGCGCTCTTTTTGGCGGCGATGATGCTGCTTTTCGGGTAGAAAAAGTGAGGGCGACCTAACAGGCCGCCCCTACGAGCCTGCGGGATGGTTTTAATTTCCCGACAGCAGACGGATAAATTTACGCTTGCCAACCTGCAAAACGACAGGAAGATCGCTAGGTTTCACGACGGCGAAAACATCTTCAACGGGTTGATCGTTGAGTTTCACGCCGCGCTGCTCGATGAGGCGGCGGGCTTCGCCGGAGCTGGCGACCATATCCAAGCGGCGCAGAATATCGGTGACGCGCTCATCTGCGCTCAACACGGCTTCGGGAATATCCGTTGGGACGCCAGAGCCGCCGCGGAACACCTCATCCCAACGCGCCTGCGCCGCCTGTGCCGCATCGGGGCTGTGGAAGATGGAGACGATTTCACGGGCAAGCTGCATCTTCACTTCGTTAGGGTGAAGTTTACCCGATGCGAGGCCGTCTTTAAGTTCGGCCATTTGCGCGGGCGACCAGCCCAAAATCAGCTTGAAGTAGGCGGACATGGCTTTGTCTGGCACGCTCATCACCTTGCCGAACATGTCCCACGGCTCGGCCATCAGGGGGATGTGATTGCCAAGACTTTTGCTCATCTTGATCTCGCCATCGGTGCCGGGCAAGCTTTCGCCCATGATGATGGCGATCTGCGGCTTTTGACCCATGCCTTCCTGAAGTTTGCGGCCAGCGACGAGGATATTGAATAACTGATCTTGCCCGCCAACCTGCACATCGGATTCTTGGGCTACGGCATCATAGCCCTGCATCAGGCCGTAAAACAGCTCATGTAAATGGATGGGCTGGCCGGCCTCAATGCGCTTGGCAAAATTTTCACGCACGAGAAACTGCTGTACGGTGAAGTTGCTGGCGAGGCGGATAATATCGGCAAAATCCAGCGTGGAAAGCCATTCGTCGTTATGGCGCACACGGGTGAGATTCGAGTCGAGGATTTTGAATGCCTGTTCAGAATAGGTACGGGCGTTTTCCTCCACCTGCTCGCGGGTGAGCTGATCCCGCGCCTTGTCTTTATCGGAAGGGTCGCCAATGAGGCTGGTGAACGTGCCGATCAGGAAGGTGACATCATGCCCAAATTCCTGAAACTGCCGCAGTTTGCGCATGGGGATGGTATGCCCTAGATGCAGATCGGCAGTACGCGGGTCAAAGCCGGCATAGACGCGAAGCGGGCGACCTTCACGCTCAGCCTCAAGCAGGCGTTCGCGCAGTTCACGGCGCATATTTTCTCTGGTTTGTGGGTCGCCATATTCGGCTCCAGACATCAAGACTTCTAATTGTTCGTCAATCGTGGGCATGCTGATTCCTCATGTGCAATTGGGATTCACTTCATATCAGTTTCGGATAGGCGGCGCGCTAAATCTTCGCCCTCAGCCCTTCCCGATTAGGACTAAGGCGAGGCTAAACGCAGCGGGCGCAGGTTTTATCCGGCCATTTTCCACTCGAAGCCCGATCCAAAACTGAAGCTATTTTTAAGAATGTGCGCAAGTATAACAGACGCTTTAGTAGACGCGGATAACTTTTTTAACTTTTAGGCGAATGACCGCCGTATCATCTTCTTTCCATTCTTCCAGCAACTGATCGGCGCGGGCCTGGGTTTCATAGCGGCGGGTGATGGCCGCCATCCAGACATGATCGGGATCATCTTCAACGATGAGATCGCCCTGAAACAAATAGCCGATAGGTTCGGTGTTAGGTATCCCGCCGATTTGGAGCGCACCTTTTGGGCGCGCCTGCGCGTTATGCACTTTGCGGGTTTCGCGATCCGTCATGATCACCAGATCATCGCCATCACGGGAAAACCAGAGAGGCACTACGTGCGGGTAGCCTTGATCGTCAATGGTCGCCAATCTTGCGATAAGTTTCTGATCGAGAAAGGTGATCAGTTCCTGTGAGAATGTCATTTTTCACTTCGCTCCACTTAGACTGAGGGGCGCGGCGCCCTGCCCCCTACAAAACAGGCATGATGATGCCTTATAATATCATGCGACTCTACGGTGAGGCAGGGAAATTAAGCATGATGAAGGCGATGAGCAGCGCGCAAGCGCGGCAGGCATTTCTAGATTATTTTGAAGAAATGGGTCACCAGCCGGTTGCCTCATCTTCACTGGTGCCGGGCAACGATCCGACACTGCTGTTCACGAATGCGGGCATGGTGCAGTTCAAGGATGTTTTTCTTGGCCTAGATCAGCGACCCTATTCACGCGCCACTACCTCACAAAAATGCATGCGGGTTTCGGGCAAGCATAACGATCTCGAAAATGTAGGGCCGTCACCACGACATCACACCTTCTTTGAGATGCTGGGCAACTTTAGTTTTGGCGATTATTTCAAACGCGATGCGATTCGCTTCGCGTATACCCTGCTGACGCAGGTTTACGGGCTACCGCCGGAGCGACTGGCCTTCACCGTTTATAAAGATGATGATGAAGCCTATGACATCTGGGTTAATGACATCAAGGTTGACCCGAAGCGGGTAGCACGGATGGGGGCAAAAACAAATTTCTGGCAGATGGCGGAAACTGGCCCATGCGGCCCAACCAGCGAAATTCACTGGGACAAGATGCCGGAAATGGGCGTAGAAGCGATTATCCCACTGATGCAGGCGGAAGATGATCGTTTTCTTGAGCTGTGGAATCTGGTGTTCATGCAGTACAACCGCACGCAGGCAGACCCTGAGCATACGGGGAAATTTGATACACCACTGCCCGCGCCGGGCGTGGATACGGGCATGGGGCTGGAGCGCATTTTGAGCGTGATGAACAGCGTTCAGGCGAATTATGATACGGATTTATTCCTGCCGATCTTCGATACGGTACAAAAACTGAGCGGTCAAACGGATGCGGAACGCGCCACGCATTATGTGGCATATCGGGTGATTGCGGATCACATGCGCGCGGCGGCCTTCCTGATCGCGGACGGCGTGCTGCCGGGCGCAAAAGGCCGGGACTCGGTGTGCCGGCTGGTGATTCGGCGGGCGGCGCGTTTTGGGGCGAAGATCGGCTTCAACAAGCCGTTTCTGGCCGAAGTGGCGGGTACGGTGATCGAGATCATGGGCAGCCACT
>DAOTUZ010000141.1:0-32482 GCA_034437295.1 Anaerolineae bacterium | reverse complement strand
ATATGACTGGATCAATTCTGCTGGTAGACGGCGGATGCAGCCTCTACCCGATGGACTAGAAAAAGCAGTGAGTAATAAGTGATGTAGGCGTGCGCTGTATGACTCGCGCTCACCCCGCCGCCTTGCGCAGTCGCCAGCGAATCACCCATTCCAGCGGGCGCGAAAGCAGCCAGATCAACGCCGCTTGAATCCGCCCATGATGCAGCGTGCAATAGGCGATCAGATCGCGGAAATAGAGACGTGTGGCGATTGCGCTGCGCGTCACTGATTTTTCCCGGTGTTCTATGGGGGGGGCTGCCAGAAAACGGAACCTTTGGCCTCTAAATCGCCGCGCTAAATCATCTTCATTGAAGTACAGCAGCAGATGATCGCTTAGTCGCAGATCTTCGCGCCGCATCAGCGTACAAGACCCCGGAATCGCCTCAACGTCAAAATCTGTCGTGCGATCCCAATTTTCATCATAGTACCAGTGATGGTTTTCGGCTCTTTCCCGCGCAGATTGAAACACAAATTGCAGCACAGTTTGCGTGAGCAGCAGATAGCTGTAAGTTGGAATCCGCGAGCAGGTGCGCTGAATTTCGCCGTTTGGGTAGCGCAGTTGCAGCGTCGCGCCCGCATAATCCGGATGGCCGTCCATGAAATTGACCAGTGTTTCCAGAGCATCGGGCGGTATGACCGTATCTGGGTTCAGCAGCAGCGCATAATCGCCAGTTGCAGCATTCACGCCGTAATTGTTTCCGGCACAAAAATACAGGTTTTTGCCGGGTTCTAGCAGCCTAACTTCAGGGAAATTTGTACGCACCATATCGGCGCTGCCGTCTTTAGAGGCGTTATCAACGACGATCACTTCTGCGGGAATGGTGGCTATTTGCAAGGCGGCAAGACATCGGCGCAAATCTTCTTTGCCGTTGTAATTCACAATGATCACGGAAATGCGCGTGGCAGTCACTTCCGAGCGATGACCAGCGTCATATAGTTGAATGTCCATGGCGCAGCAATTTTCACGACTCGCCCCATGCCCTCTGCCAGCGCGCTGGTCTTGTAATAGCCCGGCGACTGAAAAACGCCGCCTAGCCCGCGCAGTGTGAAAGAATGGCTGGTGGGTGAGACATGCTCAATCGTGAAGCCAGCCGCCTTGACGTTGCCCGTTAGCGCGCCGCGTGTGTACGTGCTTTCATAGAAAGAATCGTCGGTGAGGGGGCTTTTTCCGCTTGAGCGCCGCTTCCATGCCACCATTTTATTCACGATATTGGGGTAGGGGATGGTCAGCACCAGCACGCCGTCGGGATGTAACACGCGATACGCTTCATCCAGCGCGGGCATCATGCCCTGTTCAAAGTGTTCCAGCACGCCAAAACTGAGGTATCCGCCGAGACTGTTCTCAGCGAAGGGCAGTTTATGCACATCCCCGCCAACCAGCGGCAGGGATGGATCATAGCGCCGTGAAATTTCCAGCGCGTTGACCGCGTAATCCAGCCCGTAAATGGGATAGCCCATCTGGCGCAGGGTGATCACCACCGCGCTTAAGCCGCTGCCAGCCTCAATGATCGGCTTATCTTTGGGTAGAAATGGAAGATATTTATGAATGGTTTCCATCGAACGCGCTGAAGCCACCGCTTCAAGTTCAATTTCGACGGATGCGCCGTTCCAGATATTTTCCCACGCTTCTCGCGTGCTGTCGTAACGAGTAGATTCAGTAGTCATAAGGTGTTGATTATAAGTTAGCGGCGTAATTGGTCAATTAACACTTCAAAGCGCTCTACGCGCTGATCATATGTGTGATAGGTATAAGCATGGCGCTGCCCGTTTGCGGCAATCGCCTCGCGTTCAGCGTCGTGAGCGAGATAATAGGCGGCTTTTTCCTTCAATTCAGCCTCTGTATTGTACGTGACCAGTGTCGGCTTGCCATCTACTTCCGGAAACCACAGCCGCGTACCCGGCAGATCGTCGGTGATTTGGAATACTTTCGCCCCTGCCGCCTCAAAGAGTCGTAAATTGCCGCCGTAACGCATGAAATCGCCGTGTGTATTCACGCTGATCTTCGCCGCCGATACGATCCGTTCCATCTCTTCGCCCAATGCCTCTCCGCGCACAAAACGGCGCAAACTGGCAGGCACATCATGCACGCTCCAGATGCCGAGATCGAAATCGCTCAGGGCTTCTAAGGCTTTCACCCGTTGGTTATACAGGTGGCTCGGCACCAACGTTCCCACAAATGCGATATCACAAGTGAGCGTTTTTTGTTCCGCCTCAGTCAGCGGATAGGGATGATGAAATTCCGGATCGCATGCGGAAATAGGCAGGCATTCCATGCGCTTTGCGCCAAGTTCCAGCCATTGGATGCCGTGATAGTAGTCATTGACCAGCACCAGATCATAAAGCGGCATCGCCTGACGATCAATGGCCTTTGAAAACACAATCGGAGATGTGCCAGAGGCGTAAACCAGCAGCGCGCCAGTTTCGCGCTGAATCTGTTTCAGTGTTTCGAGAAAGATAACCGTGTTGTCGCCCGTCATCCATAAAATGCTAGGTTGAAACGCCCGCGCTTTTGCCAGTAGTTCGGCATTTCGCTTGCGTAAATCTGGCCGAATTGCCGCTGGTATCCGGTGGTTGATGGCCGCCGCCACTTTTGCCGGGGTGATGCCTTCGCTGTGTTTTTCCCGACGTGCCGACTCATTCAGTATGCCGCCCGGCAAATTGCGATAGAACACCCCTAAACGATGCCCACGCCGGCGCAGCGCCTTCTCCCAGAAGTGTTGCGACATGCTCGGCGGGAACAGCGGCGGGTTTTCCGGCGTTTGTTCTCGTGCAGCGCGCAGCGCTTCCGGGTGATGCAGTGAGCTTACGAAGAGAATGTGATGTGGCATAAGAATTGTCGTAGTTTACTTTGGTGTGCCAGATAATTTGTGATTCGATAACGGTTGTAAACCTGTTATACCGCTTAACAGGCCGTCAGTTCCGTCAGATCAACCAGCCATAGCCCGCTGTTTGTGCCGGTGGCCGCAATAGCTATCATGCCGCCATCCGGCGAAAGCCACATGCCAGATCGATCTCCGTCGGCAAGCTCCAGCGGCACTGATGTCAGATCAACCAGCCTGCCTTCACTACGGTTGAAACATTGCAGCCAGTTTTCACCATTGACCGGGCGCAATATATAGATATGTGAAACAACATCGGCTTCAGTGTCCACAATCGGGATCGGCTGAGGGTAATTCAAGCCCGGCGGCTCGGCCTCGAATAAAAGTTCAAAGAAGCCGTTCGTCAGCACATGAATATAGTAACCGGTAATGTCTTCGCCTGCTTCAGTGTCAAATGTCCCCGCGATGATCACCCGCCGCCCATCGCGTGATGCGCCGGGCAGAATAACTGACGGCGGGTTATTGGCTGGCGCCGGGCTGATTGCGAGTCCTTCAGCATTGGCGGTGAAATACAGCACCGGATCGCCAAATGCCCCGAAATAGCGTGCAATGAAGCGATCATCATCCAGCCACTCAATTGTTTGCAGAGAGCGATTATTCAGACTGCCATGAATTTGCCGCTGAAAACGACCGTCAATTGCTGCTGTGTAAAAACGGTTGACGCGATCCTGATAGACCAACCGTGTTCCACTTGGCGCGAAGGATAGCCGCGAATTTTGATAGATCAGTGGTTCGCTCAAATCGAGAATTTCCAGCAGTTCCGGTGTCACTGCCTCCGCTAATGCATATGCCGTCGCCTGATCGCGCTGGTTCATTCGATTGTAACGATGCCACGACCACTCACTTTCCATATCTCGTGGGCATCCAACTGCATAATCTAGTGAGCGCGGGCCATCCCAAATTACATCAACCACTTCAGCTTCGCTAATGCGCGTAATGCTCGGAGTTTCTGCGGCGGTTTCCTCAATGGATGCTTGCTGCCCTTCAGCGGCTACTTGAACGGTCTCAATTTCGAGTCCGTTTTCATATAATTCCAGCGGAATATAGAATCGCTGAGTATGTGCAGGCAGCAGCACATAATCGGGCAGTAGCCCCGCATCGCAAATATCCACCAAATACCCGTAACCTTCGCCGATCTGCTCGCCCTCAGCATCAAAGACCTGCGCCGAAAGGGATATATTGGTATAAGGTAATTCGCTGTTGTTTAAAACCTCACCAACCGCAACTTGAATATTTTGCCCGTAAATATCCTGTTGTTCGTGCGATGTGATATTGATCGTTTGTAAGCCTTCAGGCAGTAGCTCCGAAGTCGCTTCCTGTGCCATGACCATATAGCTCATGAGTAGCATCAGGAATAAATACGGCAAACCACGAAGCGTTTTCAAAGATCTCATTCTGCTCACTTATCGGTATTATGGGGCTGGCGTCCCCATAGCTTCACGTATCCGCGCCAATGCTTCGACGGCGTCGGTATAGCTTGTATTACGAAAAACGGCAACTTCAAGGTTGGCTTCCGCGCGCTGCATGTCCCCCATACCTTCGGCGGCCATCGCCACATAGTAATAGGCTTCTTCCACGCCGGATGTCGTGCTGATCACTCGCGCGGCTTCTGTGATCACATCCTCATAGCGTCCCACACGCAGAAATGCTTCTAACGGCCCGTATTGATACCACAACATGCGCCATGGCAGCCCGTTGGCAATTGCCGTATCGAACGCTGCGGCAGCTTCTTCATTGCGATCCAACAGCAGCAGCGCCGTGCCGATATTGAACCATGTGAAACTGTCTTCTTGGGGGGTGTTTAGCTCGGCTTGCGAAAGTTCAAGTGCTGTTTCAGCATTAGCCGCCACATCCCACTGATCGCCCATCACTTGCTGAAGCAGAACTTCCTGTTCCGGGCGATAAAGTACCAGAAAGTCGCGGTTGAACGGCTTCCACCGTTCATCAATATCTGCGTAAGGGATCGGGCGGCCAGTATTGTCTGGTCCGTTACCCAACAAAGAGTCAAATGTAAGCAGTACGCCCTGAGCATCATCATAGCCCATGACTACCCGATTATGCCCCATCCAATCGTTGAAGCCGCCCGGGCCATCATAGTAAGAGTTCTCAATCAGCACCGGGAAACCCGCCGCAACCAGCCGTTTCAATAGCTCAAGCGTTCCGCCGATGCGTTCGATCCCATCTAGCCCGTAGCCATTCGCAAACCGGATCATCTCGTCAAGCCGTACTGCGACATCTTCAGCGTGGGGGTTTAACCCGCGAATCGTATCTGTATACGTACCGCCCCAGTCGTAATACGATAATTGAATACTCAAAGCTGCCGCTGAGCAGCGATTCACATCCTGATAAACCGGTGTCAGCCCTTCCAGTCGTATCAGTGGGGGTAGGGTATCCAATGCCGCAATTGAAATAGATTCGGGAGTGCTTTCCGGCGTCGTTTCCGCATCCTGCGCAAAAGTGAGGTGACTTGTGGTAAGCGCGCATAGTAGGCTAGCGGCGAAAAGGATTCTCAATTTCATAAGCTATTTCACCAGATTGCGGAACAGTATTTCGTAGGATAACCAGGGTGAATTTTACCGTAAAATGATGATGGCAAGATGAGAATACAGGGAAATCGTCGGCGGGACGTATGTACTGTATACTTAAATATCGTGTTTCTATTTAAATCTCTGTATGCACGAAACCGTGAAAACAGTGTAAGGTTATACGTAAATAGACACAAAGTTTAACTGTTCAGCTAACAAGGTCTCTTGATGATGCCCGAAGGCGCTCTCAATCACACCGGCAACATCGGCACCAGACATCTTAAAATGAGTGTTCCGGCAGATAAGCGTGTTGGGGTCACTGGTCCACTCGATCGCAAACTGCCCTATGTCATTGAATTACGAGTCGTGGGTACAGCTTCTACTATTCAAAAGCAGGTTCAGACCGAAATGGTCTTGGGGCGGCTGGATACAGAGAAGAAAATTACTCCCGAAATTGATCTTTCGCCCTATGATGGTTTTCAAACCGGCGTTTCCCGCAAACACGCCGTCATTCTTGTGCGTGATGAACGGCTGTTTCTCAAGGATTTGAACAGCACCAATGGCACGCGCTTAAACGGTCTGATTTGTGAACCGGATAAAGAGTACCGCCTGCGTCATGGCGATGAGATCATGCTAGGGCGGCTGCGCTTGCAGCTCTTGTTCGCCGTCACGCCCATGGTTGAAGGCGGCACGCCGCTGCATGGCACGCTTGAACCAGTGAATATCCCCCGTGTGGGCAAAGGCCAGCATATTCTAGTTGTTGAAGACGATAAAGAAGTTGGCTCTGTTTTCCGTATGGCGCTGGAACTTGGCGGCTATAAGGTGACGCTTGTTGATACCGTCACCAAAGCCCTAAACATCGTTTTCCAGATTATGCCCGATGCCATCGTGATGGATTTAATGCTGCCTGATATGAACGGCATTGACCTGCTGCATTACCTGAAGAAGCAAACTATCCCCCGCCGTATCCCGATTCTTGTGGTCAGCGGCGCAACCGGCGGCTTTCAGATGAATCAGGCCTTGGAAGCCGGTGCAGAGCGCTTTTTAGGCAAGCCTATCGCTGTAGATAAGCTGGTTGGCGCGGTTTCGGAAGTCTTGAAGCTCAACGTCGCCACATGAGCTAACCCGCATTTCAGATAGATATTATTCTAGTCACCTGTTTCGACCTAATAGTTGCGCCCTCTCATTTGTAGAGGCGTATTTGTGTATGCGCTCAAAAGCGCCCCAAAACACTATCCGAAACTTGAGATTTTATATGCCTATTCCCAACATATTGATCCCCGCTGGTGAAATTGCGCCAGATTTCGCGCTACAGGATCACAAAGGCAAGACCGTCCGCTTGAGCGATTTTCGTGGTAAAACACTGGTGTTGTATTTCTATCCCAAATCATTTACCGGTGGATGTACCGCCGAAGCCTGCCTGTTCCGCGATAGCTATGAAGATTTCAAACAGGCGGGCGCAGAGGTGATCGGCGTCAGCAGCGACTCCGCAGAAATTCAAGGCGAGTTCGCATCCCGATACAAACTGCCATTTGTTTTGCTGAGCGATCCCGGTGACGAAGTTGGCAAAATGTATGGCGTGAAGAATAAGTTCGTCGTTTTTAAGGGTAGGGCGACCTTTATTATTGACCCCGAAGGGGTTGTTCGTCATTCCTTTGAGAGTATCAATTACAATGCGCACATGGCTGGAGCCTTGCGTGTGGTTAGGAAATTAGCCGTTAAAGGTGGCTGATCCCCCAGCGCAATCTTTTGGATAATTTATACGAATCTTGAAGATTGCGATTCTATAGGCCTCCTACCCTTGACGTAGAGTAATCTCTCCTGTAGTATTTTCCGACGCATAGCCAGCACAGTAATCCTCTATGGAGGCAAGGCGGTGCTGAACTGAGCGAGGTGGCGATAGCGTTCCGCACGGCGGATTGGCTCGTCACGGTCAGCATCATATGGCGTTCCTTCGCATGATCGAAGTGCGCCTTTTTGCATGCCAGTACCGAGAGACCGCGAAAGATTTTGCGAGCAGCGTTGTTTGGAGAAGTTTATGCCAACCATTAATCAGTTGGTACGCAAGGGTCGCAAGGCGAAAAAGAGCAAGAGTAAATCGCCGGCGCTTCAGTATTCGCTGAACGTCTATGACCAGAAACGTACCCGCACTAGGAAGGGTTCGCCGCAGAAACGCGGCGTGTGCACCGTTGTTAAAACGATGACCCCAAAGAAACCGAATTCGGCGCTGCGTAAAGTAGCGCGTGTGCGTTTGTCCAACCAGATCGAAGTGACAGCGTACATCCCCGGTGAGGGGCACAGCCTCCAAGAACATAGCGTGGTGTTGGTGCGCGGTGGTCGTGTTAAAGACCTTCCCGGCGTTCGCTACCACATCGTGCGCGGCACGCTGGATACCGATGGCGTGAAGAATCGTATGCAATCTCGCAGTAAGTATGGCGCTAAAGTGCCTAAGGCAGGTGCCTCTGCCGCCAAAGGCAAGAGGTAAAGGTAGAGTCCAATGCCGAGAAGAAAAAGCCCTCCGAAGCGCCAGACGCCACCGGATAACAAGTACAACAGCTTGTATGTGTCTATGATTATCAATCGCATGATGTACGGCGGTAAGAAAAGTACTGCCCAGCACATTATGTACACCGCGATGGATCTCATGGAAGAGAAAACTAAGCGTAGCCCGCTGGAAGTACTGGAGCAGGCGCTGCGTAACGTGACCCCCGCTATCGAAGTGAAGCCAATGCGTGTTGGTGGCGCAACCTATCAGGTTCCTGTAGAAGTTGCTCACGAACGCGGCGTGACACTGGCGATGCGCTGGTTGTTGGAAAATTCTCGTTCGCGCGGTGGCCGTAACATGGCTGAAAAGCTGGCGAATGAATTGATGGACGCTGCCAACGGGCAGGGAAATTCCATCAAGAAGAAAGATGACACTCATCGTATGGCGGAAGCGAACCGCGCATTCGCTCACTTCCGCTAACCATAAGCGAGTTAAACGAGACTCATGGCTAAAAAGACTGAAACCGCTCTCGAATTGAGCAATGTGCGTAATATTGGCATCATCGCGCATATTGATGCCGGTAAAACGACAACAACCGAGCGCGTGCTGTATTACACCGGCATGGTGCATCGCATTGGTGAAGTGCATGAAGGTGCAGCCACCACCGACTACATGCCGCAGGAACGTGAGCGCGGTATTACCATCACCGCGTCCGCTGTGACTGCTTCATGGAAGGGTCATCAGATCAACGTGATTGACACGCCCGGCCACGTGGACTTCACTGCCGAAGTGCAGCGTTCGCTGCGCGTTCTGGACGGTGGCGTCGTTGTGTTTGACGGCGTTGCTGGCGTTGAACCACAGTCGGAAACAGTATGGCGCCAAGCGAATACTTACGAAGTGCCGCGTTTGTGTTTCGTCAATAAAATTGACCGCACCGGCGCCCGCTTCCAGCGCTGCGTAGACATGATGGTTGAGCGCCTAGCTGCTAACCCTGTACCGTTGCAGTTCCCTTATGGCGAAGGCGCAGACTTTGAAGGCATCATCGACCTGTTCAGAATGGAACTGGTCACTTTTGAAGGCGAGATGGGGAATGACATTCAGTATCATCCCATCCCTGAAGCCTATCGTGAGCAGGCGGAAACCCGCCGCGCCGAGATGGTCGAAAAGATCGTCGAAAATGATGATTATCTCACTGAGAAATACTTGCTCGGTGAAGAAATTGCCGATGATGAACTTCTGCCCGCGCTGCGTGCGGCGACATTGGCCGGCAAGCTGCATCCCGTACTCTGCGGCTCATCGCTCAAGAACAAGGGCGTTCAGTTAATGCTGGACAAGGTGGTCGAACTGCTGCCTTCACCGTTGGATATTCCTCCGGTGTACGGCACACACCCTAAGACCGAGGCTGAAGAAGTTCGCCATGCCAGCGATGATGACCCTACGACCGCGCTGGTTTTTAAGATTTTGACCGATCCCTTTGTTGGGCGTCTGGCCTTCTTCCGCGTCTATTCGGGCGTGGTGAAGGCGGGTACGATGCTCCAAAACTCCACCAAAGGGGAACGTGAGCGCATTGGCCGTATCGTGCGTATGTTCGCAGATCGCCGCGAAGATGTTGAAGAAGTTCATGCCGGTGATGTGGCTGCGGTTCTGGGCTTGAAGAATACCTTCACTGGCGACACGCTGTGCGATCCCGATAAGCCGGTTGTGCTTGAGAAGATCAGCTTCCCTGAACCGGTGATTGAAGTGGCTATCGAGCCGAATACCAAGGCCGATCAGGACAAGATGGGTGAGGCCCTTCGCCGTTTGGCTGAAGAAGACCCCACCTTCAAGATCGAAGTGGATGATAAGCTCGGCCAGACCAAGATTCGTGGTATGGGTGAGCTTCATCTTGAGGTGCTGGTAGATCGCATGATGCGCGAATTTAACGTGCAGGCGACTGTGGGTCGCCCGCGTGTGGCTTACCGCGAAACCATCACCCGTGACCGCCGCAGCGATATGACCTTCAAACGTCAGTCCGGCGGTAAAGGGCAGTATGCGCGTGTCGTGCTCGAATTTGAGCCGTTGTCAGAAGAAGATGCCGATAAGGCAACCGATGGTCTGTACTTTGTAGACGCCATTCGCGGAGGTTCTATTCCGCGTGAATTTATCCGCCCAACCGAAAATGGCATCCGCGAAGCGATGGCTGGCGGTGTGCTTGCTGGTTATCCGGTTGTTGGCGTGAAGGCGTCGCTGGTTGACGGCAGTTTCCATGACGTAGACTCCAGCGAAATGGCGTTCAAGATCGCCGGTTCGATGGCGCTCAAGGAAGCAGTGAATGCCGCGAAACCGGTGCTGCTGGAACCGACGATGCGCGTAGAAGTCGTTGTCCCAGAGGAATACACGGGCACGATTGTGGGTGACCTGTCATCACGTCGCGGCATCATCGCTGGTATGGAACCTCGCGGTAACGGCACTTCTGTTCGTGCCAACGTGCCGCTGGGTGAAATGTTTGGTTATGCCACTACGGTGCGTAACCTTACGCAGGGTCGTGGTAGCTTCACGATGGAGTTTGAGAAGTACAGCGTGGCGCCCAGCAGCATCGTTGAAGATGTGATTAAGGGTAACGTCTAATAGTTGGGTTTGGTCCCGAACGTCAGCAGGGTTCCCGCCTTGCTGACGACGAAATTTCGTAGGGATAGTGAACAAGCGATAAGCAAGAGGAACTAGGGAAAATGGCTAAACAAAAGTTTGAGCGCAGCAAGCCTCACGTAAATATTGGCACTATCGGCCACGTAGACCATGGCAAGACCACCCTCACCGCCGCGATCACCAAGGCGCTGGCGCTCAAGGGCAAGGCCGAAGCGATGAATTACGGGGACATTGATAACGCGCCCGAAGAACGCGCGCGCGGTATCACCATCAACATCCGTCACGTGGAATACGAAACCGATGCGCGTCACTATGCGCACGTGGACTGTCCCGGACATCGTGACTATATCAAGAACATGATCACCGGTGCAGCGCAGATGGACGGCGCAATCCTCGTCGTCAGCGCACCCGACGGCCCCATGCCCCAGACCCGTGAGCACGTCCTGCTCGCCCGTCAGGTGGAAGTGCCTGCCATGGTCGTGTTCCTCAACAAGGTCGATCAGCTCGATGACCCCGAACTGCTCGAACTCGTGGAAATGGAGCTGCACGAGCTGCTGTCTGGCTACAGCTTCTCCGAAGATACCCCCATCATTCGTGGCTCAGCTCTGGCCGCCAATGAAAGCGCCAGCAAGGATATTGATGCGCCTGAATACGCGCCAATTTTCCAACTGATGGATGCCGTTGACGCATGGATCCCCACGCCTACCCGCGAAAAGGACAAGCCGTTCTTGATGCCGGTGGAAGACGTGTTCTCGATCAAGGGTCGTGGCACTGTCGTGACTGGTCGCGTTGAGCGTGGCGCTCTGAAGAAGGGTGAAGATATCGAAATCATCGGCCTGCGCGAAGAAGCTGTGCGCACTACCGTGACCGGTATCGAAATGTTCCACAAGGAACTGGATAACGCAGAAGCGGGTGATAACGCAGGTATTTTGCTGCGCGGCACCACTCGTGAAGAAGTGGAACGTGGTATGGTGCTTGCCAAGCCCGGCAGCATCAAGCCGCAGAAGAAGTTCCGCGCTCAGGTCTACATCCTCAAGAAGGATGAAGGCGGACGCCACAAGGCATTCTTCAATGGCTATCGCCCGCAGTTCTACATCCGTACCATGGACGTTACCGGTACGGTGCAGCTGCCCGAAGGCGTTGAGATGGTGATGCCCGGCGACGATGTGAATCTGGAAGTGGAACTGATCACTCCAGTGGCGCTGGAAAAGGGTTCGAAGTTCGCTATTCGCGAAGGCGGTCTGACCGTCGGCGCGGGTTCAATCACCGAGATCCTCGGCTAATTTCTGCCTCGGATTCCGTAAGGTAGTGCTTTTCCGCGATGCCGGGAGTGCGTGATAAAACTCCCGGCATTGTTTCCCTCGCAAATTTGCGGGGTTAGCGCGACGAAGGAACGTATATGTTCAAGAGTAAGATACGCATCCGCCTGAAGGCGTATGATCACCGCGTACTTGACCAGTCTGCTCAGCGGATTGTCGAGACGGCGGAACGTACCGGTGCGCGGGTGGTAGGGCCAGTGCCGCTGCCAACCCGAATTGAAAAATTCACCGTGATTCGCTCGTCGTTTATTGACAAAGACTCGCAGGAACACTTCGAGATCCGCACCCATAAGCGTCTGATCGATGTGTTGGACCCGGATAGCAAAACCATTGACACCTTAATGCGCCTGAACCTCCCGGCCGGTGTTGATATCGAAATCAAGATTTAGTTGAAGGGCGTATGCGGGCAAATGCCGTCCGCCGCTGCGTAGAGAAATAGAGGAAAGGCGTTTGAAGCGTCTTTCGGGAGTAAAGAATGAAGGGCATTATCGGTAAGAAGGTGGGCATGACTCAGGTCTTTGACGAGCACGGGAACGTCGTTCCGGTGACCGTTCTGCAGGCCGGGCCGTGCTATGTCACCCAGATTCGTACTGCCGACAAGGATGGCTACAGCGCCATTCAGCTCGGTTTCGGAGAAATCAAGCCGCAGCGCCTCACAAAAGGCCAGCTTGGTCATCTCCAGAAAAATAACCTGCCTGCGGTGCGTCACCTGCGCGAATTTCGTATTCAGGGCGACGTAGATCTTTCCGAAGGCTCAACGATTAAGGCTGATGTGTTTGCTAAAGGCGAACGTGTCGATGTCATCGGCGTCAGCAAGGGCCGTGGGTTTGCCGGTACCATCAAGCGCCATAATTTTCACCGGCAGCCAAAAACCCACGGTCAGTCGGACCGCGAACGCGCACCCGGTTCAGTTGGTGGTACCACCAATCCCGGTCGCACGTTTAAGGGCCAGCGTATGGCGGGACGTATGGGCAATGACCGTGTGACGGCTCAGAACCTTGAAGTTGTCGTGGTTGATGCTGATCGCAACCTGCTCGCCGTCAGAGGTTCCGTTCCCGGCGCAAACGGCGGCATCGTCGTCGTTAAGCCGACTACGCGGGCGCGCCGCTAAAGCGAGAGGGAGTTGACGCCATGCAAGTTCCAGTGCTGGATATCAACGGTAAGCAGATTAAGACCATTGATCTGCCCGCCGATATTTTTGAAGCCAAGATTAATAAGCCTTTGATGCACCAGGCTTACGTTCGCCAGATGGCGAATGCCCGTCTTGGGACGCATAAAGTGCAGCGCCGTGCCGATGTTAGCCGCACGACTGCTAAGATGTATCGCCAGAAGGGGACCGGTCGCGCCCGTCACGGTTCGCGTTCCGCTACTCAATTTATTGGCGGTGGCCGCCCGATGGGACCTCAGCCGCGTGATTATTCGCTCGCTATGCCGAAGAAAATGCGTCAGGGCGCCATTCGCAGCGCATTAAGCGCGCTGGCAGCCGATGGTCAGCTCGTATTCGTGGATACACTGTCGGTTAAAGATGCCAAAACCAAGGAAGCTGGTCGTATTCTCAAGACACTTGCTGGTGAGAATAAAAAGCTTGTTTTGGTGACAGGCGCGGAAGAAGATGTCAAACGCAGTGTCAATAACCTGCCGGATGCTAAGACGCTCAATTGCCGCTATCTGAATGTGCGCGATTTGCTCACCTTTGATCGCGTGATTGTGCCGCTGGCCGCCCTAGACATCATCACCGAAATCTGGGGTAAGGAGTAACGACGATGGCAGATTTGCATCTATACGACATCATCATGCGCCCGGTTGTAACCGAACACTCTACCCGTCTGGTTGAGGGTAAGAATCAGTATGTGTTTGAAGTACACCGTGACGCAACGAAGCCTCAAATCAAGATGGCAGTCGAGACTATTTTTGATAAAAAAGTGGTCAAGATCAACACGATGATCATGCCTGCCAAGCGCGGGCTGCGTGGCCGACGCGCCTACTGGCGCTCAAAAGAGTGGAAGAAGGCGATTGTTACCCTTTCGCCCGGCGACAAAATCGATCTTTTTGAAGTATAACGGGGCGAGAGAAACATGCCGGTCAAAGCATATAAGCCCACCTCGGCAGGTCGTCGTGGCATGACGGGCTTTACATTTTCAGAAATTACCCGCTCGAAGCCGGAACGGTCGCTGACCGAAGCCCTTCGTAAGCGGGGCGGACGCAACAACGTTGGGCGCATTACGGTGCGTCATCGCGGTGGCGGTCACAAGCGTCGCTACCGTCTGATTGACTTCCGTCGCAATAAGTTTGATTGCGCAGCATCGGTCGTCTCAATTGAGTACGATCCCAATCGCTCGGCTCGTATTGCCCTGTTGGAATATGAGGACGGCGAGAAGCGTTACATCATTGCGCCGCTGGGCCTGAAGGTCGGTGATCGCGTCGCCAATGGCGAGCTGGCCGAACTTCGCCCTGGTAATGCAATGTACATTCGTGATATTCCGGTGGGTACGCAGATTCACAATATCGAGCTGCTGCCCGGCGATGGTGGGCAGCTAGCACGTTCCGCTGGTGTCTCAGCGCAGCTGCTGGCGAAAGAAGGCATTTATGCTCAGGTTCGCCTGCCAAGCGGTGAAGTCCGTCTGATCCATGAGCGCTGCATGGCGACCATCGGGCAGGTGGGTAACACCGAACACGGTAACATCAAGCTGGGTAAAGCCGGCCGTAATCGCTGGTTGGGCTGGCGCCCGTCCGTTCGCGGTATCGCCATGGACCCCGGCGGCCACCCTCACGGTGGTGGTGAAGGCCGTTCTGGTATCGGTATGCCCGGGCCGAAAACGCCATGGGGTAAGCCAGCTTTGGGTAAGCGTACGCGCAACAATAAGCGTACTAATCGCTTCATTGTCCGCCGTCGTGGTACGGGCCGTTAGTCGGTGAGGGAAAACAAATTATGAGTCGTTCACTGAAAAAGGGCCCATTCATAAGCCCGAAGCTGCTCAAGAAAATTGAGAGGCTGAATACCGAAAACAAGAAGACTGTAGTGCGGACTTGGAGCCGCGCTAGCACCATCTTCCCGCAAATGGTCGGTCACACCATCGCTGTACATGATGGCCGTCGCCATGTTCCGATTTATGTTACTGAGAACATGGTAGGCCACAAGTTGGGCGAATTTGCGCCCACCCGCACTTATCGCGGACATCTGGTCGAGAAGAAGAAGAAATAGGAAGCGCAGACATGGAAGTGAAAGCAAGCACCACTTACGCGTCGATCAGCGCCCAGAAACTGCGACTGGTTTGCGATACAGTACGTGGTATGAATGCCGATAAGGCATTGGCGGTTCTGGAGTTCACGCCGAAGAAGGGCGCGGGCATCATTCATAAGACGCTGAACAGCGCCATTGCCAACGCGGTGAATAATTTCGACCTTGATCGTGAAACGCTGGTGATCAAGTCGATCTATGCCGACGGTGGGCCGATGCTGAAGCGTTTCAAAGCTGGAGCGCGTGGCCGTTATAAGCCGCGTCTCCGCCGCACAGCGCACCTGACTATCGTTCTGTCAGACAGCACGGCGCAGTAGGAGAGGAAAGAGCATGGGTCGTAAAGTACATCCAGTCGGTTTCCGCCTGAAGGTAAATCGTGATTGGGATGCGCGTTGGTTCGCTACCGGCGAACAATATGTGCAGCAGCTTCAGCAAGATTTCGCCATTCGCCGTTTGGTCAAAGCAGAAGGCGCTAAGGCAGGGGTTTCTCGTATCGAAGTTGAGCGGTTCCCCAATCTTCTGCAAGTGACCATTCACACCGCGCGCCCCGGTATCCTGATCGGGCAAAAGGGCGCTGCGGTTAAGAAAATTCGTACTGCGCTCGAAGAGTTGTATGGCGCAACTAAAGATAATGGCCGTAAGGTCAAAGTCGAAGTCGCCGAAATCGAGAAGCCAGATACCGATGCGCTGCTGATCGCGGAAAATATCGCCGGTCAGTTGGAGCGCCGCATTGGTCACAGTCGTGCCATGAAGCGCGCCGTCAGTCAGGCGATGCGTCAGGGCGCACAGGGCATCAAGATTGAAGTAAGCGGCCGCCTCGCAGGTTCCGATATGGCTCGCCGTGAGTGGGTTTCTGAAGGTCGCATCCCGCGCAATACATTGCGTGCCAACATTGACTTCAACCGCGCAGAAGCGCTGACTACCTTTGGTCGAATCGGTATCAAGGTGTGGGTCTACAAGGGCGAAGTCTATGGTATCGAGCAGAAGCCGGAACAGCAGCAGAACAAGTCGGACGTGTACGTAACGCCCTAAGGCGTTCGGCGCGAATCGGTTGAGGAGTATCGAAAAAGATGTTAATGCCGAAGCGTGTGAAATACCGCAAGCAAATGCGCGGGCGCATGACGGGTAAATCGTATCGCGGCTCGACGGTTTCATTTGGCGAATTTGGTTTGCAGGCGCTGGAGCCAATCTGGTTGACCAGCCGGCAAATCGAAGCCGCACGTCGAACGATGGTGCGCTATATCAAGCGTCGTGGCAAAGTGTGGATTCGCGTGTTCCCTGATAAACCGTTTACCAAACGTGCTGCTGAAACACGTATGGGTACCGGTAAGGGGCCTGTCGAATATTGGGTAGCAGTTGTTCGCCCCGGTCGTGTGCTCTTCGAAATGGGCGGTATTCCTGAAGAGGAAGCCAAAGAAGCCCTTCGTCTTGCCGCGATGAAGCTGCCCATCAAAACCAAGATCGTCAAGCGTATTGACCCGATTTCCGGGCAGGAGCTTGTCTGATGGACATTCGCGAAATTCGTGGACTATCCGACGAAAAGCTGCGCGATCAGCTTGAAGATCTGAAGGAAGCCTTATTTAATCTGCGCTTCCAGAAGGCATTCGGTCAGCTTGAAGACCCGAATGCAATCCGTAGGGCACGCAAAGATGTAGCCCGTGTAGAAACGGTGCTGCGCGAGCGTCAGACACAGAAGGAAGGCACCAATGGCTAATAAACGCCGCCGTCTGGTCGGGCGCGTGGTCAGCGACAAGATGGAAAAGACGGTTGTCGTCGCCATCGAGCGCCAGAAACTGCACCCGATCTACAAGAAGGTCATCAAGACCACTAAGAAGGTGATGGCACACGACGAAAGCAATACCGTTCAGGTAGGCGCCTTGGTTCGTGTGGTCGAAAGCCAGCCGATGAGCAAGAACAAACGCTGGGTTGTTGAAGAAGTTCTGGAAACAATGGGCAAGGAAGAGCTGCAAACTTTGCCGGATGAAAAGATCCTTCAGAACGATGAAGCGGGTGAAGTTGCTGAGGAGGCCGCAGAATGATTCAAACTGAATCACGCATCAAGGTGGCTGATAACACCGGCGCTCAGGAACTGCTCGTCATTCGCGTTCTGGGAGGCTCATTCCGTCGCTATGGGGGTATTGGCGATATCGTCGTCGGCACCGTCAAGCAGGCGCAGCCGCAGGGCAGCGTTAAGAAAAGCGACGTCGTGAAAGCCGTTATCGTGCGCGTGGCGAAAGAATACCGCCGTGACGATGGCTCCTATATCCGCTTTGACGATAATGCAGCAGTTATCCTCGCGGACGACCTGCAAAACCCGCGTGGTACGCGCGTGTTTGGGCCGGTAGCGCGTGAACTGCGCGACAAAGGCTTTCTCAAGATCGTTTCGCTCGCCCCAGAAACTTTGTAGGGAGAGGAAGATCGAAGATGCAGCGTGTGAAAACGGGCGATACCGTTGAAGTAAGAGCAGGGAAGGACCTCGGCGAACGCGGCGAAGTTCTGGCGGTATATCCCAAGGAAGATCGCGTGGTCGTTCAGGGCGTGAACATGCTCAAGCGCCATCGTAAGGCGCAGCAGGCGGGAGATCGTCAGGTTCCGGCTCAAATTGTGGACTTTGAAGGTAAACTTCACCTGTCCAATGTGATGGTTGTGTGTCCCTCTTGCGACAAGGCTACCCGTGTGGGTTACCGCGTTCGTGATGATGGCAGCAAAGTGCGCTTCTGCAAGAAGTGCAATGCTGAGATTGATAAGGTTTAGGTCGAGGACGATAAGCAATGGCGAATTACGCTATTCAAGAACGCTATAAAGAAAAGGTCGTCCCGGCGCTGATGCAGGAATTTCAGTTCAAGAACATCATGCAGGTGCCGCGCATTGAGAAAATTGTTCTCAACGTCGGCGCTGGTGATGCCGTTGACAACCCGAAAACGCTGGATGGTGCCGTAACTGATGTGCGCACAATTACCGGGCAGCAGCCCGTAATTACTAAGGCGCGCAAAAGCATCGCCACTTTCAAACTGCGTGAAGGCCGCGCCATCGGTGTGAAGGTTACTCTTCGCGGCGAGCGTATGTGGGCGCTGCTAGACCGGTTGATGAATGTTGCCCTGCCGCGTATTCGTGACTTCCGGGGTGTTTCACCGGATACCTTTGATGGTCGTGGAAACTACACCATTGGTTTGCGGGAACAATTGATGTTCCCTGAGATTCAGTACGACAAAATTGACAAGGTGCGTGGGATGGAGATTACCATCGTCACCACCGCGAAGAACGACGAAGAAGGGCGTCGTCTTCTGAAGCTGCTGGGAATGCCCTTCCGTGAGCGTTAGCTAAAGGTGGAATAGAGCAATGGCGAAACGATCAGTTTCTGCCCGTGAGGGCCGCCGTAAATTTAAGGTGCGTGTACACAATCGCTGCCAGTTTGTGGACGTTAATTCGGGCAAGATTTGTGGCCGCCCACGCGGCTACATTCGGCGTTTTGGTCTGTGCCGTATTCATTTCCGCGAACTTGCGCTTGAGGGAAAAATTCCCGGCGTGGTGAAGTCGAGTTGGTAAGCTACCAGAGGACTACCGAGCCATGATGAGTGATCCCATCGCAGATATGCTGACGCGCGTTCGTAATGCGCTGATGGCGGGAAAAGCGACGGTTGATATTCCGTCGAGCAAAATTAAGGTCGAGATTGCCCGTATTCTTAAGGAAGAGGGCTACATCGAAGCGTTTGAGGTGCTAGAGCAAAAGCCATACCCGGTTTTGCAAGTCACCCTCAAGTATCATGGTGCGCGTCGTGAACGTCGCCCCGTGATCACTAATATTACGCGCATCAGCAAGCCCGGGCGCCGCGTCTATCGTGGCCGCATGGATCTGCCTCGCGTAATGAGTGGTATCGGAATCGCCATCGTCACCACCCCAAAAGGTGTGATGACGGCAGCCCAGGCTCGTCGCGAACGTGTTGGCGGCGAAGTCCTGTGCTACGTGTGGTAAACGGGAGTTGATGATATGTCTCGTATTGGCAAAATGCCGATCAATATTCCCGCAAAAGTGACAGTTGCGGTGGATGGTCAAACTGTGACTGTAAAAGGCCCCAAAGGGGAGCTGTCACAGGTTATTAGCCCTGTCATTGATATTGCGCAGGAAGACGGCATCATCAATGTCTCCCGGCAGAATGAAGAGCGCCAGTCACGTGCTTTGCATGGTCTAACTCGCTCACTCATCAATAATATGGTGACGGGGGTATCCACGGGTTTTCAGAAAAGCCTGACGGTTGAAGGCGTTGGCTATTCGGGCGAAATTCGTGGCAAAGACCTGGTGATGAAGCTGGGCTATTCACATGAAATCGTCGTGCATCCGCCCGAAAACGTCTCGTTTGAAGTTGAAGGCAAGAACCCGACAACTGTGCGTGTGAATGGTATTGATAAGCAGGTGGTTGGGCAGGTCGCCGCTGAAATTCGTCGCCTGCGTCCGCCGGAACCCTATCTGGGCAAGGGCGTTCGCTACTCCAATGAAGTGATTCGCCGTAAAGCTGGTAAAGCGGGCAAGAGCAAGTAAGGGACGGCTATGACTAAGAAAGCAATTCAGAAGCGCGAATCGCGCATTCGCCGTCACCTGCGCGTGCGTGGTACAGTGAACGGCACGCAGGAACGTCCGCGTTTGAACGTGTTCCGCAGCCTGACCAATATCTATGTTCAGGTGATTGACGATACGGCTGGTCGGACGTTGGTTTCAGCGTCTACCATCGATAAAGAAGTTGCCAGCCAAATCGAAGGCAAGAATAAGACGGAAGCTGCCAAAATTGTCGGGCAGGTCGTGGCGCAGCGCGCCAAAGCCGCCGGCATCGAAAAAGTGGTGTTTGACCGGGGTGGCTATCGCTATCAGGGGCGTGTCGCGGCAGTTGCCGAAGGCGCCCGTGAAGGCGGGTTGGAATTCTAAGATCGGGGTGAAGCATGCCAGGAAAATCAGACAACCGCGAGAAGAACGACAACCGCGACGAGCGTCAGCCACGCAATCGGCGTGACCGCGGTGATCGTGATAATCGCGAAAATCGCGACCGTGAGGAGCGTGAACCGCTCGAAGAACGTGTCGTTGATATTAAGCGCGTTGCCAAAGTGATCAAGGGTGGTCGGCGCTTCGCCTTCCGTACCGTGGTCGTCGTTGGTGATACAAACGGACGTGTTGGCATTGGCATCGGCAAGGCGCGCGGCGTTCCAGATAGTATCCGTAAGGGTACGGATCGCGCCCGCCGTGTTATGGTCAAGGTCAATCTCTCAGGGACGACCATCCCGCATCCAGTCGTTGCCCGTTATGGCGGCGCGCAGGTTTTGCTGCGCCCTGCTGCCCCCGGTACCGGCGTTATTGCTGGTGGTGGTGTGCGTGCTGTATTGGAAGCTGCTGGCGTTCGCGACATTGTAACCAAGAGCCAGGGCAGCTCGAACCTGTTGAACGTGGCAATGGCAACGTTGCTCGCGCTTCAGTTGCTGCGCAGCGGCGAAGAAATCGCCACAATGCGTGGCAAGCCGATTGAAACGGTGCGTCCGTTCTTCGAACGTAAAAAGATAGTGACGGAGGCGCAGTAGGGCCATGGCTAACGATACAGCCAAAGCAAAGACAATTCGCATTACGCTGGTGAAAAGCCCGATTGGTTATGAGAAAAGTCAGGGTGCTACCGCGCGCGCATTAGGTCTCACCAAACTGCACAAGTCGGTTGAAAAGCCAGACAATGACGCTGTACGCGGGATGATCTACAAGATCAACCACCTCGTGCGCGTGGAAGAGGCATAAGTATGAAGCTAAATGATCTTCAACCCGCTGAGGGATCAAAGACGAAAAAGACCCGTGTTGGCCGTGGTATCTCTGCCGGCAAAGGTAAAACTGCCGGTCGTGGTACCAAGGGTGCCGGTGCGCGTGGTCGTCATGCCCGTAAAGGCCCGTTCTTTGAAGGCGGTCAGCTTCCCCTCATTCGGCGGTTGCCATTCAAGCGCGGTTTTACGAATATCTTCCGCGTTGAATATCAGGAAGTAAACGTCGCGGATCTCGATATCTTTGATGCCGGCACGGTGATCACCGCTGCTTTGTTGGCCGAAAAGGGTTTCATCCGTGATGCGAAAGACCCGGTGGTGGTACTCGGCAATGGCGATCTCACCAAGAAATTTACGGTGAAGGCCAACCGGTTCACCAAGACCGCGCAGAGCAAAATCGAAGCCGCTGGCGGCAGCATTGAAAAGCTGGAACTGCTGGTGACTGGCGCTCGCGCAACGGTTAAGAAGCTTCCACAGGAGCAGCTTGCCAAACTGCAAGGCAAACAATAGCATGATTTCTTTAGAGCGAGGGTTTCGGCTTGGCTAACGTAGCCAGTCGGAAGTGAGAGGGGGCATTTTGCCTCACATCACGCCCTCGCGCTTTGCTTTTTTCTGACGTTAGCACTAAGGACTCTGGCATGATTGAAGGGCTTCGTAACGCCTTCCGCCTACCGGACTTGCGCAATAAACTGTTATTTACAGGGCTAATCCTGATTATCTACCAGTTTGCAGCGCATGTTCCCGTGGTTGGCGTTGATCGTAACGCGCTTTCCTCGCTGATCGAAGGCCAAAGTGGCGGCATCATTGGCGTTCTCAACCTGCTATCCGGCGGCGCAGTTTCCAACTTCTCCGTCATCGCCAACGGGGTATACCCGTATATCACGGCCAACATCATCATCACCGTGTTGACCCCCGTTATCCCCCGACTGGAAGAACTCAGTAAGGAACCGGGTGGCCGCGAAACCATTGAGCGCTACACCTATTATCTGGCTGTGCCGATGGCGATTATTCAATCCGTCAGCCAGATCCAGATTTTTAACTCGCTTGGCGGTCGCCCCATCATCCCCGGTTTCGGAACCGATCTGCTGCTGACGATCACCGTCATCGCAACCATGACCGCCGGCACATTGTTCGCCGTCTGGATGGGTAATTTGATCACCGAGCAGGGTATCGGTAACGGCGTTTCCATCATCATCTTCGCTGGTATCGTGGCACGCGCACCCACTGGCATCGCCCAAATGCTCGGCAGTTCCACGCAGCCCGCGTTTAACCTGATTCAGTTCGCCTTGATCACCTTGATCAGTATTGTCGTGATCGTGGTCATTCAAGAGGGCGTCAGGCGAATACCCGTCCAGTATGGCAAGCGGGTTAGGGGGCGCAAACAATACGGCGGCGCCAGCACGCATATACCGCTGAAGGTCAATCCGGTAGGCATGATTCCGCTCATCTTTGCGCAGAGTATCATCACCTTCCCGGCCTTGATCGTCAGCCTTTTCCCTGATGGTGGCTTAAAAGACACCATCAATATAACTTTCGGCTCGCAGTCTGGGTTTATCTACTGGGCAACGCTCTTTGCGCTGGTGTTCGGGTTCACCTTCATCTATTCCGACATTCTTGTCAGTAATCAGAATCTTGCTGAAAACCTACAACGTAACGGTGGGTTTATCCCCGGCATCCGTCCCGGCAAGAAGACGCAGGAATATATCCTGAGGGTGACGCGGCGTATCACGCTGATTGGCGCGGTGTTCCTCGGTTTGATTGCGGTATTCCCCGGCGTCATCGAGTTTATCAATCGCCTGATTTTCCCCAGCGAAGTGATCAGCGGTAGCAATAATCCGGCGCTTGTGCTGGGTGGCTCTGCGCTAATCATCGTGGTTGGTGTGGTCATTGATACGATGCGCCAGCTTGAAGCGCAGCTGGTCATGCGCAATTACGACCGTTTCATCCGCTAAGCGGAGAGGGTCGCAAGAATCATCTTTGTACTACTTCAAGAGCGCAGCATGCTGCGCTCTTGCTATTATTTATGCGGTTACAAGCTAACTTATGGAGTTTACAATGAGTTTGTTTGTTCTTTTGATGGGTGTTCAAGGCGCGGGCAAGGGTGAGCAGGCTCGCTTTATTACACAAAAATATGGCATCCCGCAGCTTTCAACGGGTGATTTGTTCAGGGCGATGAAAACCCGTCAGGATGAATTTGCCCGTAAAATTCAGCAGCTTATGGCTGAAGGTCGCCTGATTGATGATGCCACCACCTGTGAAGTTGTGCGCGAACGTCTGGCGATGCCCGATGCTCAAAACGGGGTCATTTTCGACGGATTCCCCCGCACGCCCGCGCAGGCTGAATGGCTGGATAATTATCTGGGCGAACATGGCGCAGGTCTAAAGGCGGTTATCCTCTTGAAGCTGGACTTGTATACGGCATTCAAGCGCGCTTTTGGTCGGGTATCTGCAAAAGACGGCAAAACCTATAATCTTTATTCCAATAATGAGGGTGTCGAGTTTGTCTTTGAGCCGCACCCCGAAGTGCAGTACCCTCCGCGCCTGAAGGCCGTCGTGAAGGCGACCGGGGAAGAACTAACCCGCCGCCCGGATGATGCCCACGCTCACGCCATCATCAAGCGTATTGATACTTACGTTGCTGAAACTGAGCCGTTAATTGAGTATTATGAACATGAAGGGTTGCTCAGAACGATTGAGGCTTCAAAGTCGATCTCGGCGGTGAGCAGCGAAATCGAGTCTATTCTTAATTCCTAATCTGAAGATAGAAATCGGTGATCTAGGTGTCGAACACAGCAGCGCGAAATCGTGAAGCGCCCATCCTCAAAACCGCTGATGAAATCGCCATCATGCGTGAGGCTGGCCGAATCGTAGCAAAAGCTCATCAAGCGATGCGAGAAGCCGTCAAGCCCGGCATTTCGACGGCCCGATTGGATGAAATTGCCGAATCAGTTCTGCGTGATCATGGCGCGATACCTGTTTTCAAAGGCTACCCCAAACCCAATTCGCCTGATTACCCCGCCACCATCAACGCATCCATCAATAGCGAATTAGTGCATGGTATCCCCGCTCCGAATCGCATTCTGAAAGAGGGCGACATCATTAGCCTAGATGTTGGCTGCACCTACAATGGCTTTGTCGGTGACGCCGCCTTCACTATGGGTGTGGGCGAAATTAAGCCCGCCGTTCAGCGGCTTCTAGACGTGACCGAACAATCCCTTTATGTAGGCATCAATGCGTCTATCGTTGGCAGCGAAACCGCCGACGTGGCGATTGCCATCCAAACATTCGTCACCAAACATGGCTACAGCGTCGCCCGTGAATATACCGGGCATGGGGTAGGCCGTGATATGCACGAAGAGCCGCAGGTTCCCAACTGGTGGCCGCGGGGTAAATTGCAGCGCGTCTGGAAAAGCTATCCGCTGGTTGCTGGCATGACCTATGCCATCGAACCGATGGTCATCGCTGGCCGCCCTGATCTAATCGAACTTGATGATCATTGGACAGTCGCCACTAAAGATCGCTCACTCTGCGCGCATTTTGAACATACCATCGCCATCACTGATGGCGAGCCGATCATCCTAACGCTGCTGTGATACGCGGATAGCCATAATGATGCTAGCTAACAATACAGTTTCACAAGATCAATCCCGGAAAATGCTTGTTATTGCCGCCTCTGTATTGGCAATAGTTGCCTTTTTTGTGCTTACAGCCCTGCTTTGGGCGCCTACTGGCCTGGATGTAGGATTTTGGGGCGACGATTGGCTGGAGACTGCATACATAGATAATGGCGGCGGGCTGCGTTTGCAAACGATTCGGCCTATGCTTCCATTATCACACTTGTTAGGGTATGCCATTTCTCCACATAATTTTACTGGCTTAAATCTCGTTCTGTTAATAGTAATTGCGCTTAAAGCATCTTTCCTTTATCTACTTCTGCGGCAGATCACCAGAAATGCGCTCTTTGCTTTTGCTGCCTCCATTCTCACTTTGTTATCCCCGGCGGATACCAGCATCTTCAATATGGTTACGGTGAATATTCAGCTGGCATTAACCGCGCTAATTGCGGGGTGCTACTTTTTTGTGCTTTCGTGGGATTATGGACGCGGGTGGTGGATCCCAATGTGGGTTGCATTAGGGCTAGCCGTGTCAACATACGAAGCGGTGTATGCGGTTATTCTGTTTGGCCCCTTATTACTGATCTGGCAAGTAGGGCGCCCAAATCGGCGTATGATCGCTTTTTCAGCGGCGTGGTATGCGCCTGCATTATTGATGCTGACTTACAGCGCATATCTAATTCTTGGAAACCCGCGAACGCTGGGTTACCAGCAGCAATTAACTTCTACGCCTGTTTCTCTCGGTGATATGGTAAATGCTTTAGGAAAGTTTGTTCATCGTCTCTTTTTTAAGGGCTGGTGGCCGGTATTTCTGAACAGTGAATTACGTTGGTATGAGCGTACTGCGGCGATAACCGTTTTGATTGTGTCATTTATTTCTCTCTATGTATCACCAAAATCTGCTGGAAGACGGTATCTAATCCTTTCCATAACTGGAGCGTTTCTCGTTGTCTTAACCTCCCTTGTATATTTACCGACATCATTACGCCTGACGTATGATCGCACCTTGATGTTTTCTGGTGTAGGCGCCGCAATTTGTGTTGCAGCTCTACTCTGGTGGCTTTTAGTAAGATTTCCTTTGGGGCGCGTAATTTACATAGTGTTACTTGCATTCATTGCCATGGTCGGTATCAATGGTTTAATTGGTCAACACTTTTATTATCAATCTGAAGCGCTTTCTCAGCGGGAAGTTTTGATGCAGATTGTTGACGTGACAGGTTCTGTAACACCGAATACGGTTGTCGTCGTGCTTGATCAATCTCAACATTCGCGTGTGCGCACATCATTTTTGACATATGTCTTTTATGCAGATAGAGCGTGGCAGGTTATTCAGTACCCAAATCTAACAAATCTAATCCTCTGCTATCCGGATGATTTAGATGGTTGGGGGATATTTAATGAACATTGCGAGTTTGATTCTAATGGAGTAGCTATTTGGAGCAGCAATGCTGCGCGTACACATTTCCCCGCAGAGCAGCTTGTTGTACTCACTTATTCCGACGACTCAGGTGTTCAACTTGTCCCTGCTGATATGCTGCCATTTTCGCCTTCTGCTTATGATCCCACAAGCCGTATTCAGCCCGGGGTTTTACCGCACCGTGCAGAGACGATGCTGGGGATGACACCCTGAAGGCGCTAGCGTAGATGACAAGTTGCTTTACTGCAAAACTCACCGTAGACGGGGAATCATTTGGCCTTTATAATGCCTCCTCTGTTATTTGAAACCCAATAGTAAGTAGGAACTGGTTATGCGCGTGAGAGCATCTGTCAAGCGGCGCTGCCCGAAGTGCCGCGTGATCAAGCGCCATGGCAACGTCATGGTGATCTGCGATAACCCCAAGCACAAACAGCGTCAGGGTTAAGGTCGGGCGGAGAGAAGAACCAATGGCACGTATTGAAGGGGTAGACCTGCCCCGTGATAAACGAATTGAAATTGCGCTGACGTACATTTACGGTGTTGGCCGCCCCACGAGCCGCAACCTGCTGGCTCAAACCGGCGTCAACCCGGATACGCGCGTCAAAGACCTGACCGAAGCCGAGCTTCAGTCACTGCGCGATGCGCTAAACCCGTTTACGCTTGAAGGCGATCTGCGCCGTGAAGTGCAGCTCAATATCAAGCGCCTGTCGGAAATCGGCGCCTATCGTGGCCTGCGTCACCGTCGTAATCTGCCGGTGCGTGGTCAGCGTACCCGTACCAATGCCCGTACCCGTAAGGGGCCGAAAAAGACGGTACCAGGGCGTGGTCGTCGTCGTGGCGCAACGAAGAAGTAATTCGTCTCGTATCGCGCTGTTTTGATGGCTGGCGAGCGCCTCCCGGCACCGCCGCCGTGATCATCTCATTGTCGGAAACGAAGGCGCCCTCTCTCAATTTTGAGATTGGGCGCTTCTTACCGCAAGGAAGTCAGAGAGGACAACTGAGGAATGCCACGTACACCGGCAAAAAAAGGTGGTACCGCGCGCCGCGCAACCACCAAGAAAATAACCAAGAACATCCCTTACGGGCAGGCGCACATTTTTGCAACCTTCAATAACACCATCGTTTCCTTAACGGATCAGTCCGGAAATGTCGTTTCGTGGGCTAGCGCAGGCACGAGCGGTTTCAAGGGCAGCCGTAAAAGCACCCCCTATGCAGCGCGTGTTGCGGCACAGACCGCTTCTGAAACTGCGCAGCAGCATGGTATGCAGGAAGTGGATGTATTCGTGAAGGGGCCAGGCCCCGGCCGTGAAGCGGCCATTCGCGCCATCCAGTCCAGCGGCGTAAAAGTGCGTTCCATCACCGATGTGACGCCGATCCCGCACAATGGCGTGCGTCCGCCGAAGAAACGCCGCGTCTAATAGATGAGCAATTTTCGGACGATAGTATTGATCCGATGGTCGGAATTGGAGGCGCGGATTGTCAATGAATAATATGGTGCTGCCGCACAAGGTTGAAAGCGACGCTACCACCCGTAGTTATGGCCGTTTTGTCATTAGCCCGCTGGAAAGCGGCTATGGCCTAACGTTGGGTACGGCGCTTCGCCGCGTGCTGCTTTCGTCACTTTCCGGCGCGGCTGTGACGAGTATACGTATTTCTGACGTGCATCACGAATTTAGCGCCATTCCCAACGTGCGCGAAGACATGACCCAGCTTATTTTGCAGGTCAAGCAGCTTCGCCTGCGTGTATTTGATGTGGAACAGGGGCGGTTGCGCCTTGAGCACCGTGGCGAAGGTACAGTGACGGCGGCAGATATCATTTGCCCGCCGGAAGTGGAGATCATCAATACCGATCTCTATCTGTTCACGGCTGATTCGCCAGATGCGCACATCGAAATGGAATTTGAGGTTCAGGCTGGCCGTGGCTACAGCCCGGCAGATGAACGTGGTCGTTTACCAATTGGTGAGCTTCCGGTAGATGCTATTTTCAGCCCGATTCGCCGTGTCAACTTCGATGTGGAACGCGCTCGTGTAGCCCAGCGCACCAACTACGATAAGTTGATCATCGAAATCTGGACAGATGGCACTATTCGCCCTGAAGATGCTCTAAGCCAGTCGGCGCAGATTATGATGAAGCATCTGACGCCTATCGCTGGGGTTGACTTTACGGGCTATGCTGCGCAAATTGAAATGGGCGGCGATGAAGTTGAAAATGACCGCCAGAGCCAGCTTTATGAAAAGCCGATTGAAGAACTTGACCTTAGCGTTCGAGTCTTTAATTCGCTGAAACGTACCGGGATTACCACCATTGGTGATGTCCTTGATATGTTGGATCGCGGGCCAGATGCAATGTTGGCGATTCGCAACTTTGGCGAGAAATCGCTGGATGAGCTGGTCGTTAAGTTGAAAGAAAAGGGCTATCTGCCGGAAGATGCGCAGATTCCCACAGAGATGAATGATTAAGGTCGAAACGAGGACGTTGCAATGCGACACCGCGTAAAAGGTAAACACCTCAAACGGTCATCGGATAACCGCCGCCAACTGCGTTTGGCGCTGGCGACTGCGCTGCTTGAACACGAGCGGATTGAAACCACTCTGGCAAAGGCGCAGTTCATTCGTGATGATGTCGAGAAGATGGTCACAACAGCTAAGCATGGCTTGGCATCTGATGATCCTGCCGACGGCGTGCATGCTCGCCGTTTGGTCGCTTCCCAGTTGAATAATAACCGTGAGTTGGTCGGTAAGCTGTTCAACACCATTGCCCCGCGCTATGCTTCCCGTCAGGGCGGCTACACCCGCATCTACAAACTGGGACCGCGCAAGGGTGATAATGCTGAAATGGTTTTGCTCGAGTTTGTTGATCGTACCGTCGAAGGTTAGACGGTCTTTATCCGGGCATGGCCGTCCGGCGGTTTCGCGCACTACTAGCCTATGATGGCACGGGGTACAGCGGCTTTCAGCGTCAAGCGAATGCCATCCCAACCATTCAGGCAGAAGTAGAAACCGCAATCGTGAAAGTTACCGCGCAAACGGTGACCGTGATCGGGGCGGGGCGAACCGATACCGGCGTACATGCCACCGGGCAGGTGATAGCGTTTGATGTTGAATGGGCACACTCTGATCGGGCGCTGCTTGCAGCTCTGAATCAGGCGCTTCCTGAAGATATCGCGCTTCAAGATATCCGGCAGCAAGAAGGGTTTCATCCACGCTTTGATGCTGTCTCGCGCATTTACAAATACGCGCTCTACCAATCGCCGGCCAGGCAGCCGCTGCTGCGAAACCGCGCATGGCATATTTATCACCCGCTGAACGGTGACATCATGGCGCAGTGCGCCGCGCTGCTCATCGGACGCCAGAATTTTGCCGCATTAGGCAAACCGGCGCATGGTGATAACACAGTACGCACGATCCATCGCGCCCAATGGGAGCGTTCTGCTGCTGCGAATGCGGAAAGCTGGACGTTTACCGTTGAGGCTGATGGTTTTTTGCAGCACATGGTTCGGCGTATGGTTAGCTGGATGGTTGTAGCGGGGTTGGGCAGGCTTTCAGTTGAGCAATTTGCTGAAGCCATACAACAAAAAACGATGCTGCACATTGCGCTCGCGCCCCCACAGGGGTTGGCGCTGGCGCAGGTCAAATATGTGGATGATGGAATAACAGTCGCTGGCGATCTTGCGCTGGCTGACATATTGAAATGCGGGAGAGACGCCCGCGGAGGTTTGTGAGAATGTATAAGACATACACACCCAGTCCAACCGAGATTAACCGTAAGTGGTGGATTGTGGATGCTGAGGGTCAAACCCTGGGGCGTCTCGCCTCTCAAGTGGCATTGATCCTGCGCGGCAAACACAAGCCCAGCTTTACGCCTAATCTCGATACTGGCGACTTCGTCGTCATAGTGAACGCCGAAAAGATTTTGGTCACCGGCAGCCGCATGGATTCCAAAATCTATTATCGGCATTCAAAGTATCAGGGCGGTTTGACCGAAATCACGCTGCGCAGGCAGCTTGAAAGGTTCCCGACTCGCCCGATTGAAGCTGCGATCAAGGGTATGCTTCCGAAGAATGCGCTAGGACGCCAGGTATTTTCAAAGCTGAAGGTATATGCTGGCCCCGCGCACCCGCACGAAGCGCAAAAACCGCAGCCGCTGGAATTTAAAGGGGAGTAATTAGATGTCTGCACAGTATTACGAAGGCATCGGGCGCCGCAAAGAAGCTTCAGCGCGCGTTCGCATTTTCGCTGGCGGCACTGGGCGCGTGGTCATTAATGACCGTGAAGGCGCTGAATATATGAGCCGCGCGGGCGATCTGGAAATTCTGCTTCAGCCCTTGACCGTGCTCGGCCAGGAACGCAGTTTTGATGTGTCGGTGCATGTTAACGGCGGCGGCATAAGCGGCCAGCGCGATGCTATCCGTCTTGGGTTGGCCCGCGCTCTGCTAAAGCTCGATCCTGAGAACAAGCCCACGCTGCGCACCGCCGGTCTGGTTTCGCGTGACAATCGCATCAAGGAACGTAAGAAGCCAGGTCTCAAGCGCGCGCGTAAGGCCCCAACGTACACCAAGCGTTAATCGCTTCGGGCTGCACTTGCAATCTTTTAAGGCAAGACCATCGCGTCTTGCCTTTGCTGTTTTCAGGATATTCCATCAATCGCCCAATCTCAATTAGGTTGCTCCAATGGATATAAGCGTCTATATGTGCTTTGATTTTGCTGATTTACGATTGGCAGATCGTGGGCGCATCCTAGCTCTTATGAATGCGCTTGCCGAAGATGATCGCTGCCGATTCCTCAAAAAGGCTATCGTTTGCGATGATATGCCCGGCGAGATTTATGTTCCCAATGCGCCTGAACTGCTGGATCGGGCATGGTCAAACGCGGTTCGCGCCGCCCCACGCTATAACGGCCAATATTGGATGGAGTTTGAGGGCGCGTCTGGCTTAAAACTTGGCTTTGGCTTTGACCCGCGTAAGCTCAAGCGCCTGATGCTTAGCGTCAGCAAGAACGCTTTGAAATTGCACGGAAGCGCGCCCCAAGCTGCCGAATTGGTGAGCGTGATCGGCAGCATCAACCGCACGCTTATGCCTGCTTATGGCTATGGCCTATTCAACTATGATATTCACGATGTACAGCCTGTTGGCGCTGGCCCGCAAGGCATCTGGGATTACAATCTTTTTGGCGCAGAATTAGCGGCGCGGTGGGGCGACACTTTAGACAATTTACCTGCCGCCATCACGCGCTTTGAAGATGGCAGCGCTTTAGTGGTTATGTCTGATGAGCCGTTTGCCGGCTATCGTGCACTTGAGCCAAACTATAAGCAGGCTGCTGAAATGTTGGGGCTAAGCGCCGTTTTTCATGATGGGTAATGGTGGATGCCGCCTACGGCCCCTGTAAAAGGGTTCTTCAAAAAAAGCGCAATTTTTTAGCCGGATGGCTTCAGCTTCCGGCAAAATGAGGTGAATTCATGGCATTAACAATCGTCGGCTTAGGGCCAGGCCAAGCGGGGGATTTAACCCGCCGTGCATGGTCGGCGTTGGAAAACGCGCCCCGCGTCATTCTGCGCACGAAAGAACACCCCTGCGTTCCCGAACTGCCTAACCGTGAAAATACAGAGTCTTGTGATGATATTTACGAATCTACGGGCGATTTTTCCCTGATCTACGCGGCCATCGTAGATCGCGTCCTGTCGGCGTTGGGGCAAAGCCCTGTCGTCTACGCTGTCCCCGGCGATCCGCTGGTTGGTGAAGCGACGGTGCAAAGCCTGATTGAGCGCTGTGCTGCTGCAAATATCCCCTGTGAAATAGTCATGGGCATTAGCTTCATCGAGCCGATGCTGAAAGCCATCGGGCTGGATGCGCTGGATGGGGTGCAAATTTTCGATGCGCTCACCATCGCCATGATGTATCACCCGCCGATTAACCCCGATCTTCCCGCATTATTGGCGCAGGTATACAGCCGTCAGGCCGCTTCTGAATTAAAGCTCACCTTGATGAATCAATACCCCGATTAATTTGAGGTCGCGCTGATCCATGCCGCCGGCACAGATGATCAGCGGGTGGAGTGGCTGAAACTCTATGAGATTGATCGCAGCCCTCAGATACAGCATCTCACATCGCTTTATCTGCCGCCGCTGGGGACGCGAACCAGCTTTGAGACGCTTCAAGACAATATCGCCCATTTACGCGCCCCTGAAGGCTGCCCTTGGGATCGCAAGCAGACCCATCTTTCCCTGCGTAAGTATCTGATTGAAGAAACTTATGAGGTTTTAGAGACGCTGGATCGCGAAGACTCTGCCGCGCTTCAAGAGGAAATGGGCGATCTGCTGCTGCAAATCATGCTGCATACGCAGATCGGCATTGATGATGGCGAATTTCGCATGGCCGATGTGATCCGCACGCTCAACGAGAAGCTGATCCGCCGCCATCCCCATGTGTGGGGCGAAGTATCCGTGAACGGCGCGGATCAGGTGGTCACCAACTGGGATGCTATCAAGAAACAGGAAAAGGCCGGCAAGCCAGAGAAACCCGCCTCCCTGCTTGACGGCCTGCCGCTGGAACTGCCCGCC
>DAOTUZ010000140.1:0-21298 GCA_034437295.1 Anaerolineae bacterium | reverse complement strand
TGCGCGTATTTGTGCTCGTCGGCGTGAACGTATTCGACGGCGTATAGGTTTGTGATGCTGTATACGTTGGCGTCCGTGTATTCGTGGCCGTGAAGGTATTGGACGGCGTAAACGTGTTCGTCGGCGTCCGAGTGTTCGTCGGCGTGAACGTATTCGACGGCGTGAACGTGTTCGACGGCGTGAACGTTGGCGTCCGCGTATTGGTCGGCGTCAAAGTCGCGGTATTCGTCGGCGTGTTCGACGGCGTGAAGGTGTTCGTCGGCGTGTTGGTTGCGGTGTTGGTGGCCGTATTCGTCGCTGTATTGGTGTTCGTCGGCGTTGGTGACGGTTCAATACAGGTCTGGAAACCTTCAGCACTCGCATCCGGGCTTGGCGGGCCGACAAAGCGATCATACTCGACCCGGATACCGGACGACCCGATACCGATTAGCACAAACTGCTGTGATGCGCCGCCCGCGAGCGTCACGCTCTGTGAAGAATCGACACCACCATTCCGAATCTGGACGGTACCGGTAAAGGTTGCTGAGCCGGTATTCGTCAAAGTGAACGTCACCTGCTCCGGTGACGGCACAAAACACTGACCACTTACAACGAGCTGGATATTCGTCGGGCCACTCAGGACGAGTGGACTTACCAACGTTTGGGTTCCAGTCTGGGTTGGGGTTTCAGTCGCGCGCGTACGCTCTGTTGGCGTCGCGGTCGCGGCGGTCATGTTTTCAGCCGTCGCAGTCGCCTCTACAACTTGTGTGGCTTCTGCGGTTGGAGCAACAACCTGATCCGTTTGCTCAACCACTGATTCTTCTGTAGGCAGCACTAACGCAGCCACAGTTGGCGGTTCAGTGGTATTGGTTGGCGGCTCTGGTGTATTGGTTGGCGGCTCTGGTGTATTGGTTGGCGGCTCTGGCGTATTGGTTGGCGGCTCTGGCGTATTGGTTGGCGGCTCTGGCGTATTGGTCGGCGGCTCTGGTGTTGGTAAGCAGCCATTCGCTGAACCTGCTTCAGCGGGGCATGCATCCTGAGCGTCCGCAAAGCCATCCCCATCTTCATCATGGTTACACGGATCATTGTATCCGTCATGATTAGCGTCGTTGGGGCAAACGTCATTTGCATTCGCAATGCCGTCGCCATCAGCGTCGGGGCAGCCATTTACCGCACCTGATTCGGTCGGGCATTGATCAGCATCATCCTGCACACCGTCACCATCCTCATCATGATTGCAGGGGTTTCCCACGCCATCATGGAAGGTATCGTTCGGGCATGCATCCTGATCATCCGGCGTACCATCGCCATCAGAATCAGGTGGCGGGCTGGTCGGCGCAACGACCTGTTCAGTTCCCTCAACCGCAGAGCCAGACAGGTTACCGCCGCCAGATAGACTGGACAAGACAATCGCCCCGACCACTAAAACTACTAGCGCGACGGCGGCGATTATCACAACTTGCCTGTTTAGCCCGTTCCCTTGCATTAAGTTTCTCCCTTCTTCGAAAATGCGTCTTTTATTAGCTTGATCGGATCATAGGCTACCGGCTCCTCTCCCCCTGATCTCCTAACAACGATTGACACGCCAACCGCTGCCAGAAGAGATTATCGCTCATTGGTTCGTCAAGGCGTTCCCACGTCTCAGGCAAATTTACAAGCTGAGTATCGGGGACTTCTATATAAAGGTAGAGGGCATAGCCATCGAGGTTGTACGGGTTTTCATCGAGGCCAAGGCAGTTAGAAACATTCCCCTCTGACAGCGAGGTTAACAGCGCATCAGGCAACTCGAATTCTGCGGCTGTTTCTGCGGCATCGGGCGCTGGCGTCGCCAGAAGCGGTGATGCCGGCAACTGCCCGGTTAAGGCGGAGAATGAGCGATCCACTAACAGGTTGATATCGTCCTGTGTGTCACGGATTGTGGTTGCAAAATCGTCGGTGGTTGTCAGTAAGGCAATATTCTCAAATGCAGCGGAAAGCGCTTCAGCACTCTCTGGATAAGTGCTTTCAAGCCAAGCTTCGCTCTCGGCCATGTCAACCAGCACATAACCGGGGCGAGCAGTTCCACCTAAAGCGGTGCCGAATAGCCCCGAACGTAGATCAGCATTGCCGACTGCAAGAAGCGCAATGACCAACCCAACTACGCCACCTACCAATAAAAAGGCAGCATCACGCCGTTTCATACAAACCCCCTACAACCGATTCAGCAAGTTTAACTCCAAATCAACACATCTGTCGTACAAATGGGCAGAATTGGTTCGAAAAACCTCAAAAAATTTACAAAATTCAGTTATCGCAGAGGGAAAGCGTTTCTTTGCTAGTCGCGGGAGTCTAGTTCGATTCTGGCAGGGGCGGCCACCCGTTTATACTGTGTTTCGCGCTGCCTGATAGCGCTCACCATTTCCAGAAACGCGCTGATCAGCGCCTGAATTTCATCGTCGCTGGCTGAAGCCGACATTTCCTGAAGTGCGCGCTCATAATCCTGGTGCAAGAGCAATTCAGCAGCATCATGCAAGCGACGCAAAAAGTCTGTTGTGTAGCGAACGCGCTCAGCGATGCCCACCATCAATTCGACACCGATGATGGGCCGCTCTTTCAACAGATTTTGAAAGTTTTCGCGCTCCAGTACCCACACGTTCAAATTACCAACTGCGCGGGCGGAAGCAGAGCGGGGCTTATCATCTAACAATGCAAATTCACCGACGATCTCGCCTGGCCCATAATGGCGGAAAACGATCTCGGAGTCGCCATCGCGCAAAAATATGGCGATACTACCGCCCCGCACTAGCAGCATAGCATCGCCTTGATCACCCTCATTAAAAAGGATAGCGCCGGATGCATACTGCCGCTGTTCCATCACATCTAGAAGACCGGGCAGCACCTGCGGATCAATGCCTTTGAACAGCGGGAATTGTCGCAACTCATCAATGAGTGGTTGAATGCTCATTAACTACCCTCCTGCCCCACTGAGCGCGGCGCCGGCATATTTTGCTGCAAAGAATTGGCGAGTTTAGCGAAAGTTTCTGACAACTGCCGTCCTACAGCAGAGGAGATTTCAGAATCTGCATCATCTATTTCAGGGGGCAAAGGCGCAACTGAAGCAGCGTCAACCTGTGCCACACTTACGGAGGCCGGTTTTGCCAGCGCCGCCACCTCTGCATAGTTCCCTTGCGCCAGATTCTTCAAGGTTCGCACGTTCTCCTGTACCGTTGCGGTGGTAAAACGCGCTTTGTCGCCCAACGCTTTGAGAACAGCAAGGATCACCTGCGGGCGGCTTTGAATGAACATTTTGAAGCGAACGCGCTGCATCTCCAGCACAACTAACGGCGCATCTTTACTCGCACGAGCGCGGGCAGAACGCGGTTGACCGTCTAACACTGCAAAGTCACCCACCACCTGCCCCGAATGAAACGTGCGTAAAAAGGTCTCGACACCATTGGAGACAGAAAAAATGTCTATGCCGCCAGATTCGATGAGATACATCGCTTCGCCAGAGTCACCCTGATCAAACAACATTCCTTGCGGCTGAAACTCTATTGATTTGATCGAGCGGCCCAGATTTTCAAGGTTAGCAAGGTCAACTTCGCGGAAGATTTCAATCTTCTTTAGGCGCTGCGCCATCTGTTCAATATATTCCGGCGACAGTTCAGCGGCCATTCCTGTTTGAAACATAAACATATCGAAAGTGTGGATCATCGTAGGATCGGTCTGGGCGAGATCATCTACCACCCACTGCCACATTGCAGCATCTTCGCCAGCGAAAACACTTTGGAAGAAGCTGTAAACACTTCCTTTCAGCTGCTTGCGAATTTCCAAGAATTCCTTTTCACGTTCTGCAACTTCTTCTTCCCACGCCTTACGCAGCCTAGCGCTAACACTTCCACTAGAGAGGTTGTTTTTCAAGATGCCGATATTGGCCTGCGTGATCAGCAACTTACGGATCAAGGCCATATTTTCTTCGCCTACCGAGTCGTTCAACTGGTTGATAAGGCCTGAAGATATTTGGCCCATTCGCTGAATGGTCTTCATTTCGCCTTCAGCAACACCGCGTTCCCCCTGTGCTGAAAGCGCCTGCGCCATACGGGCTTTTTCATCCCGTAAATACTGCTTCATCTGATAGCCAATAAAGACGACGCCAAACACACCGAAACCGATGGCTAGAAGCAGCAAAATGACGCCATCTACCGAATTGACAATATTGTTGTAGATGATATGCGCGCCAACGGCAGCAACGATGCCCACAACAGCAAATAAGGGGAAGCGATTCTTTGTGCGGCGCAGCCTACCTAAACCAAGGCCAACAAGCGCCGTCGCAGTGCCGTGCATTAACGCCGTTGAAAGCGAGCGCGTGATTGCCAAGGAGAGCGAAACGTTGGCACTGTTATTGACATAGAAAATATTTTCAACAACGGCAAAGCCAATACCGATACAAAATCCATAGACAGCGCCATCTACCGGATAGCGAAAGGTGGGTTGAAAGATCAGGAATATTAGGAAAAGCGCCTTGATTAACTCTTCAACCACAGGCGCGATGAACCGTCGTATCTGATCGAGCGCTTCAGCGCGATCCAAACCGACCTGGTTCACGAGTACGCTCAACAAGGTATTGTTCGCGACGTAAGCGAGGCCAAAGGCCACGGCTCCCCATACGAGCGACAGCAGCAAGATGCGCCGCCTAGTGGTCTGAAATAGATCTACTGATTGCAGGATGTAAATTACAAAGACGGGAATTGCGAGAATGATGATGTAAGAAATCAGGTTCGTGACAGTCATCAGCAGGATGCAATCTGGTGTACGCCGGACAACAACTTTTTCAGGTTATGAAAATGTTACTACCAAACGCCACCAGAATTGCATAAATCTGACATAACTGTCAAAAATCACCTAGCGTCTTCGCCAGAAGGCATAAATGAGCGCCCCGACAAACACCAGCCCAACAGTCGAAAAGAGAACGACTAAGGACGAGTCTGGCATGCCGCCAACGGCTGTGCCGGTGATCACATCGCCGGTCACTTGGGTGCTAAGACTCAACGCGATAATAGCGACAAATACTGCCGCTATTCCAGCGGCGGCCATTAAATATCGCTTCGGCAGCCCTCTAGATTGCGATGCTGCGGCGCGCATTTGCCATTCTTTATTCAAGGCCAGCTTAAGGCGATCTTCAAGCGCAAGCGGCAGGCGTTCAGAAGGTTCGATCAACTTTTGCAAGGCAAGCACAACCTCGCCCAGTTCTTGATCATGGGTTGCGGTATCGCTAGGTTGATTAGCCAAAATTGCATCCGTCATGGCTGCTATCTGTTCATCTTTGCGAGTATCGTGGCTCATTGGTTAGTCTTCCCCAAGTTGGTCACGAACTGCTTGTATTGCCCGACGATATAATGATTTTACAGCCTCCAGCGACTGGCCGCGCTGGCCTGCAATTTCAGTAAAGCTGAGGCCGTCGGCAAATCGCATAAGGATAATTTCCTGATAATGCTCTGGCACGCTGTTCAAAGCCCGTTGAATGAAAAGGCGCTGGTCAGCACTGTCCTGTTCTGTTGTTGAACCTAAATCCTCTGATTCTTCGTTCAATTCAACAGACGGCACCCGGTCAATACGCCCACGCCGCCGATAAAAATCTGCGATTTGCCGGTTAACGATGGTATAAAGCCATGTATTAAACCGGGATCGCTGCTCGTAACTATCTAATGAGCGCACAACTGCCAAAAAGATTTCCTGCGTAACATCGTCAACATCCTGTGGCGGCACTTTGCTTTTGACGCGGTTATAGACCCGCTGTAAGTAGCGGTTATACAGCGCAAAGAATGCATCCCGGTCGCCCAACTGAGCCTTCCGTGCCAGTTGTTCGTCGCTGGCATGAACGAACATTCACTTTCCTTTAGAATTTTGTCGCAGAAAATTGTGAAAAAGTGCCGTATACAGCGAAACTATACACTTTTCAGATTGAGAATGCGAAGCGTTAGACGACAACATCAGGTTGGCACAATTGATCTAATTTCGCCTGCAAACTTTTATCGTCCGGCATTAACGACAGCGCATACTTGATACTAGCCACTGCATCCTCTATCTTCCCGATCTCTTCAGCGCGTTCAGCTGCCTCAGTCAGGACTTCAATCGCCTGCGGCAACAATCCACATTTAGCTAAATGATATGCAGCCTGAATCGGGCGCATCTCCTCTTCAGGCAAATTGCGATAATACATGGCAGCGGCACGATGTAATTTGGCACGCTGCGCACGCGAGAGGGTTTCATAAATTACTGATTGGGTCATACCATGCCGGAAGGTAAAAAGTTGTGGTTCGATCTCCTCAAAAAGCTGCGCTTGTACTAGCCCAGCAGCGAGCGATTCAACCTGACTTGCGTTTGCCCATTCACCAACGCTGCCCAGCGCATTGGGCGAAAAAGCTGTTCCTAATACCGCCGCAACACGGATCAAATGTTGGCTCTCAGGGGACAGCCTATCCACACGGCTGACAACTAATTGGCGAACATCATCGGGCAAGGTCTCGATATCAGCCTGATCTTTGAGGGAAGCCCGGCCGTTGGTAACTTCGATAAAATCTCTATCCATCAGCGTGCGTAAAAGCGACTCGATGTACAACGGCCTGCCGCTTGTTCGCTGCCAAAGAATGGCCTGCAACTGTTGATCCAGTTCGTTAACATGCAAAATTGCCATCGCGAGACGGGATGTTTCATCCTCGCTTAAATCCGGCACAACCTCACTTTTAATCTCAATATTTATGGGAACCGGTTCATAGGTCAGCAGCAGGGCTAGCTGACCACGGGTAACCCCACGCTGCACGGCTCGCAGCAAATCAAGTGTTTCATCATCAGCCTGATGTAAGTCGTCAATAACGATCAGCGCGGGCTGCGTGCTGGTTAATAACGAGATAAATTTGACCAACCCCTGCTCAATACTGGTCGCTTTATCCGCTGTTTTGAAAACATCTGAATCATCGGCCGGCACAGCCTCAGTCTCTCCGGTCTGCTCAATGCGCCGACGCATCAGGCCAAACATGCCTGATCGTTTTTTTTCGTCGTCGCTCATCTGCTGGAACATCGCAAAAAGATCGTTTACGCCGGGGCGCGCCACCGGAGATTCCGGTTTCGGAGGATGGCTTTTTGCCGCGCCGCTGCCGAATAATAGATTGCTCAGTGGAATTAGCAGTCCGGCATAGCGCGGATCTCGCATTTTCTCGTCAAATTGATGGCGCGCTACTTCTGGCGCAGCCGTTAAGTCTATATCCAGCAGTTGCGCCACCAACGCAGCCCATATCGGGCGGCGGTTGCGCGGCTGGCAGGTTGCCCAAGCCACCTGGAATTTCAGCGCCTGTGCAGTTCCGGCAAACTGGCGGGCGATGCGTGTTTTGCCAATACCAGCATCGGCAACTAACCCTAAGGTCTTAATTCGCCCTAACTTCGCCTGCTGCAGCAAAAGATCGAGCTTAAGCATAAACAGCTCATGCCCGATAAATGGCATATCCCCAGCGGTTGAAAGAATCCCTGCTGATTCCACATCATCACTGATTAGGAATGTGTTTACCGGCTTACTTTTACCCTTCAAGTGAATAGGCGACTGCGGTTCCGCGTGGAAATAATCCCGCACATGCTCATAAATACGCTCACTGACTAGAATATTGCCAAAGTCAGCGTAAGCCATGAGGCGAGCCGCCAAATTCACATCATCACCCATCACGGTATATTCGCGGCGCTGACTCCAGCCAGCTTCTCCAGAAAATGTTTCGCCAAGGGTGATGCCAATACGCTGTTGAAGGTAAATTTCACGGCGAAGTTTTAACGGCAGTTCCTCATGAATACGCTGCGTGAACTGATTCAGCGTGTGATTAATTTCGAGAGCTGCGGCCACCGAACGATAGGGATCATCACTATGTTGGATAGGCGCGCCAAAAGTCGTCAGGATTTTGAAGCCAAGTTTATAGGGGTCAGTACGGGTGAGTGTTCCACCGTAGCGGCTGACAATTCGTTGAACGGCGCTGTAATAGCGGCCAAGATACTCCACAACACGGGGCAGTTCTTCCTCACCCCACGCCGCCAGCAATTCAGCAAAGCCCGTCGCGTGTATAAACATCGTCGTGGTATAGCGGTTTTCACGGGGCAGATGCAGGTTATCGCTATGAATTAGACCACTGAGAATGGCCGGGGGGACAAACAGCCCGACGCGCTTCACTTTCCGGGCCTGATTTTCGAGGCTGTCCAGCAAGTTTTCCTGTTCGAGGTCAAACAGCCCCGCGGCTGAACCCTGCCGGCGGCGCACGGTGAGCAACGCGCTCTCAAAGTCGTCAAGTTCAGCGATATCATCAACAACTTGAAGAAAGCCTTCATCTAACGGCTGGAAACGAAACTTACCCTCCAGCCCAGCAGCAATTTCCGGCGTGACAATAACCTCATCACGCTCACCCACCCCTTCGGCGTCCATCGCTTCACCGGGCAAGCCACCTTGAATGATGTGATCGCGCTGGACAGTATTGCCAACCAGAGACTCAAACAGCCGCCCACGGGCAATACCGATGGACATTGTTAGTTGAGAGCCGTGATCGGTTCCCCATAGAGCCGCCAACTGTTCATTCTGAATCGGTTGGAATTTTTCATGCATGGCCCGCTGCATTCGCAGGCCAGTACGAATCGCCTTCAATTCAGAGCGCCGATCTTCCGGGTTTGCGGTAGACGGGTAGAATGCGAGCAGCGCATCGCCAGCGAATTTCAACAGCTGCCCTTCAGACTTTGCCAGAATTTCCAGCATCGTCTCGAAATATTGATTAATCACGGCGGTGAGCATTTCGGTGCCAAGCGCGCCAGCCGTTCGCTGTAATTTTTCAGAAAGCGCGGTGAAGCCGGAGACATCTGCAAACATAAAAACGCCGTCACGCAGTGTCCCTTGATCACGAAGCGTGCCATCCGGCTCCGCCCTATCGCCAAAAAGCGCCCGATCTTCAGCGATATACGAGGGAATAAAGGAAATAACTGCCCGCTCTAGGCTGTTGAGATGTTGAAGCGCAGCCCTCAGGTTTTCAGGTTCTTGAAGGTTTTCAAGCATATATGAAGGCAGAAGCGTATGAAGTTCTGCTTCGAGGTTAGGATGGGTTTCAAACATTTCGTAGGCTACAACTCAACCGGGCTTGTCTTTAGGCAACCGATCAGATAAGACTGACCACAATCCAAAACTAGCATCGCTCCCACGTTTCGCTCTCAGGTTCACCCGATAACGCAATTTAGGCGCTTCGCCCAAGACGATTAGCCAACCGTTATGCACAAGCTCGGTTAATATCGCATCAATAGCGGCGATCTTCCCGGCGAATTTCGCGTTTAGAACTTCAACAGCAACCCCTTCTCCTGAGCCAGTCTGTTCACGGAGCAAGGCCAGCATAATTTGCCGCTGATCTGAAGGCAGCTCAGCGATATCCAATGGCGTGATTCCACTCGAATCATCGTTCTCTAGATGCGCGCTCAAGTGATCAAACAGTCCGGGCATCGCGATCTAGCCTCTAATAAAATTCCGGCATCTCGATTGGTTCACCCTGCGGCCTGCAAAGACCGCACCAGATAGCATCAGCGACAATCACGGCTTTCGGCGTATTATTCGCCCCAACATAAATCGTCAGAATGAACGGAAGCTTGGATGCATGATCTTTACAGATGAATCGCCCACAAAAGCGGCACGAGGCATTTGCAGTTCGGTCGCATACCCAACAACCGGAAGACATACATTCCTTCTTTCAGTAGACAGCGCAACGATATATGCAATGTCTAACATATTGTAATGAGTTTTGTTCCCCAAGAACATAAATGAAAATGGTTCAGGGAATTCGTGCGGCTATCGCGCGTTTCAGATACAGGGCAATTATTCTGCCAACCCGCTCACGATGGAACGTATTGTCTGGCTCCATGGATGATTGGGTTGAACCGCAGAGAAAACATGACCGCTGGCGTTCACGGCAACATCTTCAGAAAGTGGCAGAACACCGGCTACTGGCACGGCGTATTCTTTTTCAATGTCTTCCTTCAATAAGGAAGCGTCATAGCGCGATGGTAGTTTGTTGACCACGATACGCATCTTTGGCACTTCAAGGTTATTGGCAATATCTACAGTTACCGCAGTTCCCTGATAATCCTGTTCATCAGGGCGCATCACAATACACAGCGTATCGGAGATCGCGATAGAAAGTAGGGTTTCTTCATTTAAGCCGGGATGGGTATCAATCATCAACACGTCCAGATTCAGGCGATCTACCAGATGATGAAAGCCATCATTGAGCAAGCCTACGTCATAGCCACGATGTAATACCTGCGCGATCTCACCGGGCTGAATACTGGCGGGAATTAGCCAGAGACTTAAACCTTGTAAATAGCTGCGCCCCGGATCATGTACGGTAATTTCAGGTAACGAATACGCAGCGTCTTCTATTGGAGCATGCCCCAGCAAGTAATTATTGAGAGTGTTTTCAAGCTCACCCGCATGAATGCCGAATATCGCGTGAATACCTGGCGACTGCACATCAGTATCAATGATGCCAACGCGCTGACCACCTTTCGCCAGTAGATAGGCGATATTGGCGGCGATATTCGATTTTCCTGTTCCCCCACGAAACGAATGTATCGAAATGATCTGAGGCATAGGCTTATCCTTTAGCAACAATCATCTGTGGATACGATTGGGCAACCTGAATTGTAGGTGGTGTCATAAGACCTTCACAATACTTTTATCGTTACGTTGTCGAAAAACCTTAATAAAATGACGCTAGCAGATCGGTGAAACTAAGGCTAACATTATTCGCCCTATGTGAACATTCTCACAAAGTAGAGATAACAAATGAAAGCATTCTTCACTAGCATCACTGCCCTTTCGCTGCGGTTTCGATGGATTACGCTGATTATTGCGGCAATAATTTCTATTGCTGGCGTGATCGCCATCACACAACTGCGACAGGAATTAATTCCTGCTGTCGAATTTCCACAAACGATCATTCTAGCGCAAGCTTCCGGGATGACCAGCGAGCAAGTGCTGAATATTATCACTCAACGCCTAGAAGATGCGATCAGTCCGGTCGAAAATGTCGCCAATATTGAAACTTCAACGACTGGCGCATTTGGCTCGGTGATTACAGTTCGCAATGATTTTGGCCTGAATCAAGGCCGCATTCGCAGTGACATCGCGGATGCGCTTGACGGCGTATGGCTGCCCCAACGCCGCATTAGCGCGCCTGAAGGCACAAACCCACAAGAATTCGCACAGCAACTGATTGGCGAACTACCCGCCGATGTACTGATCTATACTGCCAATCGAGATCCAAATTTCTTGTTCCAGATAGCCCCTGAAGTGTGGTCGGCGCTTTCTGAAGAAGCGGCTACTCAGGTGCTAGGTTATCTTGCCAGTACCCAACGGGATAACAGTGTCGGCAATGCGCTGCAACATTTGGTTGAACAAGAAATTGCGCCGGCATTAGAAAATCTGCCGCAGGTAGCAAACGTGCAAATCAGCGGCGGGCAGATTATTCCCGGCGAAGAGGGCGCAATCGCTGCCGCGCCCATAGACGCTGGAAATTCATCGTCGCTGCTAACCCAGCTTTCTTCTGAAGCATGGGCAGCGGCAGCGGCACGTATCGGCTTTACGGGGGCGCTGAGCGAAGAAACCGCCGAAATGCTGCGCACTGATGTAGAAGTTCCGACGGCGCCGCCAGCACTTCCTGAAAGCTGGAGAACAGATCATTTCAGCGACGCATCAGACCTTCTGGAAATGCGCACGCTAACCCGTTCGGTAGGCGCAACGCTGAACCTATTCCTCGAAACTGGCTCAATTGTAGGGGCGCTAGGACAAACTGACGATCTGACGCCTGATGACATCACACAGATGCTGTCCATCGACCCGAGTATGGTGGAACACTTCAACGCGGAACAATTGGCGGCGATGGCTCCAGAAGTATTTTCGGCACTCCCGGAAGATTTCGTAGCCGGACTAGATGGCTTCACGCGAGATGCGCTTGCCGCAAGATCGCTTGCCGCATCTATTACCGGCCAAGAATCGCCCCTGCCCCCAGTGGATCTCCCTACAGCATGGCGTATTTCACCGCCACAGATGATCACCTTTAGCTTCGATGATCTTCCTTTGGGAACGTTCAGCATTTCCAGCATCGCAGGCACAGAAACAACCCCCACAGAAGCCCCGACGGGCGTACTGACAACTGAAGCAACAGCGGTGCCGGAAGTAACCGAGACTTCAACTACAGAACTTCCAGAAGGCCCGGCGTTGCCTTTACCGTTCACGCTCCTTGGTGGGTTCATCGGCGCTGAAATGAATACCGCCGATGACCTGATTAACATTCAACTTCCCGAAGAAATGGCCGCACAGATGGGCGGCGCGGAATTAAATGCTGCGCAGCTTCTGGGTTTCATGATGCTGCTAGACAACCCTGAACAACTTCCTGAAGGGATAGAACTTCCCGCTATTCCGATTGATCCAACAGCGTTAATTGGCGGGTTGAGCGATGACGTGATCGCCTTCCTTGCTGAACACGATCCTACGTTCCTGCCGGGTTTAACGCCGGACGTTTTTGAAGCTTTCAATGATGGCGTCCTCTCGCTGCCGCAAATTGCGCCGCCGCTAGATGCCGTATGGGACACACTTGCCAGCCAACCACAATTTACCGAACACCCCCTAGAGACCGCACAGGATATTCTGACACTGGGCGATGGCTCGGCAAGCAGCATATTGAATGCTATTAATGCCAGCGTACCCGAACAGTTCGCCGGTTATGAAGTACGGTTATTCGACGGCCTTACACCGGCAACGCTCCGCTACTTCTCGCTGCAAGAACCCGATTTTTACCAATCACTTGATCCAGCCGTGGCGCTGAAGTTCTCGCCGGGCGCGCTTGCCGCTATTCCCGCGGAAGTACTGGCGAATTTACCTGAGGATACGCAGGCATCTATCGCTGCAATTATTTCCGGCGAAACGCCGTCCGCAGCTACGCAGTTAGCGGGGCTGTATACGACTGACGCGCCACCCGCAGATCCGAACGCCCCCGCTTTAAACAGCGATTGGGGGATGATCGGTGATTTCATGGGTATCGAACTGAATACGGCGGATGACTTCTTCCGCTTCTTGGCAGACCCGCAAAACTTCTTGAACAGTCTCTTTGACAGCGCACAGGGCGCAGCGTTCGCCCCGAATCTGTTTGGGAATCTCCCGGTAGATGCTGCTGCCTACATGAACCAGCGCGATTCGGCGCTGTTTGACGGCCTGCGCGCCGAAGCCCTTCAACTGCTCTCGCAAGATGTTCTAGCAGCCCTACCTGAATCGGTGCAAGAACGGGCAGCCTCAGGTGGCGAAGCTTTCTCACCTACTGAGGCCATTACCCGCGCAAATGGGCAATCAAGCCTGCTGTTAACCATCTTTAAGAGCGCCGATGCCAATACAGTTGAGGCATTCCATACGGCTGACGAGCTGATACGCAGCATCACTGCTACGAACCCGGATATTGAAGTGAACGTGGCCTTTGAACAGGCAAGCTTCATTGAGGAGTCGATTAGCGGCGTCGCTCGCGAAGGTGGTCTAGGCGCCGTTTTTGCGGTAGTTATCATTCTGATCTTCTTAAGCAGTGGCAAATGGGCAAGCACTCCGCGGCGCATCGCTGGCGCGATCATGATTGGCCTGTTTATGCTGCTGCTAGTTGGCGCAGTCGCGTTGAACGCCAGCGCGGCAGGCGGGGACTTTGGCCTAGCATGGGATCAAACTGACGTGTTGGTACGCGGCATCTTGATACTCGGTGTTCTAGGCGGAGCGCTGGTGATGCTGTGGCCGGGTTCACTGCCACGCCCGGCGTGGCGCAGTACGTTAGTGACGGCAGTCAGCATTCCGCTATCAGTGTTGATGGCAATGGCCTTGATGCGCTGGCTACCACCAATGGTTCATGGGGCGCTCGAACCAGTGGCTGAAGGCTCAGGAATTTTCACGTTCTTGCTGCGCCTTTTCCCTCAAAGCCTGACATTGAATATTATGACGTTGTCCGGCCTCACCGTCGCAATCGGGCGTGTCGTAGACGACTCTATTGTGGTGCTTGAAAATATGTTCCGGCACTTACAGGAAGGCGGCGATAAGAAAACCGCTATTCTTGAGGGCGTTCGCGATGTTTCAGTAGCCATTTTCGCTGCGACAGTGATCACGGTTGTGGTATTCCTGCCGCTTGGATTAACCGGCGGCATCATTGGTGAGTTCTTTCTACCATTCGGCCTCGCCGTAACCTATGCGCTACTTTCTTCCTTCGTAGTTGCGATCACGGTCGTGCCGGTGCTGGCTTATATGCTGTTAAGCATCAGCGAAATGCAGGATGAACATGAAACCGGTATGCTGGAACGCTTCTATTTGCCAATGCTCAGTTGGTCACTAGCGAAGCCCACGCATCGCGCTGCTGTCCTTGGGGTTGCCTTCCTATCCCTCGTTATTGGCGGGGCGCTGTTTGCCAGCCGCCCGCAGGCGTTCCTACCCTCATTTGGCGAGCCGCAGATCGGCGTCACTGTGAACCTGCCGCCGGGTACAAAGATTCTGGAAACCAATGCGCTGGTTACCGAATTTGAGGAACGATTACACAATGATCTTCCAGAAGGGCTGATTTCGAGTATTCAAACGACAGTTGGCGGCAGCGGATCTAGTCTGGAATCATTAATTCTAGGCGACACCGGGGTTACTGAAAATGCAGCGTCGATCACCCTAGCAGTTGAAGATTCTAACATGCTCGACGAACTGGCCGGGCAGGTGCGCGGCATCTCTGAAGATATATTTGGTGATGGAAACGTCACTGTTTCCGCAGCGTCGCTTTCAGAACAGGGCTTTGGAGGATTCGCGCTTCAACTGACCGGCCCCCAGCACGAACTTGAAGCCATTGACGCGAGCGTGATCCAAACGCTAGAGCAAGTAGATGGTCTTGCTAACGTAACCAGCAGCCTTGCCGCTATGTCTGGCGGCGGGGACGATGCGCCACCGACGTATATCCGCATTGATGGTCAGCCCTCGGTACGCTTTACCGGCGAACTGGAAACGCAGGATACATTAGGCGTCACCGCCGCCGCAAAAGCCGCAGTCGCGGCGATGACCAATATACCCGCAGGAATTACCGTCAGCGAGGGTTTTGAGTCACAGCTTCAGACAGAGGGCTTCGCCAATCTATTTGTAGCAATGGGCATCGCAGTAGCCATCGTCATCGTACTACTGATCGTCACGTTCGGTTCTTTCGTACACTGGCTAGACATCATCCTCAGCGTAATCGTAGCTCCAGTGGGGGCAGCTATCGCCCTCGCCCTGACTAACCGCGTACTGGGCATCTCTGCGCTGATTGGCATGTTGATGCTCATCGGCATCGTAGTGACCAACGCTGTGGTCCTGATTGATCGTGTGCAAAGCAACATCCGCGAACGCAATCTGAACGTACACGATTCGCTGATGGAAGCGGGACAGCGCCGCTTACGCCCGATCCTGATGACCGCAATCGCCACGATCATGGCACTCATTCCACTGGCAATTGGCCTTTCGCACGGCGCGATTATTGCCTCCGAGCTAGGTACCGTGGTGATTGGCGGATTGTTCAGTTCAACGGTGCTAACCCTGCTGGTTGTACCCGTTGCCTTCAGCCTATTAGAACCGCTGAACCGCAAGATCAACGGGCTACTGGGTGGCAACAAAAAGAAAGCGGAATCGAAAGAGACAAAGCAGATTTAGAACTTTACATTAACGCCTCTATTTCGTGAGAATGTAGAGGCGTTAGCGTTTCCTGTTCAAGGCTGCAAAAAAAGGACGAACACATTCGGTTCGTCCTTTTTTTATACGTGTAATGAGGTAGCAATGTTGACTATCTGCGTATCAGCTAATCGCCAACCGCCTCAAAGGTGTGTGGCTGATGAACAATATCTAGACGTTCACCGACAACCTCAAATGCGCGCAGCGCACGATCCAGATGTTCAGTGGTATGCGTCGCCATATAGCTGGTGCGCAGTAAACTTTGACCGGTTGGCACGCCGGGAGGCACAACGGGGTTGGTGTAAACCCCCTCACTGATCAGCGCGTGCCATGCCATTACGGTGCGGAAATCATCCCCAATGATCACAGGGATGATCGGTGTGTTACTGTGTCCAACGTTGTAGCCCAGCCGTTTTAGCCCGGCGCGCATATATTCAGCGTTATCCCACACACGCTGCACAATCTCCGGCTCATTTTCCATGATGTCCAGCGCGGCGAGAGCGGCTGCAGCCTGAGGCGCAGGGAGTGCTGCTGAAAAAATAAGAGAACGCGCATGGTGTTGGATGTAGTGAATAGTATCGTGATCTCCAGCAATAAAACCGCCGATTGAGGCGAAGCTTTTGCTGAAGGTACCCATAATCAGATCAACCTGATCGGTTAGCCCAAAATGATGAGCGGTACCACGCCCTCCACCAGTTACGCCGATGCCATGCGCATCATCAACCATGATACGGACGTTATGACGGCGGCAGATTTCTACGATTTCGGGCAGCGGCGCAATATCCCCACCCATGCTATAGACACCATCGACAACAACCAGCTTGCCTCCGGATTCCGGCAGTTCGGACAGCAATTTATCAAGGCTGGAAATATCGCTGTGGCGGAAGCGCTTCATCTCACCGCGTGACATGATACAGCCATCCACAATGCTGGCGTGATCATCTTTATCAATGATGACGTAATCACCCTTCCCCACCAGCGCAGAAATAGTGCCAACATTGGTTTGATAGCCCGTGGAAAATACCAACGCAGCTTCTTTACCAACAAATTTCGCCAGCCGCCTATCCAGCTCAAGGTGAAGCTCAAGCGTGCCATTCAGGAAGCGCGAACCAGTTACACTAGTGCCGTAACGGTTGACCGCATCAACAGCCGCCTGGCGAACGCGCGGATCGGTGGTCAGGCCGAGATAATTATTCGACCCGATCATCACGACTTCTTTGCCTTCAAAGTTGGCAATAGCGCCCTCAGTATCGCTTAATGCGCGAAAGTACGGGTAAACACCAGCCTCAATCGCAACCTTCGCGCGATCATAGCCATTCACCTTATCGAATAAATCAACCACAGGGCATTTCCCTTCTTATTTAAAATCGGGGGCAAGGCCACAAAGACCTTACTTATCAAAGATATAACACCGAACCCTATCGTTCGATATGTTCAAGATTTACTAAATTTTAGCGCCGAATATGAAATATACAATCCATACTTGTGAAGGCGTTCACATGAGAACAGCACATCAATTCATGATATGTGGCACATGGGCGAATATTCCAAATATGAACTTTTTAATTTGCAAATTCCGCTGAAAATCAGGTACAATCTCCGTGAATTGTGAAACGCAATACTTTTGATTGGAGTACAAATGTCGGCGCTAACAATACGTCGCATCATTGTGTGGGTAGTCGGGCTTGCTGCTGGCGCTCTGATTGCAACGATCATGGTTACAGTCATTTTGCCGTGGCTTGGCCCCAATGCAGGAATTCCAATTTCAATTGCAAAATATGGTTATCAATATTTCCTGTGGACGGCACTGCCTCTAGGTCTGCTGTTCGTGGTCTGGTTGGACTATTTTCTCAAAACCAGAATTCTACCGGACTAGAGAACTGACACGATCACTCAGAACAGGGCGTTAACTGCGCCCTGTTTTTTATTATCTAATAATCGGTTTGCAACAAAGCGGCGAGTGCGGCAACGTCCGTTTCATTGCTGATGCGAACACGGGGCATTTCCAGCGCCCTATCGGTAGTATGCAGCGCACCAAACTGCGTCGTAAGCGCCCCCCACACCGGCATCGTTCGCAAAATTCCAAGCGTATTTTCGTCGTAAAAGCCCATCGGGTAAGCCACAAAATGAGGCGTACGCCCGGTATAAGCCAGCAAGCTTTCCTGCGCCCCTAACAACTGATAAACCAGCGTGTCATAGTCTTGGTTACGTAGATCAATATGATCGCGGGTGTGATTTTCCATACTTATGCCACCTTCAGCCATCTCTGCGATCTGCGGCCAAGACAGATAGCCGGGCGCGGCATTATCGGGAGCGCCAGTGATTACAAAAATGGTTCCAGTGAACCCAAACTGATGCAGCACAGGGTAGACTGTACTAAAGTGATCTACATATCCGTCGTCAAAAGTCAAAACAACCGGTTTCACGGGAAGCGCGGCCCCTGTTCGCAGCGCATCAATAAGTTGATAGAGTGAAATCGGGTTATAGCCCCCATCAAACAGATACTGCATATGCGCACGAAACATGTCGGGCGTTACGCTCAGCGTTATACGGGTATCGTCGGAAGCTTCAGGGGGTTCACTTACGTAGTGATACATTAAGATAGGCACCCGAATGCGCCGGTAGGTGCCATCCCATTCGGGAAGTGTATCCGTCCACGCCCCGACAGATTCAACGACCATTGAGTCTATCGGGGCGGCATCCTGCCCTGCTGCACCTACTGCAAGACAGCTAATCAAGACAAAAAACGCTGAAATCGCCCATGATCTTCGAAACATACAATATTCCTCCGTGAATATTCTAATCCAAACTCTCAATCGCTCTCAATTCCTGTTATCAAACCCAAATACCCAGCAGATTCGCGTTTTTTCACGGACTTGAGAGGTTTTGAAAGACTCTACAAGCTAGATTTGAGCTATGTCAGAACATACATCACGCCTGCCCGGATTCTATAAACGAAGCATTGAAGAACGCGCCAGCATACTTCAAGATCGGGCACAACTTACCGATACCGAAATTGATATCTTGCTACGTGGCGCAGGTCTGAGCGCGACGCAGGCCGATCACATGATCGAAAACGCGGTAGGCATTTACAGCCTGCCTCTGGGCATCGCTACGAATTTCGTCATCAATGGGCGGGATCGTCTGATCCCCATGGTGATTGAGGAACCCTCAGTTGTCGCGGCAATGAGCAATGCAGCGCGCCTATTCCGTGAAGGCGGTGGATTTCAAACCTCCAGCGACGCGCCGATTATGATCGGGCAGTTGCAGGTACTCGATCTGCAAAACGTGTTCGCCGCCGCCGAAAAGATTGCCGCAAACAAGGAACGTTTGCTGTCTGCAGCAGATTCTATCGGCGGAAGTATCCTTAAACGCGGCGGCGGCGCACGGGATATTCAGACACGGCCGTTTCCCGAAACACCCGTTGGCCCGATGCTGGTTGTGCATCTGTTAATGGATGTACGGGATGCTATGGGTGCAAATGCAATCAATACTGCGGCTGAACATATTGCCCCGCTGGTTGAAGAGATCACCGGTGGCAGGGTCAACCTGCGTATTTTGAGCAACCTGACGGATCAACGTAAAGCTAGGGCTGAAGGGATGATCCCTGCGGCAGCTCTAGCAACCGAGAGCATGGCCGGCGAAGCCGTTGCACGTGCTGTGGTTGAGGCTGGTATCTTTGCCGAAATCGATCCGTATCGCGCCGCCACCCATAACAAAGGGATTATGAACGGCGTGGATGCGGTTATTATCGCCACGGGTAATGATTGGCGCGCCATTGAGGCAGGCGCACATGCTTACGCTGCGCGAAACGGCCACTACACCAGTCTTAGCCATTACTGGCAGGACGAGAACGGGGATCTTCACGGGGAGATAGAGATGCCCCTTTCAGTTGGCATCGTAGGCGGCACAACCCGCGTACACCCGGCAGCGCAGGTGGCCTTGAAGATTCTGGGCGTGACCAGCGCTCAAGAACTGGCGGAAATATGCGCGGCAGCAGGGCTGGCACAGAACTTCGCCGCACTACGCGCACTGGCATCCGAAGGCATTCAGCGCGGGCATATGCGTATGCACGCCAAGCAAATTGCAGTTTCAGCGGGCGCAGCACCGGAGCAAGTAGGTGCTGTGGTCGATCAAATGATTCATGAAAACAATATTCGCCCCGAACGGGCAAAAGCAATTATAGAGTCGCTCAAAGGATAAACTCTATGTTTTCGAGCAATGGCAGCACCGGTTCCGCCACTAATTATCTATTGATGAGGCCTGATCGGCAGGTGGGCATCGTCGGCTATGGAGCCTATGTCCCCAGATTTCGACTGCCCGGACAGGAAGTGGCTAGGGTATGGACGAATGGCTTAAGCGGCAGCCCAATTACCGAAAAGGCCGTTGCAGGGCAAGATGAAGATGTAACCAGCATGTCTATTGAGGCAGCACGCAACGCTCTTGCCCGCGCTGGAATTGATCCGCTGCTGCTGCGCGCAGTGTGGATCGGCAGCGAAAGCCACCCCTACGCGGTGAAGCCAACGAGCACAATCGTGGCAGAAAGCATCGGCGCATCCCCAAACATTCAAGCCGCGGACTGGGAATTTGCGTGTAAAGCAGGCACAGAGGCGGTTCAAGCCTCTATCGGCATCGTTGGCAGCGGCATGGGCAATTATACGCTGAGCATTGGTATGGACACTGCGCAAAGCCGCCCTGGCGACGCGCTGGAATACACCGCCGCCAGCGGTGGTGCGGCATTCATCATTGGCCCCGCCGAGGAGTCCGTCGCCATCTATCAGGGTAGTTACAGTTTTGTGACCGATACACCCGATTTTTGGCGACGCGCTGATGTGAGCTACCCCAGCCATGGCGAACGCTTCACCGGTGAACCCGCCTATTTCAATCATACGCTTTCGGCAGCAAGCAAGCTGATGGAACTGATGAGCAGCACGGCTGCTGATTACCGGTTTGCCGTGTTTCACCAACCCAACGTGAAATTTCCGCAGCGCGCCGCCTCAATGCTCGGATTCAAGGATGAGCAAATTCGCGCAGGGCTGCTTGCTGACAAAATCGGCAATGTGTATTCTGGCTCGTGCATGCTTGGATTAACTGCAATTCTGGACATCGCTAATCCCGGTGATCGCATTCTAATGACCAGCTACGGCAGCGGCGCTGGTTCAGACTCATTTGATCTGGTAGTGACGGATCACCTTATAAAAGCCCGTGATCGCGCCCCGCGAACCATGGATTACATCAATCGCCGCACAGTCATTGACTACGCCACCTACTGCCGCTACCGCAACCTGTTGAGGAATTGAAATGATGCGCGAAGTTAGCATTATTGGAATCGGGCAAACGCCCGTAGGGGAACACTGGGAAACCGACCTACGCAGCCTTGGCATAGGGGCTATACGTACGGCAATGGAGGACGGCGGCATCAGACAGATTGATGCGCTGTATGTTGGCAGCGCTTACGGCGCCACCGTCAGCAGTCAATCGCAAATTGGCCCACTGATCGCAGATTATGCCGGACTGCGCGGTGTGGAAGCATTCACCATTGAAGCGGGGGATGCGTCTGGCGGTGCTGCACTGCGT
>DAOTUZ010000139.1:0-10649 GCA_034437295.1 Anaerolineae bacterium | reverse complement strand
GGGCGCGTAGACGGCGTCGCTGTGAACCTTGAAGTGCTGACCGAGATTGGCGAAAAGTTGGTAGACGTGCACGGGCAGAGCGCGCATCTTTCGCTGCTAAAACCGGCGCTGCATATTGAGCTGTTAGATCGCTATGCCGGGCTAATGGATGCCCGTGCCGCGATTGCTGCGGTGGTCGGGCGTGTTTATGATCTGCGCCGCGAAATGCACAGGCTGCTGGAAGATGAAGCATCCACACGACGCCGCGCAGATCGGCTGCGGCATGAGGTCGAAGAAATTGACGCCGCAGGGCTGGTTGTAGGCGAAGACGAGACGCTTAAAGCCGAGCGTACCCGCCTTGCCAACAGCGAAACGCTGGCGCGCCTGACGGCGGAAGTGGTGGCGCTGTTATATGGTAGTGATGACAACCCGGAACAGATCGGGGCGGTTGATCAGGTGATGCAGGCATCCGTCTCTTTGGGCAAGCTGGCGGCGATTGATCCGGATCGTCAGGAAGATTTGGACACGCTGGAAAGCGTGAGCGAACAGATTGACGAAATGGCAACCACGCTGCGGCGCTATCTGGATCACGTTGAATATAACCCCGAACGACTGGATGAACTGGAAGAACGGTTAGAACTGATCAACCAGCTTCGCCGCCGCTACAATGTCACGGATGTTGCCGGGGTGCTAGCCTATGCTGAAAAAGCCCGCGCTGAATTGGACACGCTGGAACACAGCGAAGAACATCTGAATGAACTGACCAAGCAGGAGACAGTACTGCTAAAACACATCGGCGAACTGGGCGATAGGATCAGTAAAGGCCGCAAAGCCGCCGCCCGGCAGTTGGCCGCGGGAATTGTGAATGAGCTGGGCGATCTACGGATGAATAATGCGCGTTTTGAAGCGCAAATTGAGCAGCAGCAAGACCCGAACGGCGCTTATGTGGGCGATCAGCGCTTGGCATTTGACGAAACCGGCATTGACCGTGTGGAATTTATGATGAGCGCCAACCCCGGCGAACCACTGCGCCCAGTGGCTAAAGTTGCCTCTGGCGGCGAGTCGGCGCGTATCATGCTTGGTCTAAAACGGGTATTAGCATCGGCTGACCAGACGCCGACGCTGATTTTCGATGAAATCGATCAAGGCATTGGTGGGCGGGTGGGTACGATTGTTGGCGAAAAGCTGTGGGAGCTGACCGGCGAACATCAGGTGATGGTGGTCACGCATTTAGCGCAGCTTGCGGGCTATGCTGATCGTCATTATCACGTGCGCAAGCTGGTTGAAGGCGGGCGCACCCGTACCGAAATTGTCTCGCTGCCCGAAGATGAAGCCCGCGCTGCTGAGTTGGCGGCCATGTTAGGCACGCCAAATGCACATGGCTTACAGAGCGCCCGCGAACTATTGGCACAGGCAATCGAGTTCAAAATCACCCGCCGTACTGCCCCTCATCCGGGCCGATAGTGGCTTAGTTTTAGCCGCCACGCCGCCAACAGCGTGCTTGCAGGCAGAGTGACGGTTGTTATTCAGCGATAAGTCTACTGCAACCAGCCCTAGAACGGCCACAAAATCGGCAGTACGAAGATTACGACGAGAAAAGCGATCAGAATCAGCGGCGCCCCCACCTTGCCAAAATCGCTGAACCTATAGTTGCCAGCGCCCATCACCAGCATGGTCACTGGCGTTGAAACGGGCGAAATGAAAGCCATTGACGCGCCAATGGCAACCGCCATCATAAAGGCTTGCGGGGCAACGTTCAGGCCGATGGCAGCGGTGATAGCCACAGGGGCGATCAGCAGCGCGGTAGCTGTGTTGGAAACAAGCTGGGTCAAAATTACGGTGATCAGGAAAAGACCGGCGAGTACATAAATTGGGCCAGAATCTCCCAGCGTATTCATCAGAAAATCAGCCACGATATCAACCAGCCCTACTTTTTGCAGAGCGGTACTCATCGGAATCATGCCTGCGATCACGACAAGGCTTTTCCAGTCAATAGACTCGTATGCTTCATCCATGCTCAAGCAGCCTGTTAGCACAATCAGAACTGCGGCGATCAGGCTTGCCAGTGTAAGCGACATGATATTGAGGGCGAGAACGACCACCATGCCGATCATGATCATCAACGTGATCGGGGCATGGGAGGAACGGGTAAATGCCCCAGCTTCTGCTGCTTCTGATTCACCCATCACGATGAAGTCCTGGCGCAGCTGTTTGAGCGCAAAAATGTGTTTCCAACGCCCTTGAACCAGCAGCATATCACCAAATTTGAGCGGCGTTTCTTTGAGATTGAGCACTTCATCCGCGCCCGGACGGCGGATGCTGAGGACAGTTAAGTTATAAACAGTGCCAAACCGGACTTCGGGCAGCGTTTTCTCGATCAGCGTAGACCGGGGACGTAAGATGACTTCAGCGATCCCGACTTCGTTTGTGATGACCTCATCATCACGAATAGGATGGTTGGTCATGATACCGAGGTTCCAATACCCGGCAGTATAGGTTAGGTCGCTAATATCGGCTTGCACAATCAGAATGTCATCCGGCTGAATCACAGTTTCAGGATTAGGCTGCTGGATCGTGAGTTCGCGAAGGCTCGCCCCCTTTTTTACGGTTCGCTGGATATTGATAATGGTGACGTTGAATTCGCTTCGGAGGTGGCTTTGGCCGATGGTAAGGCCGGCAAGCATTGATTGTTCGTGAACGCGCAGGTGGTACATATTGTCCGGCAGTTTATAAAGCTCGAATAACTCTCCCGGCGTCTCCATACGCTGAACGATATGATCACTCTTACGATGGGGAATGAGTTTTCGTCCAAAAACCAGTATGTAAATCAGGCCAGCAATCAACAGCAGCGATCCCGGTATGGTGAAGCTAAAAAAGGTGAAAGGCTCGTATCCGGCTGTTTCCAGTGTTTCCGAAACAATGATGTTGGGCGGCGTGGCGATCAGCGTGGTGGTGCCGCCTAATAGCGCTCCAAACGCCATTGGCATGAGTAATTTTGAGGCTGGAACCTTAGTGCGTTTGGCGAGGTTGATAACCACCGGCAGCATCAGAGCGACAACACCGGTTGAGCTGATGAACGCCGACATAGTGGCAACGCTGATCATGAGGAGCATTAGCAATCGGGCTTCACTATCTCCCCCGATTTTGACGATGTAATTGGTGATAGTTGCGGCGAGTCCCGTTTGAAAAACTGCACCCCCGACCACAAATAGAAAGGCAATGCTGAGAACCGATGAACTGGAAAAACCAGCAATGCCTTCTTCAATCGTCAGGATTCCTGTCGAAACCAGCGCGATGATGGCGCACAGGGCAACTAAATCGGCGCGCAATTTTTCGGTTACAAAAAGGATAATCGCAATTAATAGGATGATGATGGCAATCATCAAGTCAATCGTCATCATGTCCTCTCCAGAGTAGTGTGATTTTGAATTAGAGCACTATACGAGGTTTGAGTTTGTAGAGATAGTGATATAGTTCACTATTCCCGCTTGAATCGAATGGCGTTTGTCACGAATCATTACACGATTTCAACCAGCAATTGCCCGCGCGCGGCAATTTCGCCTTTGCGAATATGCATTTGTTTCACCACGCCATCAAAGGGAGCAGGCATCCGCAGTTCCATTTTCATGGCTTCAAGGATCACCAGCGTTTGCCCGCGTTTAACTTGATCGCCATTTTCGACCAATACATCGCGCACTAGGCCGGGCATTTGCGCCTCAACACGTCCTGATACTGTTCCGCTGCCCGGAGTATGGTTTGCACGTTCCTCTTCGCACTTCAGCGCGTAGGTGAACCCGTTAATCCACACATCGCGGTTGTCGCCTTGAACAGCAGCGATCACCTGCCGTTGGCCGTCGGGTAGGTGCAGTATCCAGCCTTCTTGCAACCGTTCAGCCTTGAAAACAAGCGTGGTGATAGTTCCGCCTTCGCGGATCACGGCGCGTTGATCCCCGTCTGCCACCGGTTCAAGGCTGATTTCAAAGATACGATCACCAAAACGATAACGGTATTCAGGCATCGGCTATGGGCAGTCGAATAGGTTAGCGTTATAGCGCTGCGCGTACTGCTCCAACAGCGGCGCTTGTTCTTCAGGGAACAAAATCTGGAAGGCAAGGATGCGATCCGGCGACATCAATTCGACCCAATAGCGCAGGACATAATTGAGATTGTCTTGCACCAACGCAAATTCATAGAGGGTGGTGCTGCCTGTCGTGCAAGCGCCCTGCGGCGTCCAAGTGCTGAAATCGCTGAAAGCAGCGGTAAACCAGTCGTTATTAAACCATTCAGCAACGATGGTAGTAGAGTCGTAGCCCTGATCGAAATGAAGATATTCGGCAAGACTGGTGCCACCAATACTTTCAGATGCCCACGTCACTACTGTGCGATCTGTCATTTCCTGGCCGCCAGCAAACCAGCCCTCCGGCTCAAAAATACCATCACCAACAGCTAACACCGCATAGATTTCTCGCGAAGAATGATTGGTGGTACTGCCAGCAGGCTGGTCAATAGCGACCACGGGCTGAGTAGGCTGATTTTCCTGTGCCAACACGCTAAGCGCGACGCCGACGATCACCACCACCGCGATGATGACCAACGTCAGGATCATCCACTTCTTCTGCATCAGGTGTTTCCTCCAATGCGGAATCTATCTGCATTATCCCATGAATCTGGCACGGAAGTTGCAAAAGACATTGCATGATTCGGTTGAACAGCAGTAGTTTCGCACAGGGCTGCGGCCAGCAGCGCAAGCTGTAAATCATGTTCTGGCGGCGCAGTCAGTTCAGCCGCATGGCGTTCGATGAATCCGGTATCTATGCCGCCCCGCTGGAATGCTGGATCTGCGATCAGCGCGTGCAGAAAGTTTAGATTGGTGATTGTCCCCATCGCGATCACCGCATTCAGGGCGGCCTTCATGCGCTGAAGCGCCAGCGCGCGGGTGCTGTCATAGACGATGATCTTGGCGATCAGCGGATCATAATAGGGGGAAATCGTATCGCCACTTCGCACGCCAGAATCCACCCGAACGCCGGGCATTTGCGGAATTTCAAAATGTGACAGCGTGCCAGCGGCGGGTAAAAATCCGCCCGATGGGTCTTCCGCATACAGGCGGCACTCGATGGCATGCCCACGTTGGGTGAGGTCAATCTGTGAAAATGGCAGCTTTTCGCCATCAGCAACGGCAAATTGCAGTTTCACCAAATCATGGCCGGTGATCAGTTCGGTGACCGGATGTTCCACCTGTAAACGGGTATTCATCTCCAGAAAATAGAACTGCTGATCTGGCGTGAGCAGAAATTCGACGGTGCCGGTGCTTTGATAATTGACGGCGCGGGCGGCGGCGACGGCAGCTTCACCCATCGCTTCACGCAGCGCCACGCTCAAGCCCGGCGCGGGCGATTCTTCGATCACTTTCTGGTGGCGGCGCTGTGCGCTGCAATCGCGCTCGAACAGATGCACCGTGTTTCCCTGTTGATCGGCCAGCACCTGTACTTCCACATGGCGTGCGCGCTCAACATATTTTTCGAGATAGACCCGCGAATTATTGAAGGCATGGCCGGCCTCACGGCGTGCAGCGGCCACCGCCTCAAGCAGCATTTCCGCCTGTTCAACGATGCGAATCCCTTTGCCGCCGCCCCCCCCCGCCGCCTTGACCATCACCGGATAGCCGATAGACTGCGCCGCGTTCAGCAGCGCATCGTCACTCGCATGCTCATCGTCAAAGCCGGGCGCCAGCGGCACGCCAGCGGCGCGCATCAGGGCGCGGGCTTCAGTTTTGATGCCCATTGACCGGATGGCATTAGGTGGCGGCCCGATCCAGATCAAGCCGGCGTCTATAACAGCCTGCGCGAAATCAGCATTTTCAGAGAGGAAACCATAGCCAGGATGCACACAGTCGCAGCCCATCTGGCGCGCGGCGTCCAGCAGTTTTTGAACATCAAGGTAGCTTTCAGCGGGGGCGCTGCCGCCTAACGCGAAGGCATCATCGGCGGCTAAAACATGCTGCGCGTGGGCATCGGCCTCAGAATAGACGGCGCAGGCGCGCACGCCCAGTTCACGGCAGGCGCGAATAATGCGGAGTGCTATTTCGCCACGATTAGCGATTAAACATGCGCGCAAGGCAAAGTCCTCATCCCCGGCCACTCTCACCCTCAGATGAAGGTGAGAAGGTAGGCTATCAACTATGTGGGTAGGGGCGCAGCAGCGCCCCCGAACCCGCAGAGGATACCATCAACACGCAGGAGATTACGAACTACCGCCGGAAGCCACGCGGCGGCGTTCGCGCAGGTCTTTGACTTCTTCAGGCACGCGGGTTGCCAGCACGAAACCGGCGAAAATCAGGATCACGCCGATCATCTCGCCGCCATATTTGAGTTCAGGCACGCCGGCGCGAATGAGCGATCCGCCTAGCGCCGGAAACAGCCCGCCCGCCGCGATCAGCCAATTGCCGATCATCCGATTGGGTAGAATTTGCTTGCGGCGGAACAGCATAGCCGAATAAATTGCCCCGCCCACCAGCGCGAGCGTGCCCCAGATATTCATGACTGGCGAAAAGACGCGCACGCCACCTTTCGTCAGAATGTCGTTGATCATCACCGTCATATCGGTGTGCGGCTGCCATGCGGCGGCATTCATCGGGGTCATGAACAGCGCCCAAGGCAGCGTCATCACTGAAACCAGAATCAGCGCCATTTGGATATTGCGAGCGATGTTACCCTTACGCCAGAGCAGGTAAACCGTCCCTTGCCCCAGCCACGGCGCGACGGCGATAGCCCCCGCCCAATACCACAGCCCGAAGGCGATACTGCTCCACGTGAAATACAGCACGATCTGGCAGAATGCGCCGATGCCATACAGCAGCAGGCCGATTCCCCACGCCAGCAGGTAAGGGCTGTGCCGCCCGCGCTTGCGAGAGCCGACCCAACGCCAGAGTACGATGGCGGCGAAGATGAAGCTGATGATGGTGGTGATGGTTGAAAAAATAAGCGAAAGATTGATGACCGTCATGGAGAAATACTCAAATCAGATGGGCAGCGCGCAAAGCCTGTTCAGAACTTCACAATCATGACCATCATTGTAGCGCGGCGGGCGGCGCTTGGGCAGAGGGAATAGCAAAAAATCTACAGAAATCTACAAAGTTGATGCGGTTTATTAGCGAATTGCTTACAAATACAAGCATCGGAAGGCGATACCTATCGCCCCCCGCCCCACTCGTCGCGCAGCAGGGCGAAAATCTGCGTGTCACTGAAGCCGTCGCCTTCCGCGTTTGGGTAGTTATGGCGCAGCGTGCCTTCTAGCGTGAAACCAGCGCGCCGTGCGACGGCGGCGCTTTTTTCATTCAGCGGATCGCAGCATATCTCCAGCCTTTCTGCGCCCAGCGCCTTAAACGCAAAATCCGTCAGCCCATTCACAGCTTCCGTCACATAGCCCTGCCCTGAAAGCGAGCTGCGTACCCAATAGCCGATCTCCAACGCCGGTACTGCCCAATTGATCCGATGCAGCCCTATCGCGCCGACGAAGCATTTATCGCTTGTCCGCTCTATAACCAAACTAACATCTTCCCGCAGGATGAATCGCGCCTGCATACGGCGAGCGCGAATTTCGCTTTCCTCTAGCGTTTGCGGAAAGGCCACCCACGGCATCAACCATTTTTCCAGCGCCGCCCGCGATTCTTGCATCGCCTCAAAAAACGGCAGGCCATCACCCGATTTATAGGCGCGAATAGTCAGGCGTTCGGTCTGAAATGACTCCGGAATATCGAGCAAAATTGGATTTTTATGGGCGGGCATCTTATTTCCCCTTTGTAGCGCGCAATTTATGCTACAATCACGCCATTCGCATCGCAAATACCAAACTTGATGAATATGCCAAATTCTAACTGGACGACCATTGTCGGCTTAGAAATTCACGCTGAACTTTTAACCGAGAGTAAAATGTTTAGCGCCTGTCCGGTGGTGGACAGCGTGACCGCGCCGCCCAATACTGCCGTTGATCCCGTCTCTATGGGGCTGCCCGGCACGCTGCCGGTGATCAATAAGCGCGCGCTGGAGATGGCGATGATGGTTGGGCTGGCGCTGAACTGCGAAATTCCGCCGTTTAACCAGTTTGCCCGCAAAAGCTATTTCTACCCTGACCTGCCCAAAGGCTACCAGATCAGCCAGTATGACCGCCCGTTGTGCGTGAACGGCTATGTGGATATTGATCTTAGCGATGGCAGCACCCAGCGCATCCGCATTCGCCGCGCCCATCTGGAAGAAGATACCGGCAAGTCCATGCACACGATGGACGGCAGCTTGATTGACCTGAATCGCGCTGGCGTGCCGCTCTTAGAAATCGTGACCGAGCCAGATATTCACAGCGCCGAAGCTGCTGAAGCCTATGCCCGTAAACTGCGCACCATTTTGCAGTATCTGGGCGTGAACGATGGCGATATGAGCAAAGGCATCATGCGTATCGAGCCGAATATCAGCGTGCAGCACAAAGACGATACCGATTATCGCACCCGTACCGAAGTCAAGAACCTGAACAGTATCCGCAGTCTGTATCGTTCGATTGAATACGAAACCACCCGCCAGATTAAGGCGTGGGAAAATGGCGAAGGTGTGCGGCAGGCGACGATGGGTTGGGACGAAGCCAAACAGCGCACCGTTGTGCAGCGTTACAAAGAAAGCGCCGAAGAATACCGCTATTTCCCTGAACCAGATTTACCAGTAGTCGAAGTTAGCCGCGAATGGGTGGCCGAAATTCGCGCGGGCTTGCCGGAACTGCCAGATGCCAAGCGTGATCGTTTCATGAACGAGTTAGGCTTAAACCGCTATGATGCTTCGGTCTTAGTGGCCGATCAGAGCGTCGCCCATTATTTTGATGCGGCGCTGGCCGAAGGCGCAAACGCTAAATCGCTGGCAAACTGGCTGATCGGGCAGTTATTCGGCCTGCTGAACACCCATAATGTTGAGCGTGAAGCGATTGAGTCTACTCAGATCACCCCGCAGCAGTTCGCCGGATTGGTCAAGCTGGTGGATGGCGGCACGATCAACAAAGCGACAGGCGTGATAGTGTTAGCCGAGATGTTCGAGACGGGCGACGATGCACAAAAGATCGTGGATGCTAAAGGGCTGGCGCAGATCAGCGATACCGGCGCGGTAGATGCCGCTATCGCGCAGATGATCGCAGAAAACCCGGCGTGGGTGGAAGAATATCTATCCGGCAAAGACAAGCTGTTCGGCCCGATGATGGGCAAGGTGATGGGCATCCTGAAGGGTCAGGGCAATCCCGGCATCGTCAAAGAACTGCTGGCGAAGGCGCTAGAAGCGAAGCGGGGATAATCGCTAGTTTGCCAGCCATCAAAATTCAAAGTATACGTTAAAGGGTTGTACCCTTTAACGTAATCAGAATAATCTGTCTTTGAAAGGATTACGGTGAACATGGGCATGATCGTTGCGCGAATCGTTATGAGCCTTTGCCTCAGTATTCCATTCTTCTCTATCACTGCACAGGCTGCAGAAATTCCTCCTGAATGTGTTAACGCTGGCATCACCCCGGTGGCGCTGGTAGTTGGCGAGCAGGGGCAAGTCGCACCGGGTGACTCAAATAATGTGCGCGATACACCATCACGTTCCGGTACACAGGTTGGGGCCATTCCCGCCGGCGGCGTGTTTGCAGTGTTGGACGGGCCGGTTTGTGCTGACGGCCTCTCGTGGTGGCAGGTGGATTATCAGGGATTAACAGGTTGGACGGTAGATGGCGCCGAAGGTGAAGCGTGGCTGCTGCCGGTGAATCCAAATATTGTACCCGCAACGCCGCTGGAAATGCTGCATCTCGCGTCCAACGTTATCACTGCCGAAAATGCGAGTCACCTTGTCCCGATCCGCGTCATCACCTGCCCGGACATCTATTCAGGATACTTGTTTACGCTCAGCCCAGATCAGCGTTTTATCACCAAATCCTGCACCGAACTCGGGATATTCAGTTTGGAGGACGGGGCGTTATCCACGTTCATGTCTAGCGAAGCCGGTGACCCGCAGGCGCTGCGCTTTTTGCCGGATAGCAGCCTGTTATGGGTTGACAACGACGGCTCACGCAATCCGCACTACTTTCGTTCAACCTATAACGGCACAGGATGGGACACGCAAAGCCTGAATGCCGAAGAGGCGTTAGCGCTGGCGTTTTCTCCGGGACTGCTAAATTCGCCCAGCGCCCGGAGGATAAATGCTCTGATTGTCACCGATCCTGTATTGGCCGGGTTGCTGCCAGACCGATATGGAGCTTTCGCGCTGAATGCGGATCAAACGCAGGTTGCGATCATATCGCCAAACTATGACGACAATGATTCTCTACTTCAAGTTGCCGATCTCTCTACCAGCGAAATATTAATGCAGCATTCTCTGGATATTGCCCCGATGAACATTGAAGTAGGCGGTCCGAATATACTGTTCAGCCCAAGCGGCAATTTTGTGTTAGGCGAAGTGTGCCTCACAATGAGTGGAATGGGCTTTGCCTGTGAAGGTGACCGGACAGCGATCATCTGGTGGGCAGCAGACAGTGGTCAGGAAGTTGCCCGCTGGACGCTGCCAGCCGGTAACTATACGAGCACACCTGCATTTAGCCCGGATGGTGACTTGCTGGCGGTACCAACAATGAATAGTACTGTGATCTACAGTGTTGATACAGGC
>DAOTUZ010000138.1:0-8245 GCA_034437295.1 Anaerolineae bacterium | reverse complement strand
GCTGCAAAGGCGGTCATTGGTAGGATTGTTGGGAATATTACAAAAATGCTAGTTGTGAAAATACACTGATCTGTGCATAATAATAAACACGGTCATCAACAATTGACCTGGAAATTTGGACATGATGGGGTAAGCGGCGTGGTTATCGAATTATTAGAAACTGCCGCTCAAAAAAGAAACAAGAACGTCACTCGCAGCACCCAGAGCAGTGATTTCTTATGTGTAAAGTTGGGTGAACGCTGCTTGAGGCAGTGTAGCGAAAGCGAATAAGCGGGGCACAGGTGAATCTGGTGGCCTAGAACCCCAGTTGAGACTTAAGTAAACTGCTGAAAGCGTTTTTTGAATATCGCGTACCCGGCAAGTGCTGTGAATCTGGTGCCGTTTCTTTTTTTGATTCTTTGACAATTTAGCCCAATGTCCACATTTTCAGCATGTGCCAGACTGGCAATTGCCAAGTTTATGTTGGGATTTGTGTGGGCGTGATCACCGGGCTTGAAGCCCAAAAGCGCAATAAGAAGCGCGTCAACGTCTACATTGACGGCGAATTTTCTCTCAGTGTGAGCATTGATGAAGCAGTTGGCTTACGAAAAGGGCAGACGCTGAGCGATGAAGACATTGATGCATTACAGGCTCAGGATGCAGCGCAGCACGCGGTAGATGCGGCTGCAAGATTGCTTTCTTTGAGGCCACGCAGCGCCGCGGAGGTTCGCCAGAACCTAACGCGCAAGGGAATCGCCGCCCCCGTCATTCACGAAGCGATTGAACGTTTGACCACGATGGGTTATCTGGATGACCGCGCTTTTGCCGAATTTTGGGTGAAGGAACGTAATGCGTCCAAGCCACTAGGCACACGGGCGCTGCGTTATGAACTTCGCCAGAAAGGCATCGCCAGAACCATTATTGATGATGTGCTGGGGGATCAAGATGAGACCGCTACAGCCGTTGAGGCGGCGCGTAAGTATTTGCGCCGTATACGCGGCTTCACGCGATCTAAGGCGCGGAAGAAGCTGACCGCGCAGCTTGCGAGGAAGGGCTTTTCACCTTCGACAACGCGAGAAGCAATCCAGCAGATCTTTGAAGAAGTGGACGCTAGCGATGAACCGTTCTTTAGCGAAGACACCGAAGGCAATGGCGCAGACCGTGATTGGACTGAAGACAGGTAAGATCTAACCGAAGTTTTGCTAGAAAGGAGGAAGCGGACAGCCCTCGGTACCGGGAAAACGCCGCAATAAATATGGAATTCATCGCAGCCCTGAGTTTAGTCGTGGGCGTGGTGGTGGGCGTAGGTGGTCTTCTTTATATGCAGAATCGGCAGGGCAACAGCCGTCGCAGGGCGGCTGAAGACGAGGCCCGGCAGATTACAGCAGCTGCCAATGAAGAGTCGCAGCGCAAGCAGCGCGAAATTGAGCAGCAGGCCAAACGCATAACGGATGAAGCCAACGAGAATGCAATACGCCGTCGTCGCGAGTTAGATAAAGAAGATGAGCGTTTACAGCGCCGCCGTGAAGACCTTGATAAACGGTATGAACGGATGGAGCAGCGCGAACAAAACCTGAATAAGCGCCAAAGCCGTTTAGATAAACAGCAGACGGATTTAGACAAATTGCAGGAAGAACGCGCCGAAGAACTTCAACGCATCGCCCAAATGACGATGGATGAAGCGAAAACGGAGTTGATGGGGCTTGCCGAGCAAGAGGCGCGGAATGATATGGCGCGCATCATCCGGCAGGTTGAAGCAGAGGCGCGTGAAGAAGCCGATAACCGCGCGCGCGAGGTTATTTCGCTGGCTATTCAGCGTTTGGCTTCGGAGCATGTTTCTGAAATTGCGGTGAGCGTGATTCCGCTGCCAAGCGATGAGATGAAGGGGCGCATCATTGGCCGCAACGGGCGCAATATTCGCGCCTTTGAACTGGCAACGGGCGTCGATGTTGTGGTAGATGATACGCCCGAAGCGATTACTGTGAGCAGTTTTGACCCGGTGCGCCGCGAGGTTGCGAAGCGCACGATGGCTAAACTGGTCACGGATGGCCGCATTCACCCGGCACGCATTGAAAAGCTGGTTGAAGATGCGCGCGCTGAAGTGGAAACAGTGATTCGGCAGGAAGGCGAACGCGCCGCGTATGAAACTGGTGTGGTAGGCTTACACCCTGAGATTCTGAAGCTGATAGGACGGCTGAAATTCCGCACCAGCTACGGGCAAAATCAACATGCCCATGCGATTGAGACGGCGCATATTGCCGGCATGATCGCGGCGGAATTGGGCGCGGATGTGATGATCGCCAAGGCGGGCGGTTTACTGCATGACCTCGGTAAAGCGGTGGATCATGAGGTAGAAGGCACGCACGCGCAGATCGGCGCCGATCTAGCGAAGCGTTATGGCGTGCATCCCAAGGTTGTTAACGCCATCGCCAGCCATCATCATGAAGTAGAGCAGGAATTTATCGAGTCGTATATTGTTGAAGCGTCGGATGCGATTTCGGGCGCTCGCCCGGGTGCGCGTCGTGAAAGCCTCGAATCGTATGTACGGCGAGTGCGCACGCTTGAAGAAATTGCCAACAGCTTTGAAGGCGTTGATCAGAGCTATGCGCTGCAGGCTGGGCGTGAAGTACGCATTATTGTGCGCCCGGAAGTTGTAGACGATTTGCAAGCGGTGCGGCTTTCAAAAGAGATCGCCAAGAAGATTGAAGAGACCATGCAGTATCCCGGCCAGATCAAAGTACAGGTTATCCGGGAACGCCGCGCAGTAGAGTACGCGAAATAAGGCGATTGTAATTCAGCATCGAGAAATTAAAAAAGCGGGTGGCCGTATAATGCGGCCACCCGCTTTTTATTATTGTGATGCCTGATGCGCTTACGAAGCGGGGGTTGCTTCGGGAGTTGCTTCGGCTTCCATCTCGCTGAGCAGAGTGCCGGTGGCCGGGTCTACGCCAGTTTCGATGCTGCCATCCACCAGACCAGCAAGAATTTCTTCCATGCGGGCGGTCACTTCTTCGGGAACATCGGAGTCGTGCGGGGGCGCAAAACCAACACCGTCGTTCTCAACCGAAAGAACGTGCATGCCTTCTTCGGGGAAAGCTTCGCCGTTGACGGCGGCGGCGATCATGTCGAACACGCCGTTATCGACGCGCTTCACGGCGCTGCTGATCAGGAATTCTGCGCCGGGCGCTTCGCCACCGCCAAAGGTGGTGAAAAACTCGTCCTGGTCAACGCCGATGACATAAGCACCTTCGCCGGCAGCGAAAGCAATCGCGCCAGAGCCGGTGGGGCCGCCCGCGCCGAAGATCACATCTGCGCCTTCGCCCATGAACTGTTCGGCGGCTGCTGCGCCGCGATCCGGGGCGGTGAAGCTGTCAATGTACACGCCGAGCGCCTGAACATCGGTGCCATCTTCGGCGTTGACGAAGGCGACGCCCTGCTCATAGCCATTGCGGAATTTGACGACGGGCGGAATATCAATGCCGTAGACACCAGCAACGGTTCCGCTTTCGGTCATAAGGGCTGCCAGCGCTCCAGCGAGGAAACCACCCTGATCTTCGCGGAACTGCAAGCCAACATAGTTGGGCAGCGGCTCAGCGACGAACTGGTCAACACCGATGAAAAGGGTGTCCGGGTTTTCTGCGGCTGCGGCATGGGTTGCATCGCCAATGAGGAAGCCAACGGTGACAACGATATCGTATTCGTCGGTGAGACAGGTGGCGAGGTTTGCGGCGTAATCGGTTTGCGCTTGTGTTTCAATGAACGTTGAGTCGAGATCAAATTCTTCTGCGGCACGCATCATGCCTTCATACGCATACTGGTTGAAGGTGCCATCGTTTACGCGGCCTACGTCTGTTACGAGGCAGACGGAAGTCACTTCACTTTGTGCTGATACAGCCAGCCCTGGCATGATGACCAACGCAGCCATTCCTGCACCAACGAGAATTTTGCGAAGCATTTTTCTATATCCTCCATGAATATCTAAAATATACCTTAAGATAGCGACCATACTCACCGTGGAGTTAGGGCGTAGCCTGAGATTTTAGCGTATTTCGGAGAGTTGCAACAATAACGTTATGTTGGGGGAGTGGGTAAGGGAAAGGACATAAGAACCTCATCCCTCAATCACCCCTACGGACGGGTTTAAGGGGAAGTAAGGCGGATGCGGCAGAGCGGGAATGCTCCGGCTGTTAATGCGCGTAGGTTATGAAAGCGAGAGCGTTGCAGTAAGGGCGAAGCGAATTAGATGGTCGCTCAGCGCCTCTTGCCGTATAGCGATCTGGCTAACCGGCACGGGCTGCGGGCCGCCCGCCGTTGGCGATATTACGTTATAGAGGGCATCCACGTCGAAATACCACTGCGGATCGCCTGCTTGCGCCAGCGTTTGCCAGCGATCTTCACGGATCAGGCGGTTATCTCCGGCATTGGCACGAAGCGCCGCACTTACCGCATCGCCTGTGCCAACTACCAGAATATCGTCAACGGCGGTTAATGCCAGAAGGGGTTGGCCGGTTACGGGGTCTTGCAGCGCATAGATGGTTTGATCGCCGTTGTCGGTCTCTACCAGCGACTGTAGGGTTAGCGTTTCGATAATTTCCCGAATTTGCGCGACGGTGGCTGAGCTGTCTTCAACTTGCGCCACGAACAGGCCGTCAGCAGACGCATTTAATACAGGCAGCGGATTATTCGGGCGGGGCAGCAGCGCAGCGACATAGCTGCCGGAGAATTGTGCCAAGAGCGAGTCGAGATTTATAGCAGATGCTGCTTCTAGCGATGTGCTGAAACCTTCAACTGCGCCGCGAATATCTTCAGCCGTAGGCGTGGGGATCAGCGATTGGCTGACTGCTGGAGAGAGGTTGACCGGAAAACTGCTGAGGGCGACGCCGGCGAAATTCGCTAGCGGCAGCGTGTTCAGGGCGAATCGCAGCGCATTTTGAGAATCACTTCCAGACTGTACGAGCATGGCGCTGCGGGGTACAAGATTGAGAATTTGCGGATCGATAGGGGTAGTTTGTGCTTGTATAGCGTCTGGAAAATGCGCCACGGCGTGCAGTTCAAGCGAGGTGTTAAACAGCGCAAGCGGGTTCAATGCGGCGCCGAATGCGTCTACGCCGCCGGAAGCCAGCGCCGCCGCTAATAGGTGGGAATCGTCTAGTGATTCGCCCATGGCAGAGACGAGATCGCGGCCATGACCACCGTTGAGTACAAAGTTCAGCGCATTCGCGGCGCTTTCTCGTTGAAGATAAGCAGTCAAGATCGCATTTTCAGGCAGCGCGCCGGAAACAGTTTGATAGGTCGCATTAGAAATGAGCGAAGGCGCTTCGCCTGTGCCGGTGAGCAGCGCGGCATTTACGGCTTCGGCTGTGCCGATCAATACGGTTGATGGGGTGAAGGCAATGGTCGCCTGATCGCCATGATAGATCGTCGCGCCGTTACGGGTTTCGCGTTGAAGGAAGTCTTGCGCCTGAATGGCGGCAGAAAGATCGCCGGCGGCGCGGAATGAATTGTGGGTGGGAAGGATGAGCAGCGGCTGTTCTGAAACGAACTGCTGATCTAGCGCGGGGTAGGCGATGATGATCTCGCGCCCTAGCCAGCCTGAAATTAGATCGTCAAAGCTGGCCGCTTCGAGATCGAGTTCAGCTAGTGGGAAGAAGCTATCAAGCGTTTGTGCGCCGGTGAACTGCACGCGCGCGGGTTGTAAGATGCTGGCGGCGAAGGTGGCGATGTTGAGCGATTCCAGCGAGGATCGGGCATCGGTCATGTTAATACGGATGAATCCGGCAAAACTTTCAGGAATCCAACTCGCAGGATTATCTGGCGCTTGCGCCGCCGCCGGTGAAGCGATCAAGCATGCTGAAAATACGATCAAGCCGAGCAGACGGAGTTGGTTGAGCATCGTGACATCCAAATGAAAACACACAGGTTGATTTTACCTGTGTGCTGATAGCATGAGCAACTGCTGAGCGCCGCATTTATAGGCCGATATCGCGGTGCTGGTAGCGCCACATGGCGATAATCGCAAAAATGGCGGAGGCGGCCAGTAAGATCAGGATGTTGACTGGCGAAAGCCCGTGTTGAACGACGGATGCGCTGTCGTAGTAGGCAAAGAAGGACAGCTTTTGCAAGGTGCCGAGAATGGTATCCGGCGCTGCTTTCGCCAGAAAATCGAGCATGTAACTGCCGATAATGAATGCGGCGGTGAGCGCCATTGCGCCGCCCTTACGGCGAATAACTGCGGCGGCCATGGCGGTGAAGGTGAGCACGACCAGCGTAGCCGGCAAGATATTGAAAGTTGCCAGTATCATATGCTCTATGTTGAATATGCCCGGCACCATGGCAAAGCCGATCAGCATGCAGATCAGAGTGACGGCGATCACCAGCGCAGAGAGCAGGGCGAAGGCCAGCCCTCTGGTGAGCACAAGCTGCCAGCGAATTATAGGAAGGCTGAGGAATACGTCCATGATTCCTGAGTCTTCGTCGTTGGCGGTGATGTTCAGCCCGGCAACGGCAGCGTAGAAGGCGAACACCAGTAGAATGAAACCGAAGAACTGGAGCGCAAGATAGCCATCGGGCGTGGCAAGAAACTGCATATCGGAGGTTCCGCCAAGCATTTGCAGCAGGAACGGGGGCATGCTTTCCATAATTTCGGCGGTTTGGGTGATCATCGTGGTATCTTGCACGATGATGATTTGCAACCACACCATGAAACCGATGCCCAACCCCCAGTAAATGGCTGTTTTCCAGTTTCGACGGAGTGTTTCAGCGAAGATAGCGCCGATCATGATGACTTCGCCTCCGTGGTAGTCTGGTGATTTTTGGCGCTGCCGTTTGCCAGCCGATCACCATAGTAGGTCAGAAAGATTTCTTCGAGTGTTGGCTCTTGCACGTGCATGTTGACCACGTAATTATCGTTTAGTGCGCGCAGCAGGGGTTCAAAATCTCCAGTGAGGCGCAGGCTGATCTGGCTGCCATTCACCTGAACATCTTCAACGCCAGCAACATTTGTCAGAATCGAGGCGGGCTGCGGATCGCGCAGGGTGAGTTTTACATATTTGAAACCGCTGCTGCTCAATTCATCAATGCGCTGCACAGAAAGCAGCCGCCCATCGCGCAGGATCGCGGCGCGGTCACAGATGGCCTGCACTTCATTCAGCAGATGCGACGAGAGAAAGACGGTTTGACCGTTTGCCTGCGCTTCACGCATTAGCTCGATGAATGTTTGCTGCACCAGCGGATCGAGGCCGTTGGTTGGCTCGTCCAGCATCAATAGTTCGGGGCGATGCATTAGCGCCAGAATCAGCCCTAGTTTGCGGCGGTTTCCGGTAGAATACGAACGCACTTTTTTGGTGGGATCAAATTCCAACCGCTCGATCAGCGTTTTCGCGTAGTCAGGAATCGGCGTTCCGCGTACAGACGAGAAATAACGAATGACATAATGGCCGCTGAGATTCTTCCAGAGGTTTAGATCGCCGGGCAGATAGCCGAGTCGTTTGCGAATTTCGACGCTGGATGCGCGCGCATCTAACCCGAAAAGTGAGGCGCTGCCGCTTTCGGGGCGAATGAGATCCAGCAGCAGCTTAATGGTCGTGGTTTTGCCCGCGCCATTCGGCCCTAAATAGCCGAAGATCTCGCCTTTTTCGACGGTCAGATTGAGATTTTGCAGGGCGAACTTGCTTTTTCCACCTTTGTAGGACTTGGTAAGCCCCTGCGTTTGAATGATGGCGGCGGCCATTAAGATTCTGCCCCTTGCAGTTATACTAAAAATGAGACTTGTTTCAGTGTGCTTATCTTGGTTAATGCTGCCCCGTTATGCTGCTGCTGCCCCCCTAATACTTAGGGGTAAACATCCCCCGACTGGACATTGTGTGGGGTGTTCGGGGCGGCTACACTGTGTCTGAAGCGTATATGTGAGGGAACTTCAATGTCATCGCCAATTTCAGAACGAGGTTATGTGCGCCCTGATGTACTGGTTTCTACAGAGTGGGTCGCGGAGCATTTGCATGACCCGAATGTTCGGATGATTGAATCGAATGAAGACCCGCTACTGTACCCATCAAAACATATTCCGGGCGCGGTGCAGGTCGATTGGACGCTGGATTTGAACGATCCAGTACGCCGTGATTATTTGAGGAAGGCCGGCTTTGAAGCCTTGATGTCTCGCATTGGGGTGACGCCGGAGACGCTGGTGGTTTTTTATGGCGACAAGAACAATTGGTGGGCAACTTATGCGTACTGGGTGTTTCAGTTGTTCGGCCACAGCAACGCCAAA
>DAOTUZ010000137.1:0-2783 GCA_034437295.1 Anaerolineae bacterium | reverse complement strand
TATTGCTTACACTTGGATGGTCGCCCTCGGCAGCCAAGCCGTTGCTGCTGGCATCGCCCAACCGCTCGTTCGTCGTCCCGACGGTTCGTTCCGGCGGCTCTGGAGCTTGTTTCGGGAAGGCTTGCGCTACTTCGTGCAAGTTGTTCAACGCCAAACCTTATGTCTAGGATTAACCTTTATCCCAGACATAAGGTTCACTTGAAAACATGTCCTCTCCTCAGCTCCACAATGGCGAGGGGGAGAAAAATGGGGGCGGATTTGTTTGGAGGGGGGGCGAACGGACAACGCATGCGTTGTCCCTACGGGCGGATTTGGGAGGGGAAACCTCACCCGTTAAGCCCCGCCAACTGAAACCTCACCCCCTGACCCCCTCTCCACAATGGCGAGGGGGAGAAAAATGGGGGCGGATTTGTTTGGAGGGGGCAGGCTGCGCCCCTACGGTGGCGATCAGGCTTCGGGTTCCCAGCGCGCAGCATAGACGATGGTCAGAATGTTGAACACGAGGCTGACCGCCAGCAGAAATTTATCATAATGCCCCGGATAGCCGCGCAGGCTGACTAAATTAAAGAGGAAGAAGAAGCCGGCGGCGATGATATTCAGCCAGCGGATGGCGGGATAGGCCACCGTGAGCGAAAGAAAAATCATCAGGATCGGGATCAGCATCATCATCGCAACGCCAAGCATCATGGCCTGGGTAACGCGCACCCCGTTGAACACGCCGGGCGTGCTGAAATCGCCGCTGAAGATGCGCAGCACATCCCCCAGTAAATAAATGAGCATCAACACGATCCACAAAGCGGCAAGGTAAATACGAACATCTTCGATCATGAGGTTATGCATCCTATTCATAATGCGGCTAAATTGCTGGCAGAGGCGATATTGATGATCACTTTGCCTCTGGCGCGCCCGGTTTCCAGATAGCGGATAGCATCGGCGGTCTGGCTAAGCGGGTAATGGCGGTCAATCAGCGGCACAATTTTGCCAGTCTCTAGCAGATCCTTGATCACCAGCAGATCAGCTTGATTCGGCCTGGCGCTGCCCATCATGCCCACGGCGGTATCGCTGAACTTCGAGCTGATTCCGCCCCAGATGGCATGCGTGAGCAGGCGGGAAAAGCTGGTAAAACCAGCGATAACGCAGCGCCCACCGGGTTTCAGGGCGCGCCGGTAGTCCCCCACCGAACGGTTGCCGATGGCGTCATAGATCAGGTCATATTTCTGGCCGTTGGCGGTGAAATCTACGGCGGTATAGTCCAGCACATGATCTGCGCCGATTGAGCGAACAAGGTCAAAATTGCGGGCGCTGCAAACCCCGGTCACTTCCGCGCCGATCACCCTAGCATACTGCACCGCGAATGAACCGACGCCGCCGGATGCGCCGTTGACCAACACCTTTTGCCCGGCCGCAATCTTTCCGGAATCGCGCAGCCCTTGAATGGCGGTAAATCCGACTACGGGGGTTGATGCTGCCTGCTCGAACGAGACATTGGCCGGTTTGGGGGCTAAGGACTCTTCTTTCACGCACACATATTCGGCAAAAGCGCCGAGTCCAATTTCCCCGAACACGAGATCGCCGGGCTGAAATGCGGTGACGCGCTCGCCCACCGCGATCACTTCTCCAGCCAGATCCGCGCCCAGCGTATGATTTTTAGGCTTGCGCAGGCCGTTGCCAAGGCGGGCGATGAAGGGCGCGCCGCGCATAAAATGCCAGTCCAGCGGGTTAGCGGCGGCGGCGTAAACTTTGACCAATACCTCACCAGCGCCGGGCGCTGGACGGTCAACCTCTTTGAACTGAAGCACATCTGGCGAACCATAGGCAGTAAATATAATGGCTTTCATAGCTTTTCTCCTGTGAAGGCAAGGGTTAAATCGATCGATTGTTGTGAAGCGAATAGGGTAGGTTGTTTAGGGCATTGGCGGCCTATGAACCCGCTGATAAGCGATGATGCTGGCAAGCGTATTGCCCCGCGCCGCCAGCGTGATCGCCGCGCCAACCACGACGATAATTTCGGGGGCGGCGGTGATCAGGGGGATATCATTCAGCGCCGGAACCGCCGCCAGCAGCCGCTGCAGCAGCGGCACATACAGCACGAAATACAGCGCGATCATGCCGATCAATTCGAGCAGGGTTTCCAGTATCCATGTTTTGACGCCCCAGCGCCCGCGCCGCAGCACCAGCAAATTCAAGCCGATCATGACGAAGGTGTTGATCAGCAAAATGACCAACCACAGCGCAGGTACGGGGATAACATCGGCGGGATCAACCGGATTGAGGCGCAGCGTTAGCCCGCCAACGCGCAGGAAGTGAAGCACGGCCAGCGTGAAAGGGATGCCGATCACCGCGCCGAACCAGACTTCAAGCCGATCTACAGCGGCGGGATCGCCCACTTCTGGCAGTTCCAGCGGATTAAATGGCTTCTCAAAAGCTTCAACCGAGACGCCGAAATGCTGGATCAGGGCGAAAATGCCAACAACAACCGCCCCGAAAATCAGCGCCGCCTGCGCCGCCCCGAAAACGATCCCGAAAATCAGGCCAAGCAGCGCCTGATCTGCCGGGGGCGCGGCGATAATCTGGAAAATAGCGATGAAGATGGCTATCGTCGGAATGATGAAGAGGCCGCGCCGCAGCACCATCATCAAGAACGGGTAAAGTTCGGGGCCAACTAAATACTGCTGGCTGCCATAAGACACCGCCATTTTACGGGGATCGCCCAGTTCGGATAACACCGCCGCTATTTCCGACTGGGTAGGGGCGTCAGAATAGCGATCTTCAAGCTGATCCTG
>DAOTUZ010000136.1:0-21725 GCA_034437295.1 Anaerolineae bacterium | reverse complement strand
GTTGGCTTCAGCCCCGATGGTATGCTCCTGATTGTGGGTGGGCAGGACGAGACGACAGTTTACGCGGTGCCATAAGCATATTTATGATTCTATGCGAAAGGACGGCCTAGGGTCGTCCTTTATTTTGTCTTGCTCACTCGCACAAACAGCTAAAGTTAACCGAGATGATCTCATATTCCTCAGCCGCTGGATCATCCAGATAGGCATTGATGTAATAGCTGGTGTCGCCGCGCTGCGTGATCGTCGTCGCATCCCCCATAGACAGCACGCGCCCTTCCGTCACTGCGCTTGCCCAGTTATCGGGGCTGCTCATCGCCACCAGCGTTTGCTGACCGTCTATATTGTTCACCCCCACCAACCAGGCGCCTTCATGTAAGAAAATGCCGTCAAAATGGACAGGATCGCCGGTAGCAACTGCGCTGAACGCCTCCGGATCGGCCAGCGGCACTTTGAGCAATTCGCTGGAATTAGCGACCAGCAAGAAGCCATCAGGGTGATAATCGATCCCGTTCAGCCCGATACCTTCTGAAAGGAAGCGTTGATCTTCAAGGAAGATTTCGGCATGGCCTTCCATATCTACGCGATAAATGACCGGCGCAAGCGAGTCGGTCACGTAGGCGTTACCCGCATCATCCACCGCTACATCGTTGGCGAAATGCCGATCATACGGGAACACGTCCCCCAATTCCGTCAGGAAAAGGCGTTCACCCGTGACCAGATCATAAGCGGCTAAGGCCGCGCGCCCCGCGCCGCCGGAAAATGCGCTGCTATCAGCGACGGCGACCAACAGGCGGTTATGGGCTTCATCCACTTCAAGGCCAACGCTGGCGGCGATGTCTTCATTCTGCGCGAAAATTTCTACGCTTCCGGCATCATCAACGCTGCGTATCGCGCCATCGGTTAGCGATGTAATCAGAAAACGGGATTGTGCTTCATCCCAGTCAATACCCTCAGGCATAATGCCCGGCGTTTCAACCACAATTTCAAAAGGCGGCAGCGGGGTGAGCGGGGCAATTTGCCCGTATACAGCCTGCGCTGCCAGCATCAGCAGAACCACCGCGCCTAAAGGCAGCATTCGCCGCATTACAGTGTCCCTCTTGCGAAATCCAATTCACTTGCCATTCTAAACCATGATTCTATGAAATAGAGGCACAAAGCAGCATAGAAAATATGAAGGGCGGCTCCACATGGGAACCGCCCTTTCATGATTCTAATCGTTTGGCGCATCATCGAGGTTGACAAGTTGAACACCGAACTCGGCGGTGCAGTCTTCAAAAGCAAGCAACCTCCTGTTAGGCGAGAGAGAATTGGAAGCAAAGAATGTGTTTGATGGGATGACATAAATTGAATAGGGGCCGACAGTATGCCAGCCTGGCTCTGAGCCAGAATCGGCACTTTGTTGAAGGAAAAGCACGTCACTTTCGGGAGACCAAGTGAGATTGTACGGGTTGGCGCGAACATGCATGGTGATATTCTGCACTTGACCGGTAGATACATCAACTGCATACAGATCGCCAGCGGCAATAACTGGAAGCGTCCTCCCATCAGGTGACAGTCCTAACATAGATTCTATGTTAGGAATCCCTGTCGTGAGGTTACGCGCCTCGCCAGTGGCAATGTTGAGGATATGCACTTCAGGATCATGGCTGAGTCTGGCAACAAGTGTCTCGTCATCCGGCAGTAACTGCCAAGCTTGATCCTCTACAGGGGGAAGATTTAAGGTAAGGTTACGTGTTTCGCCGGTGGCAATATCCACAGCGAAAAGGTCGCCATTTCCATCGCTGGTCCAGATAATGAGCGTTTCGCTGCCCGGTAACCAGTTCCAAACACGACTTACGGAGTGCAGATTTGAAGTGAGGTTGCGGGTTTCGCCGGTAGCGATGTCTAGTGCGTATAAGTCTCCATCTTCATCGGACGTTCTGATCACTAATGTTTCGCCGTCTGGCGATGCTTCCCAGCCATACTCAATAGGCGGAACATCTGCTGTCAGCAAGTGGGTCTCATTGGTAGTAATGTTCACAGTATACAGATCGCCATCGTCTGACCGGATGAGTGGCGTACCATCGGGAAGCCAATAATAGATACCGCTTGCGAGCGTGTAAGTTTCATTGCTGGCAGTATTCACCGCATATTGTCCGTCGTCGGTTGTGCTAAAAAACAGCGTTTTGTTGTCAGGTGACCAACGCCAGGAGTAAAAGTTAACAGGGAGAATATCATCGGTCAGATTTTGAAAACTGAAAGTTTCAAGATCAATGAGATAAAGATCCTCTTCCGTAGCCACAATTACGCTGTCTGTAAATGGTGGCATGGGTGGTAAAAGACTCAGATAAAAATCATTGTTGGCGATAAGGGTTCCACTGTTGATTTGACCATCCTCTATCTCTAACAGGTAAATTCCCGGCTGCTCATCCGCCCCGGCGGTGCAATAGGTATCCACAAGCAACCGGGTGCTATCTGCGCTCCAGCGGAAGGGTATATCAGGAGCGCCCTTTGCAAAGACCGTTTCGTCAGATATGCCCCACATTACTACGAAAACGATTAGTAGCCCAACTCCTAATTTCCGCGACATGAGAGTATCCTTTCAATCCTGACTATTTGGTGCATCATCAAGGTTGACGAGGTGAACGCCGAACTCGGCGGCGCAGTCTTCATAGGCTATCAGCCTTTCATCCGGCGAAGGAAATCTCCCCGATGCATCTCGCGGGAGAATGTACACTGACATTGGCCCGAGATCGTACCAACCCGGCTGAGGGGCATTTGACTCGCTTCCCTGCTGCCCGATAAATATGTTGTCCGAAATCCATAATTGATAGTTGTTTACAGAGCCATTGATTGTGCCGAGTACTACGCCGTCGCGCGATACGGTGAACAACCCCTCTTCCGTGTTAATAATCAGATACGGCAGCTCAAGTGATAAGGAGGCATAACTGCGTACAGCTGGAACGTCCGCTGTCAGATGGCGTGTTTCATAGGTGATAAGATTCAGTACATACAATTCATGGTCTTGGGTAATAAAATCGAGTTCGTCTTCGATCGGGAGATTCATTGAAGAGACAGCGGGAACTTCTGCTGTCAGATGATGGATTTCGCCACCTGCTCTGATTGCATACAACTCGCCGTAATCCGACTGCAGGATACGCCCGCCGTCTATGCGGTAGGCAAAGGTAGAACGTGCAATGTTCGCCATCCGGAGCTGAACTTCTAAGGTGTTAGCATCAATTTCATATACTTCACCACTGGTCGCCCAAATCAGAAGCGTCTCGCCATAGATCAACCAATCCCAGGTGTAGAGAGGTGCAATTTCAGCAGTCAGAACAGTCTGTTTGCCGTTGTTGATATTCAGCGCATAAAGCTCGTCAGTATCTGTCCATGTCCAGATTATTTCGCCGCTGCGCCAACTCCCCCTACGATTTGCAAGAGAACTATCCGTCACAAGGCGTGATTCGCCAGTAGTCAGATCCAGCGTATAAAGCGCGTGATTCGTAGTCCAGATATAGAGCGCCTCGTCTTCGTCAAACCAGTCGAAGGTGTCAACAGCGGGTATGTCTGCCGTCAAATGGCGTGCGTCACCGTTGGCGAGGTTCAACGTGTAAAGCTCATTATCGTCAGTGTTGAAGAGGATCAGTTGGTCATCGGTTGACCATCGCCAGTTGGTTACAGGGGGAATATTCTCCGTCAGATGACGCACGGCGTAGTTGGCGATATTCAACGCATATAGCTCATCATTGTCTGTCCGCATGATGAGTATCTCGGTGTCGGGCAACTCATCCCAATAACTTATGCTTGGAACGTCTGCTGTCAGATGGCGTAGCTCGCTCTCTGAGACATTCAACGCATATAGCTCGTCGTTGTCTGTCCGCATGATGAGTATCTCGGTATCGGGCAACCAATTCCAAGACTCTACAATAGGAACGTCTGCTGTCAGATGGCGCACAATGTCGCTGGCGATGTTCAACGTGTAAAACTCACCTGTGTCTGCTTGTATGATGAACATCTCGCTATCGGGCAACCAACGCCAATACCTTATACTTGGAACGTCTGTTGTCAGGTTAAGTAGACTGCCGTCTTCAATATTGACCCTGTATAGGTCGTCCTCTGTAGCGATGATTGTGCTTTCCTCGAAAGGCGGCGAAGGAGACAAGGACGCGAAACTGAAGTGGCTATCAGCAATGCGCGTTCCGCCGCTAATTTGTCCGTTTGCCACATCCAGCAAATAGATTCCCGGTTGTTCATCCGGCCCGGCGGTGCAGTAAGTCTCGACCAGCAGTTGGCTGCCGTCTGCGCTCCAACGGATGGGTTGCCAAGTACCGCCTTCCGCCGTAATCTGCATATCATTAACCGCAACTAGCGACATGATGACCATAAGTAGACAAACTCCTAAACTTCGCTTCATGAGAACCTCCTTTCAATCCTGACTATTTGGCGCAGCATCAAGGTTGACGAGTTGAACGCCGAACTCGGCGGTGCAGTCTTCGAATGCAACGAGCCGACCATCGGGAGAGGGGATTGGACGGAGTACCATGTGCTGCGGTATGACGTAGATGGACAGCGATCCTGCCGTGTACCAGCCCGGTGAAGCACTGTTTGATCCAGGCATGGATTGCAATATCAGCAAATTATCTGATAACCACTCCGTTGGTAGATATGTTGCGCCACTTACTGAGCCAATAATCTCGCCCGCCGCCGAACTAACCGCAGCGTTGTAACCATCGTCCCAAAAGACACGGTATGATCCATTCGGCGATACATCAAAACCATATACGGGGGCAATATCGGCAGATAAGTGATGTGTTTCGCCAGTTAGACTGACCGAATAAATTTCTCTATCTGTGGTGAGAACGTCTATTGTCTGTCGCTCAGAACTGTATGTTGACCAAATACGTGTTTCTGAAGGGAATTCTGAAATCAGATTGCGGATTTCACCGCTCGCTATGTTCAGCGCAAATGCACCGGCATTGCTTCGTGAGACCATATAGTTGTCTGCAAAAAATAATTCAAACTCGGAGAGGCTGCCGGGAAAATCTTCCCAGATCAATCGCGACTCGCTAGTAGCGGGATTGAGAACGTACAGATCATTGTGCAATACGTAGACTTCCGTACCGTCAGGGGCTGCTCGCGTGTACGGCGGTACATCTGCCGGCTGTAATTCGCCATTTTCTACATTCAAGCTGTAGTACCGTTGTTCGTCCGAGAAATAAAGATATATTACGTCGCCGGAAGTTACGTCCTCCACGAGTGCTTGACCCAGACGAATATCTTCTGCCAACTTTGTCGCTTCGCCCGTCAGAATATTGACTCTGTAAGACTCCCCCATTTCCGTCAAGATCAGCAGCGTTTCATCGTTAGAAAACAAATGATATGCAGTGATATTCGAGATGTTTGGCGTCAAATAGCGTGGTATATCTTCACCGGTAATATCGAGCGCATACAGCCCATCGTAATGTTCGGGAAAGTCGTAGTCTTCGTTGTTAACTAGAAAAAGAGTTGTGTTATCAGCAAGCAAACGGTAGTTGCGAATAAAAGGAACAGTTGAGGTCAGATTGTGGAGCATTCCGGTTTCAAAACTAAATTCGTAGATATCGCCGTTCCTGCTCACTATGACAGTATCTAACGGTAAATCAGGCCATGGCCCTATCCTATAATCGTTATCCCCAAGCCGGGTTATTCCGCTTATCTGAGCGTTTTCAACATCCAGCAGATAGAGTCCGGGCAGTTCATCCGGCCCGACTAAACAGTCCGACTCTATGAGCAATTGGCTGCTATCGGCGCTCCAGCGATATGCGCTGGTATAGCCACCCTCAGCAACAACCCATGAGGAACTTACTACAAGCATGGCGACGGAAACAAGCAAAAGAACCGTGCAGTAACGATTCACGAGAACATCCCCGTTGCTTTAGCCTTCAGCCGAGAGATATAAATATATTAATTACTATATACGAGAAATGAAGGGGCTGTCACCACCCACGGTGGGGGGAAATCTGAGGTAATCCTAACCGGCAGTCTGGCGGGCCACCTGTAGATCAAGTTGAGATATTAGGGAAGGTAGATGATGAGTCATGACTCGTCCCTACGGCGAAGCAGTGGGTGAGGATCGGAAAAGCAAAGCTTCTCGCTCAAAACACATCATTGAGGTTATTTACGTGAAAAGGGCGGCTCCACATGGGAACCGCCCTTCACATCGAGGGTGAAGCCGTAAATATTTTAGAAGAAATTTATTTCAAAGCGCCCGTGGGTCGCCTTGTACTGCGCTGATTACGGGTAGAAGCCGCGCGTGATGAGCGCGTCCGCCACCCGTTTAATGGCGAAAATCTGTGCCGCTGTACGCAGGTTTACATCATATTCTTCAGCCGTGCGCTCAGTGGCTTCGTAGGTACGAATCATCGCCCGGTTGAGCTGACGGAAAATTTCATCTTCATCCCAGAAGAATGCTTGCAGGTCTTGCACCCACTCAAAGTAGGACACAATAACGCCGCCCGCATTGGCGAGAATATCCGGAACAATCGTGACACCGCGATCGTTGAGGATATCATCGGCTTCTGGTGTGGTCGGGCCGTTCGCGCCTTCAACGATCAAGCTGGCCTTAATCTTGTCGGCATTTTCACGGGTAAGCTGCCCTTCCATCGCCGCCGGAATGAGTACATCGCAGGGCAGCATCAGCAGTTCATCATTGGTCACCAGTTCGCCTTCAGCGTAGCCGCGTAGGTCGCCGCTGTCTGCGACATAGGCCTGCAGCGCACGAATATCGAGACCATTGGGGTTGTAGATACCGCCAAATACGTCGCTGGCGCCCACAATGGTGAAGCCCAGTTCAGCAGCGCGGGCTGCTGCGTTGCTGCCAACGTTCCCGAAACCCTGAATCACGACGCGAACGCTGCTAGCGTCGGAACTATTTTTACGTTTAAGCGCCTCAGTCATGGCAGTGATCACACCATGACCAGTCGCTTCATTACGCCCTAAACTACCGCCGATATTGACCGGTTTGCCGGTGACGATGGCCGGAACCGAATAACCCACCGTCATGCTGTAGGTATCCATCATCCACGCCATGGTCTGCGCGTTCGTACCCATATCTGGCGCGGGAATATCAGCGTGAGGGCTGATTACCGGAATCAGTTCTGCGGCAAAACGGCGAGTCAGCGCTTCAAGTTCATGCGGGCTTAGTGTCCTTGGATCAACAACCACACCGCCTTTTGCGCCGCCGAAGGGCAGCCCCGCCAGCGCGCACTTCCAACTCATCCACATCGCCAATGCGCGTATTTCGTTCATATCTACCGCAAGGCTGTAGCGAATACCGCCTTTGCTGGGGCCTAGGATGGTGCTGTGATGTACCCGGTAGCCGGTGAACATCTCAAGGCTGCCATCATCCCGTTTGACCGGAAAATTCACGGTGAATTCGCGACGCGGATAGCGCAAAAATTCCGCCACGCCGTCAGGAATCGGCAAATAGCGAACAGCACGATCAAACTGCGCGAGCGCGGTGTCGTAAGCGTTGGTGTTATGTGTTTGTGTAGGCATGTTATAAGCAGCCACCATGATAGGGAAGGAACTCCTGCCGTGACCGGCTATGTTGAAAAAAGGGTGTGTCCTTGTTCGAATAAGCTTTCTATCTATCTATAGGCAAGTATATACGAAAAGACCATAGAGAACACTCAATTTTTACAACCTTTATACAAATTGCATAAATTGCAAGGGACAGCAAATGTGCATATTGAACAAGTAAACATAATTACCCTCATCTTCCAAGGTGGGTAAAAATAAAAAACGAAAAATAATGAGGTCAATTTGGGGCAACGAAACGAATTGAGTAAATATGAAGACAGGGGGGATCTAGAAGAAGGTTTTCAGTTTTGCGCGTGCAAAGAGGGTTCGCGCAAAATTTGCTAATAGGAGCGGGCATAGAGGCCCGCTCCTATTAACGTTTTCTCTACTCAATAACTCTGAAGTGGCCGGGTGTACCCTGCCAGTATACAGAATGTGGAAATGTACGTCTTTACTCGCCTTCCACGGTTTCCAGCGCTGCGCAGTCCGTGCAAGCAACGGTTTCTATGTCGTCACCGACAGCTAACTGCTGCACCCATTCCACAAATGGTATCCCATCAATGGCGACCGTATAAAATTCCGGCGTCACGGTGACGCAGTGTCCATCGCCGCCAGCCAGAAAATAGAAGAAATTATCGCTATCGCCCGCTTGAATATCTGCGAAGTTGGCTTCTAGCAAATCTTGCAGCATGAAGTCCGTCAATCCACCCAGCGTCAGGAATTGTTCTTGCACATCGTCGCCCGCCGCGTTGTACTGGCTGAACGTAATTTCAGGGAACAGCGTGCTGGATTGCAGATAAAACGTCTCAAAGTTAAGCGATTCTGCGGGGATTTCAGCATAGTTTTCTGGCAGAATGCCCTGTGTACCCCATGCTTCAAAAACTACGCCTGCCAGCGCCTGATCGCGGTAACCGCCGGCAGCGTCGCCCAACTGCTCAATGCGCGCATCAGGGTAAGCTTCTGCCACAAATTGCGTGTACAGAGACGAAGGAATAGAACCCGCACTGCATCCGGTCACAAATACCGTTTCAGGATTCTCAACATTGGCAAATGTCCAATCCAGCACCGTCGTAGCATTGATATAGCCGCGATGGTTGATCGTCACTTCAGAGGCATTATCGGTTCCAGCGTTCACCTCATAAGTCACATCGGCGTTGCCAATATGCACATCGCCCGTGCAGTAAGGCGCCATCACCATGTTGTAGCTTTGGAATGGATTAGATGCGTTCTCAAAATCGAAGATACCGGCAGCCTGCGAAGTAGGATCGTCGCTCTCATCCACAAAGGGATCGTAGGTTGGGAACGTGTTCAAATCACAGTTTTCGCCAAACCAGCAGGCACCACCGCCCTGAAAGTGAATCAGCAGCTCATCGCTGGGTTCATCAGCAGGGCGAGCAAAGAAAGAGTACGGCGTACCGTTGGAACATATCGTATCCCCGCCGGGGCTGATCTGCGTCCATTCCCCCGCGGGCAGATCGCTCCATGATGGAAGATCATCCTGCGCGCTGACTGAAGCAGTGAGCAGCGACAATAGTGAAACAACAGCGAACAAAATTAACAAACGGCGAAACATTAAAACCCTCCTAAAACAGTAAGTGGAACAATGTCTTTATTAAGTGCATATTTACAATAGCTTATTTGCTGCGGAAAGAAAAATTTTAACGACAGCAAAACAGCGAGGGCGCAGCCGCCTATCGCTAGAGACAAAAAAACGCGCCTATCAAAAGTGATAAGCGCGTCTAGAATTCAATATATCGCCGCCAGGTTTCGTTACCAGTGCCGATAGCGACGACGAGATAGCTCGTGCGCGGCATCTTCGGCTCCCACTGAAGGCGCATTCCCGCTTCATGCGGCAGCCGATTGCCTTTACGGTGGTTGCAGGCGTAGCAGGCGCAGGCAGTATTGCTCCAGTTGTCTTTACCGCCGCGAGACTTGGGGATGATGTGGTCAACCGTGAAATCACTTTTGACCAGCGGCTTTCCCTTAAAAGTCACACCCGGCGTCACCCCACAATAAATGCAGATGAAGCTGTCGCGTATCAGCACTCCCCGGCGGCTCCAGTGTGCCTGCCGGCGTGGGACGTTGACATAAGTTCGCAAGGCGATAACGGATGGGATCGGAAAACGATCACGTACGGTGCGAAGAAATTGGTCGGTCTGCTCAACAACTACGGCTTTCTCCGCCAGCAATAGATTGATCGCACGCGGGATGGTGACCACTGAAAGTGGCTCCCACGTACGCCCGTTGAGCAGAAGAACGCGCCCCTGGAACGCTCCTCCGGTGGACACAAGAACACCTCATGGCTCAGTGGACGGGAGGTGGCATTTCACAAGTAGTTCTGTGAATAACCCCACAACTCGAACAAGTATATCAAAAATTCGCTCAAACGCAGCAGATTTTTACGGCGATTATGCAGGGTCATTGCATCAACTTTGCAGAGCGGTTGAAACTAAGTTAGCGACCATAAAATCAGTCTAAACGGCGAAAGGCGGGTCAACAACCCGCCTTTCGCCCGGCACGCAACGTGCATCAATTCCATTGGTCGTATGACAATACAACTTCCCCGAAATTTGTGATCCGTGTGCGCTTGCTAACAATAAAACTGTCCCAGATACTGCTTGCATTTAAAACACTTGGAAGCTTAAGGTTGTGGGCTTCACGCCCTCCCCTTACCTCCATTAAAACTACAGGCAAAGGCGGCGCGAAGCATGTCGAAATACGCAGACTTAGAACCGGGTTGATCATCCGTACTCATAGCCATAGTTCCTTCCGGTGGGACAGAGACCTTCTTGCATAACTGCCCACCACGCTCGCTCCTTGAACGATCCCTACAAGAATAGACTGATAATTCGCGTGAATATGGTTGCGCGTTTCGCGCTATGCTTACGTTGAACTTCGCGCACCAAACGCTGGCGTTTTGCTTCCTGCTGTAAATCCCGCTGACGCTGTTCATGGAACAGCAAGTGATTCTGGTTAATTTCATACATGATTTTGCTCCTACCCCATTCAGGAGCTTCCGCTTCTTCATCTTCGACATTAGAGAAAAACACTGATCACACGCGCCCATGCGCGATTGTGATCCCGATTTTGTGAGCGGCGCTTCGTTTCTCGCGCTATGCGCTGGCGTTTTGCCGAACGCCGCTGATCGGACTGCTGCTGCTGATTAACACGAACATGATTTACGTTAAACATTATCTTGCTCCCTGCCGTCCTTATTTTGTGGCGGCATACTGGTTATCTATCCTGAATTGGTCATCGCACCTGTTAATCATTGTGGCGACCTCCTTTCGTACTGCCGGGCCGTGTCAATGGTCGTTATCTATGTTTTAAGCGGCGGTATCCGCTTCCATCTGCGCGTGTTTACGAGGCTTCCGATTTCGCCACGATATGAAGTGTCGTGTCGCCCCGCACCTCAGACCTCTGGATTTCGGCCATCGTTTCCGTTGCCGTGTAAACCAGCTCATACAGCCAGCCAATCATTTCGGCGTTGGTTAACGTGGTGACCTGCTGAAGCCGCCCATCACTGGCGGCGCTGTGCAGTTCATCCAGCATATCCATGAGGCTGCCCATGCGCGCATCGTTGAACAGCAGTTGAAGGTGATGCGTTGATGACATGATTGCCATTTCCTTGCCAAAACACTTTAAGAAAAACAAAACGGGCGTGAGATTTAACCTTCGCAATCTCACGCCCGTTTGGGAACCCGTTTTTATCGAGTTATCGGATCATATTCTGAAATGATATGATCCTTTCGTGTGAGATTGCCCCATAACCAGACCAGCTTCGCCGCCAAAGCCCCCATCCGGGAGGCCCACGCCAGCGCTGATCACATTCCACCCACCATTGATCGGTAGCAGCACATCGGCTGACCGGACAGTAGGCACAATGCGCCCATCGGTGATGGGAAGCAGGTAACGTGCGTGACGGACGATAGACAACATGGTTCTAAGCACCTCGCTCCACAGCAGTGTTATCCAACATCGCCAGGATAGATTCGCCGGTGATGAACACCCGGCGCATCCCTGCAGGTTTGCTTACCCGCAGGTGCCCATTCTTGACCAGTCGCTTCAGCGTGCTCAGGCTGATGCCTAAAGCTTCTGCCGCTTCCTGCCGGGAATAGACGGCTCCTGTTTTGATAGTTGGCTTAAGTGTCGTTGGCATGACAATACGAACCTTATTTCAATCCAGAACAGCGTAACACGGACTTTCCGGCGTGTCAAGCAGTCAATTTTTTCTTTTACAAGTCTTAATATGTCGGATGAGGTCAAAGAGGGTCAGAGGGATAAAAAGCGAATACCAGAGAGGCTTTTAGATATTCTGTCTGGCGCGATTGGTAACCTGACGGTTTTTATCTGTGAGCATCCCCAACAGAAAATGAACCGCTAGTGCGAAATGCCTTAAATTGAGCGGTATCGTCACTCATTTGGAATGCTTCCGCCGCTCACAGCCCTCATTGTTTTCACTATATAAAGCCGCTAAAATATTAGGCGGGTTTCCTGTACATCATAGATAGAGAATGTATCATGACAAGCGCAGGCATCACGCACGGTTTGCTGCATGCTGCCATCTTACAGTTCATCATTGATCGCGGGTATGCGCCTGAAGTGGATGAATTGGCGGCGCAGTTAGGGCGCACACCATCTGAAATCACACAATCCTTATATGCCCTACAGGAATATCATGGCGTCGTATTACACCCAAACTCTACGCGCATTTGGGTTATTCACCCATTTTCACTAGCGCCAACCAATTTTGCCATTCGCAGCGAGACGCGCGTATGGTGGGGAAACTGTGCGTGGTGTTCACTTGGCGCTGCTGCGCTGCTGAATCGGGATGTAGCCATCACGACGACGCTTGGCGCAGATGGCAAACAAGTCACTATTCACATTCGGAATGGTCAGATTGTGGAAACGGGTTATTACGTCCATTTTCCAATCCCGATGATCAAAGCGTGGGATAATGTTACTTACACATGCAGCACCATGCTGCTGTTTGAACACCCTGATGATATTGAACGCTGGTGCAGCGATCATCACATCGCACAGGGAGACGTTCAACCGATAGAGCATATCTGGCAGTTTTCACGCGCATGGTACGGAAATCATCTTAATCCGCAGTGGGAAAAGTGGACGAATCAACAGGCGAAAGAAATCTTTGAACAATTTAATCTAACACACACAGTCTGGCAGCTTCCGGCGTCCAACACCCGGTTCTAAGTTGTGTTATCCCAAGATGTTCGGGCTAAATCACGCCAGCGCCTGCGTGATCAGATGATTCAACTGCGAGATTAGCTCAAATAATCGCTGCCCTATATCGTCGCCAGGATACCATGGCTTGACGGTAATTTCATGCAGTCCGTCACTGGTCATCACTTCAATTTCGCCGGAAGCTAGATCGCTAGTATTGTTGGCGCTGCCTATTACTTTCGCAGGCATCTCGCGCACGCCGCTGGTTTCAATAGCCATGCGCGCCCGTGCAAGCAGATCCTCATTGAGGGTAACCGCCGGGTACCAGCCCGGCGTCACCGGCTTATCTTCATAAGCGCCAGACGCCGACTTCACCAGCTTCGAGACGCGGTAGCTCTCAACCATTCCGTCAGCATAAAATCGCTGGCCGTATGGTTCTGAGGTGGAATCGCGCACAAGGTAACTGAATAACAGGTCAGTCATGTGAAAATAATCCTCAAGCAGCCGCTAAACGATCACCCCGCCATCCGGCGTTGGAGTGCCGGGAATGTGGGTTGGCGGGTCACCTTCGCCGCCATAACGCCAACTTTTCCCCGTAGCCTGTTCCAGCGCGCTGTGGAAAGTGGCATAGTGCTGTGGGCGCACGGTATCGCCCAGCGACATGATGTTATCGTTGTTTTCCGCAACTGCGCCATCAATCGGCGCATCGGCCAATCCATCGGCGTCAATATCCGTATGGTCTATCGTCGCGCCAATCGCATTTCCGGTGCCGCTGATGAACCCGCGTTGATCTGCAGGCAGCGTATTATTCTGAGTGTCTATCGTTGAGTATTCATCATCCAACCCGAGTAAATGCCCGGTTTCGTGCATGGCGACATTTTGCGCTGCCCCGGAGCCAATAACCAGGTCTACGCGGCGGCTGGCATCCTCATTCTCAGCCGTTCCCGTTTCGCCTTCGCCGCTGTCTTGCGTGCGATTGACCGAACCGGTCAGCCCATTATCGATCAGGAATCGCTCAACAGCGGCTGACCGGCGCTCTGATAAATCTTGATTGTAGGTTTCATCACCGGACACACTGGCGCGCCCGATCATTTGAATGGGTTGTCCGGCATTTCCCGGCGCGGCGTTGAAGGTATTGATGAACTGCTTTAGGAAAGTTTCCCCGTCAAGCCCTGCGCCGCCGGGTTGGGAACTAGCACTCGCAACATCTGCAGAATCGTGGGCGAAATAAAGCTGCCACCGCAAAAGATTGTCATGGCGCGGCCCCAGCGCCGAACTGGACATAATCAGTTCTTGATCATCAGTGCGGGTTCTACTGCCTGATTGCACAAAAGCGCCAATGCCGCCGGGCGGCGTTTTCACAATTTTCGCCTTGCAGTGGTCGCCATCCTGCCTGCCAGCATGGACATTAGCGGCGACGCGCACGCCGCTAAATAACTGCGGCCAATCCTGACTGACGAAGAAGTGTTTCGCGCCCCACGCATCTTTTACAGACTGGGCGTAACTTTGCATCCAGCTGTCTTGCTCTCCAGACCAACGCCACTGCGAATTCACAATCGCCGCGCGATCCGCCGCCGGGACATCGGTCATGATCCTTGTCGCCCCAGCCTGAAGTTGGGTAATCGTGCGTTGCTCCGATTGATCGCCCACATCGAGGCCAGCGCCATCTACAGTGACGACATTGGTGGTGGGGTCAATCTGTAAGCCGTTGGGAAAGATGATCCCGATGTTGAGCGCAATCTGAAGTTCACGGGAATTCGGATCGAATCTGGCGTTGAAACCGCCAATGCCGGTGGGCGTAACATTTAATCCATCCGGCCCCGGCATCACGCCGCGCGCCAGAAATGCGGCCAGATCTGCGGGCATCGCGTCGTCCAATGTTGGCGCAGCAGCCCCGCCATGCTCAGATGGATTGAGATCGTCACGCTGAATATTGCCGATCAACAGCCGTTGAAGCGCACGGTTGCCGATGATCGAACTCAACCCTAGCGCGGTATGGCGCTGAACCGGCCTGTTATCGGCTGTTTTTGACTGCTGAAGCGTATTGCTAGCATGATCACTGTTAAAGCCTTCAGCGAGATATTCCTCTGAGGGATTATGGCGTGTGTTTTGCTGCGGCGAAGGGGGCTGCGAACGCTGTACCTGCGATGATTGGGGCATGATATTTCCCCGAAACAATTGGACGTATAGCACAGCATAATGCCGATTTTATGCCAGCGCAATCGGGGTGAATCGCCCTTGAGGGAGGGTGTATATTAGATTTTAATAATTACTCAGCGACTAATAACAAAGACACAATGCTCTGCGCCAGAAGCGCGGCATTGAATTTCACGCACGGTGAAATCACGGCCATTTGAGGCGTAACGCGCGGTTTCCTGTAACAGCCCTACAATCGGATGGCAAACCGGGCGTTCGGCTTCTTGCCCCCAACACATCGCGCAGTTTTCTACAATGAAGCGATAGCTGATTGGGGTTTCTTCAAGCCAGCATTTTTGATCGCTAAAATTGGTAAAGACTGCGGCCAACCCTTTGAAAGCGGCATGCAAGCGTTCTTCAATGGGCTGTGTACGGAAAGCTGGATCGCTCACGCCAGACAATGCCCCGAAGCGATTCATGCCCTTGACTAACCACGCGCGCCCTGCGCGCAGCGCCATACCCCGCCCGCCGCGCTGCCCATACATTTCATCCAAGGCCAGATTAAGCGCCGAGAGCGCGGCAAAATCTATGGTACGTTCCAGATCATCGGGCGGAAGGGGGTTGGCTAAAGCGCGCAGATTGGCGAGTTCAAGCGTAGCTTCAAGCCCGTGTTCGCCCATAACTTCTTTCAGGGCGAGGAATAAAATACGTCCAAAGCGGTTCGGATAATACAAACCGCTTTTACGGGCGCTAAGAGACGAACTCGGGGGCGTCACAAGCATGAGGCGAGACGATGCCCACGCGCCTAAATGAGCTGCTTCAAGTCTTGCACCGTGCGCGCCACATCGAGGAAGATCAGGCCAAGCCTTGCCTCTTTACGCGCCAGCACGGTGAGAACGGCTTCTTCGCCAACAGCGGTGAGGATGACGTATCCGTTTTCGCCTTTCACAAAAACCTGTTCCAGAGCGCCGCGTCCCAGCTCGGTAGAAATACGCTCACCAAGCGACAGCATGGCCGCAGACATGGCGCTAACACGATCTTCTTCTGTAGCAACCGGCAGAGAAGAAGCAATGCTCAAACCATCAACGCTGACGATGGCTGCGGCTTCTACTTCACCAGAACTTGCCTGCAAATCGCGCAACCGCGCGACCAGTTGCTCTGTGCGTGATTTAGCCAACGAAACTACTCCTGTAAACGATGGTGAAGCAAGTAGAACACCGCGCAAAGACGCGGATATAACCCAAAGTTACAGTATATCATAGCGCGATTCCTTAACAAACAAGCGAAAGATTCGTGAAGAATTCTTATAAACGATGCAGTTGAGTACAAATAGACCAATCTGGTCTAATGGCACCATTGCCGCAGGCTTGCATGTTTCTGCTATAATGCAATCGCTAGCACCCCAAGACGAAAGACACGCAACTGATTATGGCGAAACGACCTATATACCCCTTTACGGCCATCGTCGGCCAGAAACAAATGAAGCGAGCATTGATTTTGAATGCGATTGATGCCCGCATTGGCGGCGTATTAATTCGCGGCGAGCGCGGAACCGGTAAAAGCACCGCTGCCCGCGCGCTGGCGGCGCTGCTGCCAGAAATGGATGTCTTTACAGAATCGCCCTTTAATGATGATCCCGAACATCCCGATACGTGGTCGGATGTCATTCGGGAGCGCGCCGAAGCAGGCGAAACATTACACATCAGCCCGCGCAAAATTCCGTTCATTGATCTGCCGGTGAGCGCGACTGAAGACCGCGTGGTAGGCACGCTGGATATTGAGAAGGCGATTCAGAAAGGCGAACGCCATTTCGATCCAGGTGTGCTGGCGGCGGCTAACCGTGGCATTTTATATGTAGACGAAGTGAACCTGTTAGATGACCATGTGGTTGACCTGCTGCTGGACTCGGCGGCGATGGGCGTGAACGTGGTTGAGCGTGAAGGGATCAGCTTCAGCCATCCCGCACGCTTCATCTTAATTGGTACGATGAACCCAGAAGAAGGCGATCTACGCCCGCAATTACTAGACCGTTTTGCTTTCTCGGTTGAAGTGCGTGGCATTAGCGATGCTGCTGAGCGCATGGAGATCGTGCAGCGGCATATTGCCTATGAAAGCGACTCGGATGGATTCAAACGCTACTGGGCACCAGAAGAAAAGGCGCTGGCCGAGCGCATCATGCAAGCGCGGCAGATCGTGGATAATGTTGGCTACAGCAAGCGCGATCTGTACAGCATCGCAACGCTAACCAGCAGCCTGCATATTGATGGGCATCGCGCTGATATCGTTATCCTCAAGGGCGCACGCGCCAATGCCGCTTTTGAAGGACGTGATCGTATTACCCGCGAAGATATTCTGCTGGCGTTTGAGCTAGCCATCCCCCACCGCTTGAAGCGTGGGCCATTCACCGACGCACAGATGAACATGGGCGAAATGTCCAGCAAGTTGGATCAAGTCGAAAGTGAATGGGGCGAAGGCGACGAGATCGAGCAGAGCGACGAGCAAAGCGAAGAACAATCCGCTAAAAAAAAAGCTCTTCCCTGAACAACGCTAGCGATCAGGAAACCCCGGATTACGGGCAAACGGATCCCGGCCCGCAGTCCGTTTTTGATAACCGCGATTCCTACTGGTGGGAAGGCGGCAAAAAGGCTGAGGCGGGGCAGGAATTTGCACCCCGAAAAATTCAGACGCAGATTGACCAGATGATGCGTAAGCAGTCTGGCCGGCGTTCGCGTACCAAGACAGATCGAAAGCGGGGGCGTTATATTCAGGCGCGCCCCGCTAACGGGCGCACGGATGATATCGCTTTCGATGCCACACTTCGCGCGGCGGCACCCTTCCAGCGCGAGCGCGAAGGCCAAAAAGCGCAAACCGGCATGGCCTACGCCCTGAAAAAGACCGATTTACAACGCAAAGTGCGCGTGAAACGCACCGCTAATCTGATCCTGTTCGTTGTGGATGCCTCATGGAGCATGGCTGTGAGCGAGCGCATGACGGCTACCAAAGGCGCGATCATGTCGCTGCTGACCGATGCCTACCAACGCCGTGATCGCGTGGGGCTGATCGTGTTCCAGAAAGACCGCGCACAAACGGTACTTCCGCCAACCAATTCCGTACAGCTTGCTAAAACTGCGCTGGTCAATATTCCGGTGGGCGGCAAAACGCCGCTTTCCGCCGGATTGATGCTGGCCTATGAAACGGTGCTGAAAGAAAAGCGCACACACCCGGATATTGTGCCGCTGGTCATTTTACTGACTGACGGCGCGGGGAATGTTTCGGTAGGCAAAAGGCCGCCGCAGGAAGAAGCGGGGCAAATTGCAGGACTATTCAAGGATGATCACATCAAGACTGTGACCATCAATATGGAGCATATTGCTTTCGATCAAGGGCTGGCGCAAAAACTGGCAGACCGTCTAGGCGGCCCCTGCTACACTTTAGGACAAATGCGCGCCGAAGTGCTGCTGCAAACAGTGCGCCATGAAATGGCAAACAACGAATCCCGTAAGTGAGTAAAAAGAGGGCGACTCTGTAGAGTCGCCCTCTTTTTTTTAGGATCGCGCTATTCCACCACTTCGCCAACGCTTTCGGCGCTGAAGACGAGCGTCGGCATGCCGTCTTCGTTCACGCCAGCATCGACTACAACGTGATCGCCTTCATGAAAATTACCCTGCAAAATTGCGTTCGCCAGCGGATCTTGCAGTTCGGTTTGAATCGCTCGCTTCAGCGGGCGCGCTCCAAACACAGGATCGTAGCCGGCATCGCCCAGCACACGCTTAGCCTCTTCAGTCAGTTCCAGTGTCATACGGCGATCTGCCAGCAGGCGTTGAAGCCGCTTGATTTGAATATCTACGATATGGGTCATGTCTCCGCGGGTGAGCGGCGTGAACAGGATGATATCATCCAACCGGTTTAGAAATTCCGGCCGGAACTGCTGATCCAACTCGCGCATGATCTCTTTGCGCGTCGTCACTTTGTCAAAACTGCCGCTGGCCGCGCGTTCCTTGATGATCGGGCTGCCTACGTTGCTGGTCATAATGATCATGGTGTTCTTGAAATCCACCACACGCCCCTGCCCATCGGTGAGGCGGCCATCATCAAACACTTGTAGAAACACGTTAAAGACTTCGGGATGCGCTTTTTCAACTTCATCCAGCAGCACCACGCCATAGGGGCGGCGGCGCACCGCTTCAGTGAGCTGTCCGCCTTCTTCATAGCCCACGTAACCCGGCGGCGCGCCGATCAAGCGGGCGACGCTGTGGCGCTCGCCGTATTCGCTCATATCTATCCGCACCATTGCGTTTTCATCGTCAAACAGAAATTCCGCCAGCGCCTTCGCCAGCTCGGTTTTACCGACGCCGGTTGGCCCAAGGAACAGGAATACGCCGACAGGGCGATTCGGGTCTTGTAAGCCAGCACGTGAACGCCGCACCGCCGCCGAAACCGCGCGCACCGCATCATCCTGACCGATCACGCGGTCATGCAGGCGATCTTCCATGTGCAGCAGTTTTTGCTGTTCGCCTTCCAGCAGTTTGGTCACGGGGATGCCCGTCCAGCGGGAAACCACCTGCCCGATCATATCGGCATCTACTTCTTCATGCAGCATGCTCAAGCCGCTGGCGCGCAGATTGCTCAGTTCGGCATCCGCGCGCTTCAATTCCTGCTCCAGATCGGGCAGCGTGCCGTAGCGGATACGGGCGGCTGTCTCTAAATTGGCGTTACGTTCGGCCTGTTCGAGTTCAATCTTGGCCTCATCAATGCGCGTTTTAATATCGCGGATGGCTTCAATACCACCCTTTTCCGTCTGCCAACGGGCGGTTAGCGCGTCAGACTGTTCACGCAGGTTTGCCAGTTCTTCTTCAATATCATCCAGCCGGATCATCGAGGCTTCGTCACGCTCTTTCTTGAGCGCCTCACGCTCGATTTCAAGCTGCATAATTTCGCGCTCGACGTTATCCAGCACCTGCGGCTTGCTATCAATTTCCATCTTCAGGCGGGCCGCCGCTTCATCAATCAGGTCAATCGCCTTATCGGGAAGCTGACGATCAGGAATATAACGCGCGCTCATGGTGGCGGCGGCGATCACCGCGCTGTCCTGAATCCGCACGCCGTGATGCACTTCATAGCGTTCTTTCAAGCCGCGCAAAATGCTGATGGTGTCTTCGATGCTTGGCTCTTCCACATATACGGGCTGAAAACGGCGTTCTAGCGCCGAGTCTTTCTCGATGTACTTGCGGTACTCGTCTAGCGTGGTTGCGCCGATGGCTCGCAGTTCGCCGCGTGCCAGCATCGGCTTGAGCAAGTTGCTGGCATCCATTGCGCCTTCGGCTGCGCCAGCGCCAACAATGGTGTGGAGTTCGTCTAGAAACAGGATCACCCCGCCGTTGCTATCGGCAACTTCTTTCAGCACCGCTTTCAGGCGTTCCTCAAATTCACCGCGAAACTTCGCGCCGGCGACAAGGCTGCCCATATCCAGCGCGATCACCACCTTATCGCGCAGGCTTTCGGGAACGTCGCCTTTGATGATGCGCTGCGCCAGCCCTTCCACAACGGCGGTCTTGCCCACGCCCGCTTGACCGATCAGCACCGGATTATTCTTGGTACGGCGGCTTAAGACCTGTACCACGCGGCGAATCACTTCTTCACGCCCGATCACCGGATCGAGCTTGCCCTGCCGCGCCATCGCGGTCAGATCGCGCCCGTATTTTTCCAGCGCCTGATAAGTGCCTTCAGGGTCTTGGGTGGTCACACGCTGCCCACCGCGAATCGTGGTCAATGCCTGTAAAATTGCGTCTCTGGTCACGCCGTGCCGCTTCAGCAGCGGTTCAAGGCTTTGATCTTCGGTCAGCGCAATCAGCAGGTGTTCGGTAGACACATATTCATCTTTCATCTGCGCCGCTTGTTTTTCGGCACGGTTGAAGATATCCAGCAGCGGGCGGCTGATGGTTGGCTGCGCATTGCTGCCGGACACACGCGGCTTGTTCTCCAGCATCGCCATTAGGTCAGATAAAACTACTGCGGGGCGCGCGCCAATTTTGGCGATAACCTCTGGCACCACTCCGGCTTTTTGCTCATTCAGCGCAACAGCCAGATGCACTGGCTCAATTTGCGAGTGACCATACTCCAGCGCCAGCGTTTGCGAGCGCGCCACTGCTTCCTGCGCTTTGGTTGTATACCGATCAAAATTCATTATTAAACACCTCGATTAGGAAATACCCCAAGCATATAATCGAACTATAAGAATTGCATCTAAGCATCGTCTGATATATATCATCGCGCAAACCACGACTCTATCTTGAGGAGAAACCGACGTGTTTTCAGCCATTGTATTCACCCCTGAAAAATGTATCCGCACGCTGGGGCAAAATATGCATATCCTGCGCTCCACCATAGAAAAGCTGAGCCACAAGCAGATGTTACAGCTTCGAGATGGCGATAACGGCTGGAATATTGTGGAAATTATCAGCCACCTTGCCGATTGGGACGGACTCTATGCTGAACGCATCCGCCGCGCCGTGACCGAAGACCGCCCGAAAATGACCACATACGATCCGCTGGCACGTTTTGAATCGGAAGGTTATGCTTTCCGCAAGCCAGATGAGGTGCTGCTGTGGTTTACCGAACGGCGTAGCGAGTTAATTGACCTACTGCGATCACTGGAAGCAGAACAATGGCTGCGTAAGAGCATCCATCCTGAAAGCGGCGAGATGAACGTATATGACATCGCCTATAATGTGTGCCTGCATGACATCAATCATATCGAGCAAATTTTGAAGGCGCTTGAGTGATTCTGGCATTTGCTTCACGCGCTTTCAACGCAAAGCAAATGCCAGCAGTACCGTTCATTTTTTAATAGGGCGCGGATCAGCACC
>DAOTUZ010000135.1:0-11457 GCA_034437295.1 Anaerolineae bacterium | reverse complement strand
GGCGAGCGCCTTTGCCGAAGGCATGGAAATGGGCGCATATCGTTTCTGGCGCTACCGCACCGGCCTGAACAACACCCAGACGTTTGAAGTGAAGAAGGCAACAGTTTAAACGTCTGGGTGACGTTTGAAGTGAAGAAGGCAACAGTTTTCGCCCAACCAGAGAATGCGCAAACGATCAGTGGGGGCGCTGCCGTCGGGCTGGTCATCGGGCGCGGCGTCACTTATGCCCGCAATCTTGTCAACAGCCCCGGCTATGCGCTGACCCCTGAAAAATTGGGCGCTGAAGCGCTGGCGCTTGGCAAACGCGCCGGCCTGAAGGTGACCGTTTTCAATAAGGCGCAGCTCACCGAACAGGGCTTCGGCGGCATTTTAGCCGTAGGCAAAGGCTCAGCGAACGAACCCAGTTTCATGATCATGGAACACGGCCAGGCGGGCGACGGCAAACCTACCATCTGTCTGGTCGGCAAAGGCCTAACCTTTGACTCTGGCGGCCTTTCGCTGAAGCCTGCCGATGCTATGGAAACCATGCAATCAGATATGGCCGGTTCTGCCGCCGTTTTCGGCGCAATGCAAGTCGTGGCCGAGCTTAACCTGCCGCTGCACGTCGTCGGGCTGGTTGCCTCAGCCGAAAACATGCCCAGCGGCGACTCCTATCGCCCCGGCGATATCGTAACCACCCTCAGCGGCAAGACCGTTGAAGTGCTGAACACCGACGCCGAAGGCCGCATCATCCTTTCTGACGCGCTTTTTTACGCGCAGCGTTATAATCCTGCCGCTATCATCGAAGCCTCTACGCTCACCGGCGCAATCATCATCGCTCTGGGCATGCGTACTACTGGCCTGATGGGTACCGATCAGGCGCTGATAGATCGGCTCAGCCATGCCGGCGAAGTTACCGGCGAGCGGGTATGGGCGCTTCCGATGTGGGATGAATATCATCAAATGGTCAAGAGTGAGGTTGCCGACCTGAAAAATATGGCTGGCCGCCCCGCCGGTTCAATCACTGCGGCGACATTCCTTGCCGCCTTCGTGGGCGATTATCCATTCGCCCATCTCGATATTGCGGGTACAGCATGGGCAGCCAGCCCCTCAAAGCCGTATGAATCGGCACGCGGAACGGGCGTTGGCGTGCGTTTGTTAGTGGAGTATCTGCGGGGCCTGACCGCAAATTAACGGGCTTTATCATTATCGGGTTTTTCTAATCTGATTGAGAGGCGAAGATATGACCGCAAGCGCAGCGCCGAATGAGAAGCAAGGTCTCATGCAGCGCCTTTTAGGGGGTATCGAAAAAGTCGGGAACAAAGTGCCGCATCCGGTGCTGATGTTCCTGTACCTGATCATCGGCGTCGTCATCCTTTCACACATCCTGTATCTAGCAGGTGTCAGCGTTACCGAAGAAATTGCAGTGCCAGTGCCGGTTGAAGTGACGCCAAATCTTTATGAAGATACGGCATCATATTCCCTTGATGGGCTTTCCTCACAGGGTGATGTTGAGTATGAGATACAGGAAACCACCATCACCATCAACAGCCTGCTAACCACCGAAGGCATTCGCTTCATCTTCACCTCGTTCCTGCCCAATTTCGCCGGCTTCAGCGTCGTGGCGGTGGTCTTTGTCGCCATGATCGGCGCGGGCGTAGCCGAAGAAACCGGCCTCATGGCCGCGCTCATTCGCAAACTCGTGGCGGTTTCGCCGCGGGGGATGCTCTCGTTCATCATCATCTTCGTCGGCGTGCTTTCCAGCGTGGCGACAGACGCGGGCTATCTCATCCTCGTGCCTTTAGGCGCGGCAGCCTTCTTAAGCGTCAAACGGCATCCACTGGTCGGTCTGGCCGCAGCTTACGGCGGCGTCGGCGCAATCTTCGCCGTCAACCTGCTGATTGCCCCGCTGGACGCCATGCTCACCGAAGTGACCAACGAAGCCATTGCGCTGGCAGGCGGCCAGCCGATAACCGTCCTCTCAAACTTCTTCTTCTCTGTAGCTTCAGCCTTCATCATCAGCGTGGTTGCCGCGCTGATCACCGACCGTATCGTTGAACCCCGTTTGGGCAAGTATGTCCCTGAAGGCGGCGAAGGCGAGATACAGGAAGCAGAAGTGCCAGCGGGTGAAGGCCGCGGGTTGAAATACGCAGGTCTCGCCACCTTGGGCTTCATCGGCTTAATTGTGCTGCTCACCGCCCCCGAAGGCGCGCCACTGCGCCATCCAGAGACCGGCGAAATTTTAGGCGCAACCCCGTTCATGGACAGCCTGATCTTCATCATCACCCTGATCTTCCTGATCGCCGGTATCGCTTACGGCATCGGCGCTAAGACCATCAGCAGCAGCAACGACGTGATCAAGGCCGTCACCAAAACCTTCGCCAGCCTCGCCGGTCTGGTCTTTATGCTGCTCATGATCAGCCAGTTCATCGCTTATTTCAACTACAGCAATATGCCTAGCGTGATCGCCATCGTGCTGGCCGAACTCTTAGAACAGTCCGGCTTTGGCGCGCTGCCCTTGATGCTCGGTATGATCATCGTGATCATGCTGCTGGACGTGATTATTCCCGGTTCGCTGCCGAAATGGGCCATCTTCGCGCCAATCTTCGTGCCGCTCTTCATCCGTCTCGGTGTGACCCCGCAAACCGTGCTGGCAGCTTACCGCGTGGGCGACTCGCCGCTGAATGTGGTCACGCCGCTCATGGTCTATCTGCCGTTCATGATCACCGTCGCCCAACGGTATCAAAAAGATGCGGGCATCGGTACCATCATCGCCCTGATGATCCCCTATACCGTGATCATCGCGGTGGCATGGATCATCCTCTTCATTATCTGGTTTGTGCTGAATATCCCGCTTGGCCCCGGCTATCCGGTCAGCGGGTAAAGGCGCATTTGTAGGGATGCGGCATGTCGCGTCCGCCGAGAATCAATCCCGCTCACCTCGATCTATGATTGTGGTGAGCGGCGAGATCACAAACCGTCATCAGAGGCGATCCATGTGATCGCCTCTGATGATGAAAGCAGTCATCCAGCAAGCATGATCATCTTTCAGGTGTTTTATGAGCGATTTTGTACTCGTCATCGTCATCAGCGGGATTGCGGCATTTCTGACCGTCTTGGGGGCTGTCGCCGCTGAAAAAATAGATGTTCCTAATCGTATCATCAGCCGCGCTTTGCAATTTGCGGCGGGCGTGCTTACGGCGCTGGTCGCTTTCAGCCTGATGCCGCCAGCGGTACGCTCTGACGCTTCAACACTGGTCATCATCGGCTTTTTCATCGGTGGCGCGTGTTTCGTATTCATGGATTATATGGCTTCCCGGAAGCAGGCAGCCCAATCTGCGGAAATTACAGTCGTTTCGACGGCGCTTTACATCGGCATCATCGTAGATATGTTGATTGATGGCGTGGTCATCGGGCTTGGTTCCAGCCTAACACTGGGTACCGGGATCGTGCTGGCGCTCAGTATCGCCATCAGCACCGCGCCGCTGGCTCTCGTGACCATCGCTATGGCGAAACGCAGCGGGCAGTCGTTACGCTTCCGGCGTATCCTGATGCTCATATTTACTGCTGCCCTCATGGGCGGCGCGCTGGTTGGGTTTCTGGTATTCCGCAATCAATCGCTCGACCTTCGGCTGATTCTGATTGCTGTCGCCTCTGGTTTCCTGATCACCACCGTAACCCAAAGCATCATCCCTGAAGCCAACCGTGACGGCGAGCCAAATTTAGCGGCGCTGTTCTTCGTGGCCGGGCTTTCGCTGTATGCGCTCTTCACGCTGTTCGTCAAATCGCCAGCATAAGGCTTTTCGCGGGTAAAAATGAGCAAATTGATGCGCTCAATGAACATCGCCTTGATCGGCTTCGGCACACGCGGCGATGTACAACCGCTGCTTGCCCTCGCAAAAGGGCTGCAATCCGCCGGCCACAGCGTCTCTATCGCCGCCGCTTCTGATTTTCAAATCATGATAGAAGCTGCCGGTATCCCTTATGCGCGCATCCAAACCGATATGCGCGCCCTGATGAACAGCGACGCCGGCAAAGCATGGATCGAAGAAAGCCGCAGTTCCATGGAGGAAGGCCGCAACATGCGCCGCATGATCAACACTGTCGGCGCGTCCTTTTCCGATGATCTGCTGGCGGCGGTTGCCGGCGCCGATCTGATCGTCAGCGGCCTCACCTCGTTTGGCATCGCGCAGGCAGTCGCTGAAAAATCCGGGCAGAAACACATCCTCGCGCTGTTCGCCCCACTGAACCCAACCGCGAATCCGGCGGCCACCATGATCCCCATGATCCCCGCCGCGACTATCTTCTTGAACCGCATCGCTGGTAGCTTGGCCCAGTATTTCACCCACTGGGTTTTCAAAGAAATGGTCAACCGCTTCCGCGAGTCGCTCGGCCTCAACGCGCAAACATTCCGCCAGTACATGCATGAACTGAATCACAATACCACCGTGCTTTACGGGGTCAGCCCCCTCGTCATGCCCCATCCAGCCGATTGGGGCGAGCAGCTTCACGTCACCGGTTACTGGATAGCCTCACCGCCTGATTGGCAGCCCTCGGATGCTTTGCGTGATTTTCTAAATGCAGGCGAGCCGCCGGTCTATATTGGTTTCGGCAGTATGTCCAACAAAAACCCCGAAGCCACAACGGAGATCATGATCGCGGCGCTTCAGCGTGCGGGGCGGCGGGGCATCATTCACAGTGGGTGGGCGGGTCTGCAAAGCGCGGGCGTGCCGGAAGATGTTTTCGTGCTGGATTTCGCGCCCCATGACTGGCTCTTTCCACGCATGGCCGGCATCATCCATCATGGCGGGGCTGGCACCACCGCCGCCGCCCTCTATTCCGGCGTGCCTTCCAGCGTCGTAGCCCACATGGCCGATCAACCGTTTTGGGGGCGGCGCATTCACGAATTAGGCGTTGGCGGCAAGCCGATCCGGCGGCACAAGCTGAATATCGAAAATCTCGCGGCGGCCATCCACCAGATCACGACAGACCCGCCCATGAAAGCGAACGCGCTGGCGCTGGCCGAGAAGTTAAATCAGGAAAACGGCGTAGCTGCGGCGGTTCAAGTAATTGAGGGCGCGTTGGCATAGCCCGCCGCTTCACGCAGATTCCCTTCACAAAACCCTGAACCAGCGCCTACCCTTCCCCCACCCCCATCACGTACACCTGCCCGCCCGCATCAAACAGCAAAATCAAGCGGCTGTCGTCTGTCCACTCTACCGCAAAGATAGTGCTGCCCGGCAGGGAAAGTTCGCCCCGCGGAATTTGCCCGTTTTCTGCGCCCGGCAGGTTGAACACCGCCGCGCCTTCTCCAAGCGTGGAGGCCACCAGCAGATCGCCTTCAGGCGCAAAATCTGCGGAAAGCCGCGCCCCGGTCAAAGGCAATAAGCCAATCTCCACCGTCGAAACCGGATTCCATACCTGTAAACCACCCGCCGCGCTGCCCGCCGCCAGATAGCGCCCTGACGGCGAATACAGCACCTGCCCCGCGCCGCCAGCAGGCGCAACCAGCCGCCGCGTAAGCGAAGCATCTACCGTTGACCACAGGCGCACATCGCTCTGGCTGCCAAGCGCCACCTGCGCGCCGTCAGGCGAAAACTGCATCCGCTGAACCGGCAAGTTCTCAAGGTTCAATTCGCCAAGCAGAGTCCGTTCCTGCCAGTCCCATAGCCGCGCCCGATCATCTCGCCCCGCGCTCGCCAGCCGCGCCCCATCTTCCGAAAATGCCAGCGTGGTGATGCCGCCAGAATGGGCATTGATCTCTACCAGCGCCCGCCGTTCCAGCAAATCCCACACCCGAATTGCGCCATTGTCTCCCGCAAAAGCCGCGCGCCCCGTAAACGGCTCGTAAGCCAGCACGTTGTTATAGTGCTCATGCACCTGCATCGCGCCGCGCTCCGCGCCGCTGTCGGCATCATAAATCACCACCTGCCCCGCCGCGGTGACGGTATAAATCTCGGTCTTGTCCGGCGAGTAGAAGGCGTTTACCGCATCCAGCCGCGCAGTATGAAAGACTAACTCGCCGGTCAGCAAATCCCACGCCAGAATTTCCTCATTGTTCAGCCCCACCAGCCGCGTGCCATCCGGGGAAACCGTATGCGCAAACAGCGTGCTTGGTAGCTCTGGCTGATCCAGCCGCCCCAACAACTGCGCCGACGCGATATTTTCAGGCGTGATCAGCGTCGCGCTTTGCCTATAAGCTGGCGCTTCCAACGTAGGGCGTAAATTACGCACATTCGGGTTTGGCGTCGGCCCACCCGCGCCCGCGCAGGCCGCCAGCAAAATCGACAATGCAGATAGCATGAACAGCGAAAAGGACTCTTTACGCATTAAACATACCTGTTAGCGGGTTGGCTTCAACCCCCGGCAATTCTGACCATCCCTCACGCCCATTCTTCTTTCTTCCTTCCCCTCTGTGCGCGGAGAAGGGATTGAGGGGTGAGGTTGCTTTTGTAGAGTGATGTTCGCAGAAGGGAAGATCCCCCCTCAAATCCCCCGTAGGGACAACGCATGCGTTGTCCGTTTTTTGAATATTCACTTGACCATCCCTCACGCCCATTCTTCTTTCTTCCTTCCCCTCTGTGCGCGGAGAGGGGATTGAGGGGTGAGGTTCAGGATTTTAATCCCTCAATTTCCGGTGCTTGGATAGTAAGGCGCGGGTGGGGCAGTCGTCGCCGCTACCTCCGCCGCGCCCATTTCCGCAAGCGTCAGCTCCGGCAAAGTGATCGCTTCATTGCGCAGCGCCATATTCCCCACCGCGATCCCGTATTCGGCAATCTGCTCTAGGCCACATTCGCCCTCAAATGGCTCAATCACCCCGCTGTCATTCAGATCGTTGCCAGAAACGAGAAAATTGGAAAGCTCCGTAGAAAGCGCAAGATCGGCTTGCAGGCCATCCAGAGACTCCGCCCTTAGAAATTGCATCTCCAGATCGATCACCCGATTCCGCCATTGAGTCGCGTTATTGATGCACACGCGGATCAGCTCAATTTGCCCCTGAAGCATCGAATCCGCATCCGGCGCGGTAATCGCCTCATTCAGCGCCATGTTGATCCGGTCAAGGAAGAAGGCCAGCCCGTAGCCGCGCCCCGGGTTATCGCCGCTGCCATTCCCGTTATAGTCAATGTTCGTGCCGTTCAAAATATTGATCGTATGTTCGTTATGCGTGTGCATGGAACCGGCAGAAGTTGCTCCGGCAGCCAGCCCGGCATGATTTCGGGCGATCTGCGCCTCCGCCAGCACCCCGCTCAGCAGGCTGCCTTCATAGGCCGGCTTATCATCACCTGCGGGAATTGACGTGTTGATCAACAGCGCCTCCAGCGCGTTGTTCACCTGTTCCGGCACATGGCCGCTGTAAACGATCCGGCCTTCTGGCAGGGTGCTTTGCCTGTCTTCCATCGTCACTAAAATGACGTTGAACGCGCCCGGCAAAAATACGCCGTCGGCATCCGCGTGTGTCAGCAGGGCGCTGCCCAGCGGATCGCGGGAAAGCGTGCCTAAAGAGGTTGTAGCGCCCGTTTCTGAATTGACCAGCCACGCCATTAACCGCTGGTTGTCTCTAGGCGCAGGGAGGTTATCGACCCGTAAATTTACGCTGTCGCCCGGCGCGTTGCTGCTGCTGAAGAAGGCATTCCCCGAAGAAGGCCGGGCGGTAGCCCGTGGGGTAAATGGCGGCCGCGTGGCCGTCACCCCTGCCTGAACGCTGGTTGCAACCGCCGGCGTCTCCGTTACGCTGTTTTGAGGCTGACTCAGAATCTGCGTGACCACCACCACCAGCACCGCAATGATCGCAAAGCCGCCCAGCAGCACCAGCGGGTTGCTTAGCCCGCCCTGCTTCACCACAATCGTTTGTGAAGGGGTCGGCGTTGCAGACTGTGGAAACGTAGAATCATGATCCGTCATTCCCGGCAGCGCCGCGGTTGGCTTGGGTGAGGGCGTGCTTTTGGAAGCCAACACCACCGCCGCCTGTTCAGGGCTAAGCGCAATCGTTTTGAGCGGCTCTTGCCCCACGGCGGCGGCATGAAAGGCCGCCACAAAATCCGCCGCGGTTTCGTAACGGCTGTCTGGCTTTTTCGCCATCCCCGTCCGCAGCACTTCATCCATTTCCGGTGAGGCATTTTCAGCGACTTCGCTCAAAGTAGGCGGCGGCGCGTTGATATGCTTCATGACCACCTGCATCGCCGTTTCATCGCGATAAGGCTGCCGGCCAGTGAGCATTTCAAAGACGACCACGCCCAGCGAGTAAATATCCGAGCGCCCGTCTACCGGTAATCCCTGCGCCTGTTCTGGCGACATATAGGCCGGCGTGCCGATCAATCCCCCTGTGCCGGTGATGCCCGGCGTGGTGGTTTCCAGCATTTTTGCGATGCCAAAATCGCCTAGCAGCGCGTGGCCTTCGCGGTCAATCAGGATGTTATCCGGCTTGATATCTCGATGCACCACGCCTTGCCGGTGCGCGTAATCCAGCGCCCCGCCAACCTGCGTGATCAGGCGCTCCACTTCCCCGGTGGGTAGGGCGCCTCGGCGGATACGCTCATTCAGCGTGCCGCCATCAATGAACGGGGTGACCAGAAATAAAATGTCGCCTTCGCTGCCATAATCGTACAGCGGCACAATGTGCGGGTGCTGCAAGCGGGCGATAGTGCGCGCTTCTTGGCGAAAACGCTCGATATTGGCGCTGTCCTGTCCGGGGTGAGGGGGCAGTACCTTGATAGCGACAAAGCGATCTACTTCAGGCTGCAAGCCCTTATAAACCGTCGCCATGCCGCCCCTGCCAACCATTTCAACAATCATGTATTTGCCGAGCTTACGCCCGACCAGCGATGTGGACAACGGCATCTCCTCTACAGAGCGTATGCTGCTTCGATTTCCTCTCGCAGCGCCAGATAGCTGTTATAACGTGATCTGGCAATTTCGCCAGCTTCCACCGCCGCGCGTACAGCACAGCCCGGCTCGCTGCGATGCGTACAGTCGGCAAAACGGCAGTCCCGCACGATAGCCGCTATCTCGCGGAAATAGCCGTCCAGTTCTTCCGGCTCCACATCCCAAATGCTCAGGTTGCGCATGCCCGGCGTATCCGCCAGATAGCCGCCAAATGCCAGTTTGACCAATTCGCTATCGCGAGTCGTATGCTGTCCCTCTAAATGATAGCGGCTTACGCCCTTGACCGCCCGCCCAAGCCCTTCCTGTACTCGGTTCAGAAGGCTGGTTTTTCCCACGCCGGAAGGCCCCGTAAACACCGAAATTTTATCGCGCAGGCAGTCCCGCAGCGCATCCAACCCCTCGCCCTCAACCGCGCTGGTATACAGCACCGTATAGCCAATGCGCTCATAAACCGCCATCAGCCCGTGTGCGTCATGCTTTTTTTCAAGATCAGTTTTGTTAATCACAAGAAAAATATCGAGACCGCCCTTTTCACCCATCACGATGAAGCGATCAATCATCCGCGGGTTAGGGTCTGGCTGCGCGGCTGCAAACACGAACAGGGCTTGATCCGCATTGGCGATGATCACCGCCTCGCGCTCCGGCGAGCCTGCCCCGCGAACCCCCGCGGTTCGCAGCGCCCGCGAAATCACGCTGCCGCGTTCCTCAATTTCTTCAATTGAGCCGGTGCCATCATCATTCAGGCTGAAACGAACCCGATCCCCGATAGCCGCAATATCGCTGCTTTGAGCCTCTTCCATCAAGCGCCCTCGCAGGCGGCAGGTATAGCGCGCACCCTCGGCAGTTTCCACCACGAAGAAACCGCTTTGATCCTTCACGATCAGGCCGTCCAGCAAAGCTGACAAAGGCAAACACCCCGCGCTTGTAATAGATGTAATCTTCATTCTACACGAATTCCCCGCCCGCATAACTTAGGCTCTTATAGATTACTAACCTTTCGTTTATATTCTTCGCCTCTCGCCTAAATAAAAACGGGCTTGTAGAGGCGTCCGCGTAAACGTGAATTTCTTCGCTTCAACCCCACAAGCCGCCGCGCTTTCCCGCCGCCAAAACTCTATCTGAAAACTCAGAAATTGTTCGGGTGAATATGGTATGATCAACCTATATTGTCATTGAGTTTTGAAATGGATCTACGTTGACCGATACACCCACATCACCCATCACCCCCGCGGAAAATGAGGCGCCCCTGCAAGATTATTCTGTCGAAGATGAGCTGGTTCATATCAAACGCTCAACCATCAACTATGTGTTGATCGGCCTGTCTTTCTTCGTGATCGGCCTGCTGGTCGGCTTTCTCGGCTATGACCGGTTTTCCGCAAACAATCAGGCCGAAAATGAAGCCCTGCTCAGCGCCGCCGTCTCCACCTTCGCCGCCTCAGTTCCCACCAGCGTTGCCGCTGGCCCCACGCCCCGGCCAACGCTTGATCCAGACACCCGCTATGATGTCGTACCTGCCGATAACCCCTCAATTGGCCCCGAAGACGCGCCCATCGTCATGATCGAGTTTGCCGATTTCCGCTGCGGCTATTGCAAGCGTTTCCATGAACAAACCCTGACCCCCCTGCTGGAACGCTATGAAGGGCAAATTCGTTTCGTCTACCGCGATTATCCCATCCTCTCCCCTGATTCGCTCACCGCCGCGCTAGCCGCTGAATGTGCCGATGATCAGGGCGCCTTCTGGCCTTTCCATGACCGCATATACGTGGATCAAGTGCTCACCCGCGAGCGGTTTATCGAGTACGCTGCCGATCTTGAGCTGGATCTGGAAACCTTCACCACCTGCCTTGACGATCAGGTGCATTTGCAGGAAGTAATGGCCGATTATGAGGACGGATCATCCACGCCCATGACCGGCACGCCCACCTTCTTCATCAATGGCCGCATCTTGGTTGGCGCGCAGCCAATTGACGCCTTCATCAATGCCATTGATCAAGAGTTAGCCAGCCTGAACGCCAGCGAAACCACCGCCTCATAATCTAACCCAAACGCGAAGATCAGACCCTCCCCCACATCACGGGGAAGGGTCTGTCTCGCCGCCTAAAAGCCCATATCTTCGCCCAGATCACCGAATATATCCCCGGCTCCGGCATTTCCCGGATGTGGCGGCGCCCCCGGCGACTGCGGGTAAGATTGCGAAAACGGATCATCCGGCTCATCGAAAACCGGCTTTTCCATCGGATCAAGTTTGGCCGCCGCTGAACCCGCCGGCATGGGGCCGCTTCCGCCCGGCGCAGGGTAGCCGCTGAAGGATGGCGGCGTGTTAGCCGGTGTCTGGCCGGGAAGTGGCGTTTGCGCGTTGAAAGCAGGCGGCTGCCCCTGCTGCATCATCTTCTGGTTGACCAGCACATCAAAATCTGTCGGTGCGCTGCTCGCCTTGAAATCAGGCTTAATGGCGGGAGGGGGCGGAGGGGCGGCAGCAGACTCTCTATCGCCGCGCAGCAGCTCCACAAAAAACGACGTGATATCTTTTCCCGCAAAGCGCGCAAACACGAAGAATATCGCCGCCAGCACCCCCAGCATCACGATACACAGCCC
>DAOTUZ010000134.1:0-14964 GCA_034437295.1 Anaerolineae bacterium | reverse complement strand
CGCCTGAGCTGATCGCTTCACATCCAGTTTTTCGATGTGGAAGGCGTCATCATCTACAGGGCGGTTAGTGGCTATTTCAACTGCAAGATAAGGGGCTACTGCCTCAACCCGATTCAGGTAGCGTTGTGCATCTGATGAACGGCCTTCCTGAAGCCAGAGACGGGTCATGATGGCGTTGGCTGAAAGGCAGTCTGGCAGTGACTCCAGTACATCCATTGCCGCTTCCGCAGATTCGACGGGATCGCTGCCTGCCCATAGGCTTTCGGCCAGCAATAAACGTAGGTCGATGCGATCTTTGTGGCGCACTAGCGCGCTGCGTAAAGTTTCGATGGCCTGTTCATAGGATTGATTCGCCATCGCCTGCCGGGCAACTGCTCCGGCGGTCATCGGCACTTTGGCCTGATCAATATTGCGATAGCGTTTATAGAGCGAGCGCAGCGCGGTAATCAATTCAGATTGATTCGGGTTCTGTTCTAATGCGCGCTCAAGATGCCAGATGGCTTCAGCGCCGCGGCGATTGCGATCATAAATTTCGCTGAGGCCAACGTGCGCGTGATAATCATCAGGGATTACGGCGATGACTCGGCGCAGTGCAGCTTCGGCCTCATCCCAGCGTCCATTGAGAATTAGTGCGCGCCCCAGAAAACGATAAGCGTCAACAATCTTGGGGTAATACTGAAGAATATGGCGGCTATGCAGGATGACGTCATCTGCGGCGTGTTGATTTAGAAGCCGGTCGAGATCTGAAAGATACTCTCTCAAACTAATCTCTGACATTCGCCTGCCTTCACAAGTGCATAAGTATTCAGGAAAACTAATCGAAAGAATACCACATTTTGAGCCTGTACATCCTTGAGCTAGGCATAACGAGAATCAAACCGTAAATACATTGCGTTAAGATGTTGTTTCGTAATTTTGTGAGGGGTTAATCTTGCGCTAAACTCACAATTGTCCATCTACCCAATGCTGGAGGCAAAATGATCCGCAGATTGATTTTGTGCATGACCGTTTTCGTACTCTTGCTGCTGGCTGTGACACCATTGGCTGCGCAGGAAGAGTTTGTTTTTGGCGTTATTCTCGTTGGCCCGGAAAGTGATCATGGCTGGAGTCAAGCGCATTTTGAAGCAGGGCATTATGTCGAAGCAAGCATTCCCGGAACGCGCATGGTGTTCTTCCCTAGTTTGAACTCTGCGGATGCCCCGGAAACCACAATGCACGATGTGGTACAGAATATGGTTGACGAAGGCGCACAAATTGTTTTCACAACTTCGGACGCATTTGAAGAAGATACCGCTGGCGTTGCGGCAGCATTTCCGGATGTGACCTTCATCAATGTTTCTGGCGATGACGTACTCACCGGCGAAGCGCCGCCGAATGTTGGCAATGTGATGGGACAGATTGAGTGGATGAAGCTCGTTGCGGGTTGTGCCGCTGGTCTAGCCACAGAAACGGGCAATATTGGTTATCTTGGCCCGCTCATCAACGGGGAAACCCGCCGTCTTGCCGCATCAGCTTATCTGGGTGCGCGCTATTGCTACGAACTAGATGGCGGCAACCCGGAAGATTTGACCTTCACGGTAACATGGATTGGCTTCTGGTTCAATATCCCCGGCGTAACGCTGGATCCCACAGCAGAAACCAATACTTTCTTTGACAGCGGCGCGGACGTAGTTATTTCGGGAATTGATACGCCTGAAGTCATTCAGATTGCAGCGCAGCGGGCGGCGAACGGCGAGAACGTGTTCGCGGTTCCTTATGACTATCGTGAGGCTTGCGCACAAGGCCCGGAAGTCTGCCTCGGGGTACCTTTCTTTAACTGGGGGCCGGACTATGTACGTATTGTTCAATCCGTTCAGTCAGGTGAATGGATGCCCTCGTGGGATTGGCAGGAACCGGACTGGTCAGACATCAACAATCCAGATACCTCCGCCGTCGGCTTTTTGTCGGGCGATGCGCTTGGCGAAAATGCTGACGCGCTGAACCAGTTCATTGCTGATCTGGCTAGTTACGCAACCAACCCATTTGTGCCGGATAGTTTCGCGCTATGGTCTGGCCCGTTGAGCCTACAGGATGGTACTGAGCTAGCGGCTCAAGGACAGTTAGTTGAAATTCTAGATGTGTGGTATCTGCCGCAGTTGTTGGATGGCATGGTAGGTGCGAGTGAGTAACGGTATTGCCCATTGAAAGATCGGGGCAATTGAAGGGGTGTGAAAAGCACCCCTTCTTTATTTCTTTTGCGCGGCAGTTAGAGCGGTGCGGATCAGGGATTCAAAACACCGTTTAGCCCGCAATCAGTCGAATGACCGGGTTTGCAGAAACATGAATCTTGAACTTCAACATATCACTAAGACCTTTGGCAAAGTTCGCGCCAATCAAGATGTCAGCCTAACTTTGAGGGGCGGTCAGATCGTCGGAATTCTCGGAGAAAATGGCGCCGGTAAATCTACGCTGATGAAGATTTTGTCAGGCTATCAGCTTGCTGACTCCGGCGAAATTTTGATTGACGGCTCACCGCTTCGCGCAGGAAATCCGTTGAAGGCGATTGAAGCTGGAATTGGGATGCTGCAGCAAGATCCGCTGGATGTTTCGCCATTCACGGTGCTTGAAAATTTTGTCTATGGTCAGGTGCAGGGCAGGCGGCTTAGCAATCGAGAAGCAGCAAAGCGCATTCGTGAGCAGGCGAACTCGCTTGGCTTTGATCTCGATCCGGATCAGGTGGTGTCGCGCTTGAGTATCGGCCAACGGCAGCAGCTTGAGATTATACGGCTGTTGAATCTAGGGATAAAGGCGCTGATTCTTGATGAGCCGACGACCGGAATTTCTTCTGAACAGAAGGATATTTTGTTTGCGGCACTGCGCGATCTCGCGGCGCGAGATGGCCTGATTGTGCTGCTCGTTTCACATAAACTGGAAGATGTGATCGCGCTGTGCGATCAAGTGGTGGTTCTGCGCGGCGGCAAGCTGGTGGGCAGCAAGCAAATGCTGGCTACGACAACCGAGCTGGTGGAGCTGATGTTCGGGCAGGCGCTAACCCCGCAAGCCCGTGAGCCGGTGACGCTTGGAGATACGGCTTTGCGCTTTAGCGGAGTGACTTTACGTGATAAGCGAGTCGCCGTTGAAAAATTTACGCTTGATGTGCGACATGGGGAAGTGATCGGCTTTGCCGGGCTGGATGGCAGCGGGCAGGAACTCATCCTGCGCGCCTGTGCCGGTCTGGTTCGCCCATCTGCCGGGCATATTCTGCTGAACGGGCAAGACCTGACCGGCAAACACCATCGTGCTTTCCGCGCTAGTGGGGTGGTATTTTCTTCCGCAGGGCGTGTGGAGGAAGGATTGATCTCAGGGCTGACGCTGACCGAACATCTGGCGCTGACGCAAACCGGCGCGATCATAGATTGGGCGGCGCAGCGTGGGCGAACCGAAGGTCAAATTGAGCGTTTTTATGTGCGCGGCACACCAGAATCGCAAATCCAGCAGCTTTCGGGGGGTAACCAGCAGCGGTTTTTAATGGCGCTGCTGCCAGATCAGCCGAGCATACTGGCTCTGGAACAGCCTACACGCGGGCTGGATGTAGACTCGGCGCGTTATATCTGGGAGCAACTGCTAGCACGCCGCAAAGAGGGTGCGGCAATCTTGTTCACGTCTCCCGATCTGGATGAGGTAGTGGCCTACAGCGACCGCATTATTGTGTGTTTTGCGGGGCGAACTTATGAAATTACCAATACTGCCGAGATGACAATTGACCAGCTTGGGCGCTTGATCGGAGGGGCAGTGGCGTGAGTCAGCCTAAGACTATCCGTGTTTTGTTTGTGCTGCTTTCGATTGGCGCGTCCCTGCTGGCGACTTCCGTATTGGTGCTGCTAGTAGGCGAAAATCCGATTGCAGTCTTTGGCCTTATCTGGCAAGGCGCCTTTCGGAATTCTGAGGCAACTGCTGGGGTATTCAATTTCTGGATTCCGCTGGTGCTGTGCAGCATGGGGTTGATCATCACCTTCACCGCCGGATTATGGAATATCGGTGTTGAGGGGCAGATTATGGCCGGGGCGCTGGCAGCCAGTTGGGCGGCGCGCACTTTTGTTTTGCCGAACGAGATTCAGATTCCGCTAGAACTACTGCTGGCGATAGCTGGCGGGGCGCTGTGGGGATTGCTGATCGGAATTCTAAAAACACGATTCGGGGTGCATGAGATATTTGGCGGTGTTGGCCTGAACGCCATCATCAGCGTGTATGCGATTTATCTAATTGCCGGGCCGTGGCAGCCCCCTGAAGGCGGCAGCGCGCAGGCGACGCAGCCTTTTTCGGATTACGCGCTGCTGCATCCAATGAGCGCGCAATTTCCGGTGAGTTTGTTCACCTTGATTCTCACGTTTGGGGCCATCATCGCGGTGTATTTGCTGCTGCGAGGTACCCGCTGGGGCTTGCAGTTGAAGGCGACTGGCAAAAATGCAAAATCGGCGCTGCTGCTTGGCGTACCAACAACCCGCGCAACCCTGACGGCTTTGATGGCTTGCGGCATGCTGGCGGGCATGGCTGGCGCATATCGGGTGCTGTTCACCTATGACAGCCTGCGTCCCAACGTGTCTGGCGGCATTGGCTTTCTGGGGCTGCTATTGGTGCTGCTGACGGGTATGAACGCCCTCTGGACGCCGATTGTGGCTTTTATTTTCGCGGCCATTCTTTCGGGCAGCACGCGATTGCGAGTATCTTTACAGCTAGATTCTTCGTTGGCCGGGGTGATGCAAGGCATTCTGGTGCTGTCTATGCTGTTATTCAACGGGCTGCGGCAGCGTTTATTTGAGCGCCGCCAGGCTTTAGCGCCGCCTTCTGCTTCCCCACATGATGTTCAATCACTCGTACCCGATTCAAAGGCAGCTTCCGGTGAATAGTGAACTGATCAATATTCTGAACAGCATCATTGCCAATGCAACGCCATTAGTGATCGCCGGGCTGGGTGAGACGATCAGCGAGCGTTCAGGCGTGACTAACCTTTCGCTGGATGGCAGCATACAGCTTGCGGCGATGGCCGGTTTTGCGGCGGCGCTGGCTTCCGGCAATCTACTGGTTGGCTGTGCAGCGGCGATGCTGGTTGGCGCGATCATCGCCTTGATTGTGGTGGCCGCGAATATTGAGCTGCGTCAAGATATGGTGGCGGTTGGCTTCGTGCTCACGCTGCTGTGTGCGGATATTGCGCAGTTTTTGGGGCAGGATCTGGCCGGACAGCGCGTGCCGCCGATGACTAAGCTGAATATTCCGCTGCTGGCCGATGTACCGGTGGTTGGCCCGATATTGTTTCAACAGCCAGCAATTGTATACGTCAGCTACATTTTGATTTTTGTGATCTGGTGGTGGATGTATCATACACGCGGCGGGCTGGCGCTGCGGGCGGTGGGCGAACGCCCTGCGGCTGCATTTGCACGCGGCACAAATGTGAACCGCATGCGCTATGTTTATACGATCATTGGCGGGGCGTTGGTCGGGCTGGGCGGCGCAGCTTTCTCGCTGGCTATCAAGCCGGGCTGGGCAACTCCGCCGGCGATGCGTGGGGAAGGCTGGATCGCGCTGGCGATTGTTATCTTTGGGGGATGGAATCCCTTCCGGGTGGTGCTTGGCGCGTACCTTTTCGCCATTCTACGCGCGCTTGCTTCGGCCATTCAGCGCAGCCCGGATATTCAAATTCCGCTGGTACTGCTCAATATGCTGCCATGGATGCTGATGATTGCCACGCTGATACTGGTGAGCAGCGGCGCTATTGACCGTCTGTTGAGCATTATGCCGCGCCGATTGCAAAAGTGGACGCGCAACTTTTTGCGATCCGAACCCCCGGCGGCGCTGGGTACGCGCTTTGAACAGGATTGAGATAGTTTAGGCTGCTGTCGTATTGCTGTCTAGCGTTATCATGTAAACTTAGCATAAACGCAGCGGTTGAAATTGCGTTAATACAGTTACAACGATTATGTAAACGGATGTGATGTATCTGTGAACGGAACACAGCGAGATCGTATTGTTAGCCTGCTATTGGGCGCGATAGCCGGGATCAGTATTGGTGTCTCAATTCTGGATATTATCGGAATTCTTCCCGGCTGGGCGGCGAGGCTAACGCCGTTCTTTGTCGGCATTTTGCTGTTGTACGTGGTACTTGAGCGCGAGCGGGTTGAAAGCGTGAAATTCATTGTGCGGCGGCTGGATAAAGGCATTGATCGCGTGAACAATGCCTTAAAGCATCTCCCGCGTAGCAGCAGCAGCGGGAATGTAGGTACACAGTTGAGCGAAAGCAGTTATCGTTCGATTCCCTATAAGGGGATGGTCTTTCGTTCAAAAACTGAGGTGCGGATTGCCCGCGCGCTGGAACATGCGAACATTGTGTATCTGCCGCCGACCAAAGCGCGATTGAATGTCGAAAAAGGACGACAGAGCCGCGAAGTAGATTTCCTGATTTTTGAGGGCGGGCGCTGGGGCATGCTGGAAGTGGACGGCCCATGGCATACCCAAACGAGCAACGACGCGCGCGACGCCTTGATGCGTGCCAATGGCTTATCCCATATCCAGCGGTTTGATTCAGATCGCTGCTATCACCACCCCGATGCGGTGATCCACGAATTTCTCACGAACCTTCGCTCTCAGGCGCTGCCTCAGGAATCGGCCTACGGGTTGCCTCAGGAAGCTCCGCCAACCGCGCCGTAGTATCTTCAGGTATGGTGATTGGGGCGACGCCACTCCACGATAACAGCCATTCATAATCACGCGCGGCCTGCCAGTTATTTCCGAGTGCTTCAGCAATACGCGCGCGCCAGTAATGACGGCCCGGAGTTTCTGACGCATTCATGGCTTGTAAGATTGCATTGTAAGCCGAATCCAGATCGCCAAGGCAGTAGTGCGCGCGGGCAAGGTATTCATTCGCCAGCGCACGGTTTTCGGCGGTGCCGCTCAGACTCAACGGATTGAGCAGAGTGAGTGCGCGTGAGAACGCGGCTGTAGCATCGTCGTCGCATTCTGGCGCGTTGGCGCTGCCGTATGCGCCATCAATCAGAACTCGCCCTTCAAGCAGGTTGAGCGTGTTTTCTGGTAGGAAGTCGGCTCGTCGCAGCGCTTCAATGTCGTCCTGCGCGATGGAATAGCGGCCTTCATTCAGCGCTGCGACCAAGCGGGCGGCGTGTATCGCAGGCTGATTGTCTAGCCTAAGCGCCGCAGTTAGATCTTCGCGAGCGGCGCTGTAATCGCCCATACTGGTCAATAACTGTGCGCGCGCCTGCAACGCAGATGCCTGCTCTGAAGGTGTGCCACCCTGCGCGGCCTGTGAATATGCCACGAGCGCGAGATCGGGGTTGCCTTCAGCCAGACGAGCATCGCCTAATAAACGATACGCTGTAGAACTGCCGGGATAATAGAAGGTGTAGGTGTTGGCCTGCATAACCGCATCGCCGGGCTTGTTTTGGGCAAGCGATGACAGGATCGACAGACGATATGCCTCTTCGATGGTGGGGTCAACAAATAGGGCGAGATAGGCTTGATAACCGGCTTCGCCAAAGTTGCCGCGCCCGAAGGCCACCTTGCCTTTTTCGATGAGCAGGCGGGTATTATTGCTCAGTTGATCTACCAGCAGCGCCTCATCAAGGATGTCTATGGCATCGCGCAGGCGCCTATCCGTTTCAAACATCTCAAGCTGTGATTCTGCAAGTAGACGGTCTTCTTCGGGAAGCAGCAGCGTTAGTTGTGATGAGCCGCGATCTGCTTCGGAAATTTGCGCCAATACCAGATAGGGATCGGCTAAACGGGGATCGTTGAGGGCCGCGATTTCGGCGTTCTCAACGGCATTGATCAGATCTTCGATGGTCTGCCCGGTGATACTGCCCCCAGCAATTCGTTCCTGCGCGGCTTTCCAGTAAACCTGCGCATAGCCACTCTGGATCAGTGCGCGTTCGTTGTTGGGTGTGCGGCCAGTCATGAGTTCGTTGGCGGCGTCCAAAACTTCAAACGCATCGGCAAAATTTCCAGACTCAGCATGCGCCAACGCCTCATAGTAAAAGGCGTTAGGCGAAAAAGTTGAGCTATCGCGGGTTTCACGCTCGGCGCGAAAGGTGGGAATCGCAAGGTTGAAATCGCCACGATTCATAATGTTCACGGCGCTTTCAAGCACATTGCCTTCCCGCATTGGCGGGTAGATATCTGTCGCTTGCAGCGGGACAAAGGGATTGGCGGGGACAAGATTGGCCGGGGGAACCGGCGTTGACGTGAACTCACGGGCGGGAACCGGAGATGGTGTTGGCGTTACGCCGGGTGTATTCGTCGGCGTGATGGTGGGCGAGGGGGATGGCGTGGCGGATGGGCCAAAGACGATGTACTGGGCATCGGCGTTGGTCGCCAGTACGACGCCGCCAAGGATTAAGAGAATGATGGCAAAGCCAAGGACGCCGCCGGCGATTTGCGCGCGCAGCACATTGACATCACCCTCACCAGCGCGGCGTTTGGTTTTATGTACCCACTTGATGTCTGATGGCAGCGGTTGCTGAAATTCGCGGATCATGGCTTCGGCCTGCTGCTGCGCTTCGGCAATACGATCTGCTGAAGGCATTGGCACGCCGGGCGCCTGATTCAAAATATCTGCTTCAGAAAGACCCCGCGATCCGCTCCCTGTCGGCAGAGTTGGCTGCGGCTTTGGCGCTTCTTCTGCTGTGTCGGTAAACGGCGCGTTGGAAGCAGATTCAAAGGGGTTTTCTGGCCGAGTAGGTGCGCGCTGGATCGGTTTAATGCCACGCGGCATTTGCTGAGGCGCATCTGGTACGGGTGGTGCAGCCGATGGATCAATGGCTGCGAGCGCCTGTCGCGCCTGTGAATTACCGGGATTGATCTCTAGGATTTTCTGTAAGCAGAATTGTCGTTCGCGCTGGTCGCGGGCAACGCTCGCCAGCCATAACCATGCGGCTTCGCTGTTGGGTTCTATGCGAATAGACTGCTGCAAAAGCTGCCGCGCGTCATCTTTGCGCCCCGCTTTTGCCGCAGCGATTCCCTGCTGACGCAGTTCACGCGCATGATCGCTTGCCACACAAACCTCCCTGACCGGTGATGCAATATAACTTACTACCCATTTTGATTGTAATGGTAACTGAGGGCGAAAATCATAAACGTAAATAGTTGTGAATGAGGATTATGCAATTGAGCCAATTATGATAGAGGTGCGGGGCGCAGTTTCTACGCCCCGCAATGTGTATGTGCCTGATAAAGGCTATTGTCCCGCGGCCGTAATGCGGCCTTCAACCTGCGGGTTGATCGGGGCAAAGGCAACGATGTAATCAGCGACAACCTGATCCATTGGCGTGCCGAAATCGTAGGGGTTGATGGCGTTTTCGGCCAATACCGTATAACCGTCACCGCCGCGGCGCATGAAATCATTGGTCACGACGGTATAGACGGTGGCCTCATCAAGTGGCGCGTAGCTGCCATCTTCGCCTTCAACTTCAACGCTGACGATACGGCTACCGGGTTCGGCAGCGGGATCATACGTGTAGTGTAGGCCAGAAACCTGCGGGAAGCGACCAGCGCCGTTCTCAATTTGCGAGAGGCCGTTTTCCAGCGCGGCGATGATATCTGCGCCGTTTAGCTGTAATGTGGCGACCAAATTGCCAAATGGCAGCACGGTCAATACGTCACCGAGGGTTACCGTATATGGTTCGGCAAGGGCAAGATCGGCAGGGATTTCAGGGGTCACGGGAATATTGCTGCGGATGCCGCCGCCGTTAGTGATGGCAATTTGCGCGCCAGAATGCCATCGCAGCGCATCGGTGATCAGGTTGCCAAGGTTGCACTCAGCGGCGCGGCAAACTGAACGATCACCCACTAGAAATGCCTGCGTATCGCCGACGGGGGTTTCGCGGAGGGCTTCAATTGGCGCGGCAAATTCTGCCAACAGCGCTTCAACATCCGGTCGGGGGGTGATGAAGCGACTAAGCAGGATGACATCTCCGTCCCAATCGGTGAGGATGCCTGCGCCGTCGAAGCTGAGGTTGAGATCACCAAGATACAGGCCATCGCCACCGCCCGCCTGAACGACCACAATTGGCTCGCTGCTCATGCTGGTTAATTCAGCGGGATAGACGTTTTCGCCGGCGGCTTGATAGATGTTGCTCAGCAGCGTGTTGGTATGCCCACCGATGATGGCATCGACGCCTGACAGCGAAGGGGCAAGCGCAATATCTGCCTCATAGCCGATATGGCTAAGCAATAGAATTTTATTCACGCCCTGTTCGGCTAGTTCAGCCGTGATAGCGTTCACGACTGCGGCATAGTCGCCGTCAAAAAGCATACCTTCAGGGGGCGAGGAAAGCTCCGGCGCTTCTGAAGTGACTATGCCGATCACGCCGACTTGCTCGCCGTTGACATCCAGCACTACATAGGGGGCAAGCAGCCCCACCAGCGGATCGCCTTCGGGGGCAGTGATATTAGCGGAAACGACTGGGAAATTGAGCGCGCTAATGAAGGCTGCAAGCGTATCTGATCCATCATCGAACTCGTGATTGCCCAACGACATCACATCATAGCCGATCAGATTCATGATCTGGGCGTTATCTTGGCCGCGAAACTGCTGATGATACAACGTGCCAGTGAAACGGTCGCCGCTATCTACAAGCAGCACATTTGGATTAGAGCCGCGAATCATATCTACGACAGTTGCCAAACGCGCTTGGCCGCCGTCACCAGCAGAATTTGGATCATGGTGGGCATGCTCGTCGTTTGTATGCAGGACGGTGAGCGAGAATCCCTCATCATCCTGTGCCAATGCGCTGCCGGCGATCAGTAGTAGGGCGCTGGCGGCAAGTAACAAAGAGCGTTTGAAATGCAACATAGATCTTCTCCTTAATCAATATTGAAGGTGCGAAAACTGCGATCAGGGCCGGTGCTTCGATGTTAGCGAATGATGCCCAATACAGTGTAATAATTTAACAGTTTAATATTAAACAATATTGGGAAATTTACACAGGCGGCCATGGATAATTTGGGCCGCTGCCGGGTGTGGGATAGGTTTGTGTTTGCAGTAAATGGCGGATTCGCGCTTGAAATGCGCGAATTTCAGGCGCATTTAGCAGATTATCAAAGGATTTATGCAGGGGATTCTGGCCGTCTTCAAGATCCGCGTGTAAACGATTGATATCTGCAAGCAGCGATTCGGGAATAGGTTCGCCAGCAAAATCCCAGATCACGGTGCGCAGCTTGTTGGCCGTATGGAACGTGATGCCGTGATCGATTCCCCAGAGATGCTCTTGTGCGTCTAGCAGGCAGTGGCCGCCCTTACGATCTGCGTTATTGACCAGATAATCAAACGCCGCCATCTTTGCCAACTGCGATTTTATGCTTGGATCAAAAGTGAAGTAATGCTGATCGGCATCATGGTCAATAAATAATTGGAAGCTGCCGATTCCGTGTTTTCCGTCCCGAAGCACAGTTGGGGGAACCAACTGCCAACCGAGCGCTTCAGAAGTCAAAAAGCTGGCATACTCGCGGTAGCAGAGCGTGCCATTGGGAAAATCCCACAATGGACGTTCGCCTTTTTGCGGCTTATATACAGCGGTGAGGGTGATGTCTTTCAGGGTAATGCCGACGAGAAATGCATAATTGGAACTCCAACGCAGCATCCCGTAATCTTGATCAATTTCTCCATGCCCAAGAATTTCTAGCGCCTGCTCGCTGGAGAGGGGAACTAACCCGTTGGCGTTCTCCGGGGCTACCATCTTAGGCTATGTCCAGTAATAAACGAGACGCCCGTTCTGGCGGGGATCGGGGCGACCTGAGCGCACGATACTCATGGCCTGATCTGAGAGCGCGCGCATTTGGGCGCGGTTACACCACAACCGTACGATACCCGGCTCAGGGCTTTCTGGATCAGGGAACGCTTCAGCTTCAGCTTCTTCATCGTCGTCTGAGAGGGGAACCAGTTCCTGAGCGACCAGTACGATCATGTCTCGATCTTCGTCGTAACCTAATCCCATTTGTGACACCCGAAATAACGGCTCAACAGGATCGCGCAGTTCAAGTCCCGATTCGCTGTGGCTGGAGGGCGAACGATCAGGATAGCGATTTGAGAGATCATCAATCAACTCGCGGATCGCTTCGCTGAGCGCGCGCGCCTGCTCTTTTTCGATAATCAGCGTTACGAGTTCATCTTCTTTACCTGCTTGCAAGTGGAAGACGCGCTGGCCTTTCGGGCCAACAGTGCCGACGGTGATAAAATCTACGGGGTTCAGTTCTATTTCGCTGCCTGACATAGTGGCGATCTTATATCCGTGTCATTAACGCGGTACAGCAGATGCTGCTTTGCGTTCCGATTCTAAATGTAAAAGGTGGGCTGTATCATTCATTGTAGCAATATAAGGCCTGCCAAAACCGAGCGAAAGCATGCTGATTGACGCAGGCGAAATCACAATTCTCTGAAAAACATCGAGATGCATCCCCAGATAATGGGCCAGCACCATCTTGATGACATCCGCATGTGAAACGATGACGATGCGTTCGCGGGGATGTGCTGCCGCTAAACGTTCGACGGTGTTCACCGCGCGATCTTGTACGTCACGCATGGCTTCGCCATTTGGAAAGGCGGCGCGTGATGGAGTTTCCTGCACTAACTGCCACATTTTACGACCTTGAAGCGTGCTAATCGCTTTGCCTTGCCAGTCGCCATAATTTACTTCGCCAATGCCGCGTTCAACCTTAATTTCGAGCGCGGGATGATGCGCTTGGATGGCTTGTGCGGTCTCCACCGTGCGCTCCAGCGGGCTGGCATAAATGTGATCGATTGGCGTATTTGCTAATCGATCTCCTAATGCTTTGGCCTGCGCTACACCCTCAACATTGAGATGCACTTCAGGTGTCCATCCGGCTAATTTGCCCGTCTTTACGAAATCATTGACGGCATGGCGAACCAACAAAATCTGCGTCATCGGTGAATGGGAAAAGACTGCTTTTAGGAAACGAATGGCTGTGATCATAGCACATGCCCTCTAATTACGCATAGTTATGTTAGCCTAAAATTCACGCTGAATTCTTAAAATGTCTGTGGTCGCGCATTCAAGCCGATCTTTAACGATGGTATAATAATTGCAATTCGACACCCTTAGGATTCACAGGATGGACATAGGTGTTATTTCCGATATACACGGCGATTACGCCGCGCTACAGATTGCGCTGGAACGCTTAGACAATTTTCACCGTACCGATATTATTGTTTGTGCTGGAGATCTGGTAGGACGTGGCCCTCAACCGGACAGCGTTGTTGAACTGATCAGAAAGCGCAATATTCCTACCGTTCGTGGAAACCATGACGATTGGAACTATACGCTTGATCCGGAAAACAAAGACTATCTGAAATCTCTACCTCTGGAATGGCGTGGTAGCTACGAAAACCATACTATCTTTATGTGCCACGGCAAACCAGGTAATAATTTGTGGGGGCTGTACCGCGATCATATCTCGGCTACTTTGCTAAATATGATGCTGGCATCATTAAATGCCAACGTGCTGGTGACGGGGCATACTCATGTGCCTTTGTTTATGAAGGTTGATCGGGGCTGCGTGATTAACCCTGGCTCAATTTACACGTTCCATAACGTGCGCGCTACCTCACACACCTATGGTGTGCTGCATTTGCCAGAGATGACTTTCGATCTCTACGATTTGACGGAATCTGTGGGCGAGCGCGTGTTTATTGCGTAATCTTCCCACGGCGGACGCGCTAATGAGCTTGCTGAGTACCCTCTCAGAGTGAGGGTGAGAAGCGCGAACCACAACGTTATAGGGGCGTAGTATACTGCGCCCCTACAACTACTACCCTACAAACCTCATTTCTTAATTTGACGCTCACAGAATAGTAAGCAAAAATACGAATTTCTATCCCTAAAAATGCGCTGAAAACTGTCTTTGTTTAGGAGAAGTAATGAAACATCTGTTCCTAGTGCTAATGATGATGACTTTGATTGTGACCTCTGCATGCGCTCAAGCTACACCAACCGCAACGGCAACAGCTACACCAACCGCAACGGCCTCACCAGCTACTATAAACGGACTGATCGCCTTCACTTCTAGCCGAGATGGCAACAGTGAAATCTACGTGATGGATGCTAACTGGGATAATCCCCGCAACTTGGTCGACAACAGGGCGTCTGATTTCAATCCAGCGTGGTCACCCGATGGTACCCAGATCGCCTTTTCCTCTGAGAGATCTGGTAATAGTGAAATCTACGCGATGAATGCTGATGGAAGTAATCCTCGCAACCTATCCAATAATAGTGAATTTGATAGATCTCCAGCATGGTCACCCGATGGCGCCCGGATCGCCTTTTCCTCTGGTTTTGGTGGTGACAGTGAAATTTACGTGATGGATGCCGATGGGAGTAATCCTCGCAACCTAACCAATAATAGCAATCTAGCTTCTAATGAGTCTCCAGCGTGGTCACCCGACGGCACCCAGATCGTTTTCAACTCTAGTCAAGAAATCTACGTGATGGATGCCGATGGGAGTAATCCTCGCAACCTAACCAATAACAGGGAAAGCGATCACTCTCCGACATGGTCACCTGATGGCATGCATATCGCTTTTGTCTCTGGCCGAGATGGCAATCCTGAAATCTATGTGATGGATGCCGATGGGAATAATCCTCGCAATCTGACCAATCACAGCGCAGATGATCGTGAACCAGCATGGTCACCCGATGGATCCCAAATCGCCTTCGTCTCTGGTCGAGATGGCAACTCTGAAATCTACGTGATGAATGCCGATGGGAGTAATCTCAGTCGTTTGACCAATAATAGTGTTTCTGATCACTCTCCAGCGTGGTCACCGAACTCTGAGGTCAGTCGTGAACTTATAGAACACTCTACATATGTACCGCCAACCGAAACACCTCGCCCACCAACCCCTACCCGTACACCGCTTCCGAGGCCTACCAGCACACCATTCCCGACGTTCTCACCCCCTACTGG
>DAOTUZ010000133.1:0-12451 GCA_034437295.1 Anaerolineae bacterium | reverse complement strand
ATAATGCATTGATCTCGGTGGCGGTGGGTGCAGGAAGGGCGCTAAACGATCCTGCGCTGCTGCGCCGTATTGTTACATAGTGATGAAAATACAGGGAAACCAGATTGCGCTGCGTGACTGGCAGTTGGCTGATCTGGAGATATATCGCTTTTGGACTGCTCCCGATCATCAGTGGCAGCAGTTAGATGCGCCTTACTACGCGAAACCCACCGTTGAAGAAACTGAAGCGTTGGTTGCTAGAGTGGAATCTGCGATCATCGCGGGGAAGTGGCCGCACCCCCGCCACCGCATGGTAATCGCTGATCGTAATGCAGATCGTTGTATCGGTCAGGTGTCATGGTATTGGATCAGCGAAGAAACATCTTGGCCGGCTGTAGGAATTGTTATCTACGATCCGGCTTATTGGGGGCAGGGCAAAGGTTTTGAGGCGCTTGGCCTGTGGTCAGAGTATTTATTTGGTAACCAATCTGAATTTGCGCGACTAGATTTACGCACATGGTCGGGCAATTCAGGCATGATGCGCCTAGCGGAAAAACTTGGCTATCAGTTGGAAACCCGTTTTCGGAAGGCGCGCATTGTGAATGGTGAATATTACGATGGGTTAGGTTATGGGGTATTGCGGGAAGAATGGACGGCGTGCTATCCGAATGGCTTTGCTGCGTATTTAGCTGATATCGCTTAGCGCTGAATGTTTACACGGCGGCGAATCTTGCCGTCCTTGACTACGTGGGTTTCGTGGGTCTTAGCATCATTTTTGGCGGCGACGGCGTAAACCTGCTCCACAATCTGATCAATTTCAATGCCGCATGCAAAACATACGCCTATCGCCGTCACAAACACATCAGCTGCTTCCTCTGCAATATGACGCTTATCGGTGCCTTCTAGCGCAGCTTGTACCAGTTCAAATACCTCTTCATTAAAATTCGTGATAAATCCTTGCAACTGCGTTTCCGGCGCAACCTCAAAACGCGCATAAAACGCCTGTGTCGATTCGGCCAGATCGCGGAGTGGATCGCCAGTGTGTTCGCCCATGATGATTATTCGCTCAGGTAATAGGTCATGCGCTGTAGATGCAGAACTGGATCAATATACTGCACATGCACGCCTTCTGGAACCGATAGGTTGATGGGTGCGTAGTTGAGAATAGCTTTTACGCCAGCCTTCACCAGCGTGTCTGCGACTTGCTGGGCGTGTTCAGCCGGAACCGCGATCATGGCGATCCGAATATCGTGTCCTGTTACAAATTCATCAAGCCGCGACATCGGCTCAATATTATAAGTGCTCAGTTTTCGCCCGATTTTTTCAGCGGAATTATCAAAAACGCTGATGATATGAAAACCGCGATCCGAGAAACCGCGATAATGGGCAATGGCGCTTCCAAGGTCGCCCGCGCCCACCAGAACGACATTCCATTCGCGTTCAACCTTGAGCACCTGGCGAAGTTGTTCTTTCAGAAAGGCTATCTTATAGCCTGTGCCTTGTTTCCCAAAGCCACCGAAATGTGAGAGATCTTTGCGAATTTGTGCTGAACTAATACCAAGCCTGCGGCCTAATTCGTGAGAGGAGGTTACTTCCTGCCCTTCCTGCGTAAGCCGTTCAAGTGCGCGCAGGTAAACAGGAAGGCGGCTGATCACAATATCCGGTATCTCTGTTGGCATAAATTGAGGATCTCCTCACAGACCGCCGTTGAGTTCGTTTGTGAAAGAATACACATCCTAATCTTAACATCATCGTCTGTAGCGCGCTAGTTTTGCTGACAGCGTTTTTCAACCAGAAGAGTTGTGCTCACAACCGGAAACGACTAGAATTACAGAATATATTGAATATATTGAACGCACGATTGAATGGAGCTGCGGCATGGTAGCCCCCTCGACAGGGCAGAATGAAGCTGATGCGCGTTTGCGCGCCGTGCATGATAGTATGTTGGATGGGCTAGGGCAGCTTGCTGATTACTTTGGCTTTAGTAAAGTTGCCGGGCAAATTTATGGCGCACTGCTTTTGAGTCCGAAACCCCTTTGCCTTGATGATATGGTTGAAGTGCTGGATATTTCCAAAGCCAATGCCAGCATGACCATGCGTACCCTTGAAAATCTGGGCATGGTGCGCGAGGTGTGGGTGCGCGGCACCGCCGGCAGGCGTAAGTATTACGAGGCGGAAGGTAATTTCTGGCGCATCATCACTAACATCTTGAAAAGCCGTGAGATGCGGGATGTTGAGCGCGCACTGCATGTGATGGAAACTAACGCCCGTAAGCTGAACAGCGCCATGAATGAATTACCTGAAGAGCAGCGTGAATTGGCGGATTTATATCTGGAACGCATCGCACAACTTCAGGGGTTGTTTCAATTTGCCCAGTTCATGATTGAGGCGATCCTTGAACAGGTGAATGACTCTCCCGATGACGTGTCGATGATGCCGCAGATTGATTTCAAGTAGCTGTTTGATTAGGCATAACTGCCGCTCAAGAATGAAATACGCGAAGCGGGTTGTTGGGGGACAACCCGAAATGCTGTGCCGGGACTTGAGATGCTTTCACCGCTCAATTATAATGCGTGGTAGCCGGGGGAGTGGCGGAATTGGCAGACGCGCATGACTTAGGATCATGTCTCGTAAGAGGTGAGGGTTCGAGCCCCTCCTTCCCCACAATAGACACCGTATTTTTCCTTCAAAAGAGGGGGATTTACCCCCTTCAATGTGATTCCTGTTGCATTATGATCAAGGCGTAAACTCACTTGCTCCCAGTAGTGTGGATCTGACTGGCGGGCTAAGGGATCCCTCTTGTAACCCATACTTCCCGCCGCTGTATTTATGTAGATGGGGATGGTTCATATGTGTTCTGCGTAGTTTAGCGCCAGCGCCCACGCTGATTTGGGCGACATAGCTGCGCCTGCCGCATATAGCTGTTCAAATACTTCGATATTGAGTGTGGTTCTCGCTGCTTCCAAGGTTGTATTGTTTTGGGTAGAGAAAACTATGCCCCGATCGAGACTATGGTTTCTGCATGATTGCTCAACTGTGCCATAAATCTGGGCTGCTAACGCATCATTACCTAGGATGATAAAGACTTCAGCGAAGCATAATAACGATATCAGTCTGAAATCGAGGAGATCAACCTCTTTCCCGTTTTCTAGCGCCTGTCGTAAGGAGTCTTTTACGCGGGTGATATCACCCTCTTTTTGCGCCAGTAGGCAGTCTGTTTGATGGGCGATACTCAGTTCCGCTGGAATATTCATGAATGCGGACAGTTTTAATAATTCGTTTGTCAACTGGCGCGCCTCACCTAATCGCTCAAGCTTCATCGAGGCTAGCGCATGTAGGCTCAAGAAACTCAAAATCATTCTTCGGTTATCAGTGTGCCGGGCAATTTCAAGCCCTTCAACTGCTGCTGAATACGAGCCTACATCATCTCCCGCATCTCTGAGTTTGAGCACCCGGCGCTGCAAGCCAATATTGAGCGTACGGTAATCATCATACCGTTTTGCCAGCATGAGCATTCGATCAGACATCTCTGCCGCCTGATCCATCTCCCCCATTGCTTCCAATGCAAAGATGTACACTTCTAACAGCGGAATCTCAACACTGGGGTGTTCAAGTTGTGGCAATAGCTCAAGCGATTCGCGCGCAAGCTGGAGTCTACGCTCATTGCCGCCCGACAGAGGGTTGCAGGCGCTAAGTGTCACCAGCGCGCGGGCCATCCAGTATGGGCTTTCAGCCTGCCTTGCCAGTGCCAGCGCGATCTCGGCGGATTGCATAGCCAGCTCGTTTTGGTAGGAACCACCACATGCAAAGGAAAGCATTGCGTACGCGCCAGCACGTATTTCGGGTGAAATCGCTTCCTCATCCCGCGAGATCGCTGCCAACGAGCGAGAAAGCATGTCATTTATGCGCCCGCGCTCCCACCAGAACCGTCCTAACGCACCAACCATGGTCATTTCTTGAGCAGCCATGCCATCCGTTTCGTGTAAATAATCCAACGCAAGATGGAAGTTTTCTAATTCGATGTTGAGATTGCGAAGGAAATCTGTCCCATGTCTATTGAATCCCAGCGGCAAGATAGTCTTTGCTACTTCTAGAAAGTAGCTGGCATGGAGGGAGCGGGCATATTCCAGTTCGCCGGCGGCGCTCAACTGCTCCAGCGCAAACTCTCGAAGTGTCTCCAGCATAATAAAGCGGGATTCTTCATTGCTACCTGCCATCAATTTGATCAGGCTTTTTGCAATCAGCGAATCGAAAACCTCGTAAACATCCTGCTTTAGATCGGGTGCGCCAATCGCTTCTAACGCTTCAGGCGCCCATCCGCCAGCGAAAATGCCTAATCTGCGGAAAAGCCGCTTTTCATCATCGTTGAGCAGCTGATAGCTCCAGTCAATTGCGCCTCGCAGCGTGCGGTGGCGCTCAACGAGATCGCGTGCGCCGCCAGTGAGCAGACTCAGGCTTTTGTTCAATCGGCTCAGCAGAAGCGGAGGCGGAAACAATCTGATCCTTGCTGCTGCCAGTTCAATCGCCAGTGGAACGCCATCCAATTTCGAACAAATCTGGCTGACTATCGCGGTATTTTCGGATGTGAGTAGGAATGCGGAATCGACTGATTTTGCGCGCTGTTCAAACAAGCGTACAGCATCAACTGCTAGGGATAAGGATGGCACAAGGTACTGCTGCTCAGCATACAGATTGAGCGATTCGCGGCTGGTTACCAGCACCTTGAGGTTGGGCGCTGCGCTGATCAGTTCAGCGATCAACGATGCCGCATCTAGCACGTGTTCGAAGTTATCGAAAATCAGTAGTGCACGTCTTGAGTATAGGGTGTTTTTCAACGCCGTCATGATCGCGCCCGTTTCACTTTCAGCAAGCCCCAACGCTTGCGCGGTTGCCGCGACAATCAGGGCAGGATCATTGAGTGGGGCAAGGTCAATGAAGGTCACCCCATCGGGAAAGGTATCCAACAGCGAATATGCTGTTTCAAGGCTCAAACGGGTTTTGCCTATACCGGCTGTGCCGATCAGGGTCAATAGGCGGGTTTCAGAATGCAGCAGGATCGAACGGATCGTCATTAATTCCTGCTCACGTCCGACAAATGTTGTGACACGTGCCGGTAAATTATGGGACGGGTCAGGTTGATGCTGTGAAAGCCGGAATGTTAATGCCTCAACTTTGGCAATTGCTTCATCGCGATTGTGGACATCAAGTTTGCTGTACAGTTCTTTGACGTACCAGCGGACGGTTTGTATAGATATAACCAGATGTTCTGCAATTTCATTGTTGGAGAGATTTTGTGCCATCAACCCAAGTATTTCGCGTTCACGGCGAGTCAATCGGGTAGATGTGTGCAGTGATGAATCCATGCCCTTGGCTACCTTTATGAACTTGTACGACTGTGATGATAAGTGATTTGATAGGAGTTCTGCATTCGTGATTATTTGCCTGGCTACAGCCATGTTCAGCCTCGCTGATCAGGATCACTTGGACGGGTTGAGGCAAAGATACTTTTGCCTGAAGGCTTTATGATTTCATTGTGTATCTCAAAAAACTCTAACAGCCTTCTACTTCTATAAACGCGCAATAGCCCTGAATCTCACAAAATGCCCGGTTTTTTATGCCCCCAATCTGGATGAGGTCGTTTGGTGATGTTCACAATGGCGACTTCGCGCGCTGCTAACTTGTGTCGTGTAGGATGATATATGAGCTTGGATCAGGTGAACGCGAAACCTGCCGACGGTTTTTAGAAGCGATCAGCTATGATCTGGATAGCCGCTGTCATGCTAGGTTTCGCGCAACTTCAATCGTTGCTACCTGAAGCGACCACATGTTTGCGACACTTCGCAGGCGTGATGTGGAAATAGCGCCCGCTTCACTTACGTGACCTTAACTTAACGCGCCTTGTTTCACTCCGTCAGGGGAGTTTGCTAAGGCAGCTTTGATGCTTTGTACCTTTGCAATCGCCGGATCATGTCCTAAGTTTGCCTGCTGCGCTGTAATTCCGTTGCAAGATGCTTGCAGTGCATAAATGCCACTCATTACCGCGGCTGCAAAAGATGTTCCCGCCCAGCGCGCAAAACCGGCCTGATTCGCGGTCGCGTTCGGAAAATTGCCGATATACACCCCCAGCAAGCCGTGATCGGGATCAGTCACGGTCAGATTCGACACCGTTAATGTGCTTCCGCCAAAGACCATCACCCCATTGGCTGGTATGTTCGAATATGCGGCCTTCCCGCCTAGATGATCGAGAGCGCCTACAGCGATCACATTCTGATACGCCGCAGGATAGCGCGCACCGGGCAGGCCATCATTCCCTGCCGAAGCAATAATGATCACCTCTATGTCGGCTGGCGCAGAATGCTTGACCGCATCAATTGCGACTTTTAAAGGCTTGAGCAGCAGATCTATATATTGCGCCAGATCAAATGAGTCAGTGAGCAGCGCATTGAAGAGCGCAAACATGCTGTTGCTGCCCTCAATAAGATCAGACAGTTTGTGGAAGCCAATACACTGGCTGATATTGACCACCAGCGCGCGTGGGCCGCGCTGGTTGGAGGATAGGAGATTATTGACGATATACTCCAATCCCTTGATCAAAGTGGCAACTGAGCCGACGCCGTGGCTGTTCAGCGTTTCATATAAATGCAAGCTAGCATTTAGCGCGATGGAATGGATGATCCCGGCAATGAACAGCCCGTGATCGCTCATGTCATAATCCGAGAGAAGTTTTGCGGTATATACCGGTTGCCCGGCGGTTGTTGGTGAGGGTGGCAAAGACGTTTTCAGAGTCTGTGCGCGTACAACATTTAACGGTGTCAGCACATTGTGAAACAAGGGGTTTGCGGTAGATCCGGGTTTCGGGTCTTTTGGATATTTGATTTTCGCGGTGTTGATGGTGGTAATTGGCGGCACCGCGTCTAGAATCACCACATCAACGGGGAGCTTGCAGTTTTCCTCATTTTGCGCGCCAAACAGGTTGGTGATCGCTGCTGGCAGGTGAAATTCATAATCCGGAGCCGAAGGAGATGTTTTTGGAGGAACTGGTTTCCCGCCGGGGCCACCATCAGCCTGCTGATGGGTGGCGCTGCCAAATACCCAGTTTGGCGCCGCTGCCAGAATTGAGGCTGTAATTTCGCCTTCAGTGATGCTCCAAGCCCGCAAACCATCGCCACCATCGGAAGGGCGAATATGCGAATTGATCCAATTGATCAGCGTGATAACCTGAGAGTCTATGTTCACAGAAGGCGAGGTATTGTGACCAATATCAAGGGTGATGAACGCGATAGATTGCCCTTCACGCTGATTGAAGATGCTGATTTCAGAATCCGGATTGTCGGGGTTGATGCCAGACCCATCTGAAATATTCGGTAATGTTCCCCTTAACCAGCCACGCATCGCCTCTTCATCCGTGTCTGCTGGACATTCGACAAGCAGCATCAGCTGTGAAGGCACAAACCAGATATTGCGCGCTGCTTCGCCCTGGTGGTCATGATCATGGGTGTCTTGCGGTTCATTTTCGTGTGCCATCATCAGCTCCTTAAGTGGGAAAGTGGTTCTGCGCTGCCGATCAGTTCAAATCCGCCCCAGAATCCCGGATGCAGTCCGGGATATTCGCGCAATAAGTCACATTGGGCGTGCCGTAAGGCGGCGGCCTTACCAAGCCCGCTGCCGAGATGTTTATAGAAAGCGTTCATCAATGCTGACGTGAAGGCGTCATCAACTCGCCACAGGCTGGCAAGCAGCGCACCTGCACCGGCGAATAAGAATCCGCGACCCAACCCTATCAGCTCATCGCCAGCACTTACCTGACTCCGTCCACTTTCACAGGCGCTGAGCGTGACCAATTCATAACTCAAATCATGCTGGAGCAGATCATCAAAGTAGATCGGGCCATCACCGAGTTCAAGAAATGAAAAGTCGGGTTCGTCTAAGCGATGGGTACCATGTACCGCCAGATGCAGTACCTGACATGGACTGGAATTGAGCGCGGTACGTGTGACCGCCTGCTCAGCATAAATCCGACCACCGAGATTGTGAACGACATCCGTCGATTCCTTCAAAGGCGTTTTCAGGCGATTATTCCAACTGTGCGCCAGCGCCAGCGCTCCCGGTTTTCGTTTGGGTGATGCTCTGGTGATCAGACTGGCGGCGGGCAGCACCACAAGCTCGCAGTGCTCGATCCAATAGCCATTTTCGGAGCGCAGCAGGTGAAAGGGCAGATAATGCAGCGATCCGTAAGGGACGATCACAACCCGTTCGGCATCTCTCAGCCGGAGAGGGGCAATCAGAAGTCTGTGAAGTTGCAATAAGATCTGTGCCAGAAAACCGTTGAGGACGGTTGCATCCGTCGAAGTGTGGTGCGTGAGCAAGGCACGATCAATATTTGCCCGTAATTTATTGAGAAGATGATCGATTTGTTTGACCACGGCGCCCAGTTCAACAATCTCCAGTGAATTTTGCGTGAGATTGAATGCCCATAAGGAGATGCCGTCGCTGTAGTACGCCAATAGCATCGATGTGCTGTCAAGTTTAGCTTGAATCTCGGATAGTAAGATTTCAGGGGTTTCGGTAAGTTGATCTGCGCCGCTGTTCAGTGATAGTCGCTGAACAATCGCCTGTATCTCTTGCTCCCGCACTGCTGCTTCTGAGGAGGCTTGTTCCGGAGATAAAGTGACCTGAGGCTGCTCTCTGAAAGCGGCATTACGAAACGTGAGATCATGTGCGAGACGGTAATACCAGTAATGCTCGTGCCGTAAAGTTTCAAGGCGTTGAAGGTCTGGATTGTTCCGGTCAACGGGTGGGCGTTGGTTGGTATAGTTTTGCCAGACCAGCGATTTTGACCGTTCTAGCGCGGCAAATGCGGCTTCTATGCGGCCAAGCTGAATATTCAGGCGAATCAGGCCGTGCGACGCTTCCTGTTTGTCTTCTAGGTAATTCGGATGAAGATGCAGAATTAGATTGCGCTGGGCGCGCTCAATCACCTTTGCCCCGGCTTTGTAATGGAGCAGCGCCTTCGTGGATTTTCCAGTTTGCTCGGCAATCGCGCCAAGGAGCACATCTGCCCCGTATTCCAGATAAGGGATGTGCGAGGCTCGCACCGCACACTTAATTTCTAGCGCCTGTCTTCTGGCATTTTCATACTCGCCCTGCTTCAGCGCGATTTGCCCGGCGATCAGCCCTGTGGATAGGCGGTTGCCCAACTGCCTTTGCGCGTTGAACTGCTCGATGGCTTGAGCGGAAAGCGCTGCGGCGCGGTGCATATCACCAGCAGCAAAGGCGTTCTGCGCCCGCTTGAGCGAAACCATGCCTAACCATGGTTCAGCATTGAGCTGCTGAAGTAAGGCCTCTGCCTGATCTAGGGCTGATTCAGCAGCTGGTAGAGCATGAAGTGCGGTTTCTGCGGTTGCGCGGCGCAGCAGCGTGATGGCGCGCTCATAGGTGTTTTTGTTCTGGTAAGTCTCCAATAGCTCGTAGGCTAAATCCCTCGCTTCACTGAAGCGGTTGACCATCAAATAGCATTCGATCAGGTGGGTTTGCACATGCCGCCGTTCTGACGGATGATCTGCCCCTAGTTGCGCGTACAGGTTTTCCATCATACGCAGCGCTTTTTTATATTGACCTTGCGCTAAGGCCAGATCCGCCAAATCGATATTGACTAACAGCGTACCCCGCGTCTCTCCGCGCGCTGTCATCAATTCAAGCGCCCGTTCATAATGTGCTTGTGCTTCCCTGAGATCGCCTAAGCCGCGGTAGGCATAGGCCATGTTGTTATAAATCAACACCAGACGCGGTTGGGCGATATCTCCAAGTGCCGTGGCGGATGTAAGCGCCTGCTGATAAGCGATTAATGCTTCCTGATAGCGCCCCAGATAATTGAGGACAAGGGCGGTATTGATTTCCAAACGCAGTAGTTTTTCATCATCCTGATATGCCTTGAAAATATGGCGGGCATGTTCTGCATCTTCGAGCGCGGTGGCGACCTGATTGGTTTCTGTGCAAATGCCCAGCCTGCCGATGCGAGTCCTTGCCCATCCCACTTGATCATCAACCGAGCGATATAGCTCACCCGCTTGTCCCAGCATTTCCCAGGCTTCCTCAATCTGATCGAGATAGCGCAAGGCATCGCCTTTTGCCATCAGGCCGAGAGCAGCGGTAGCCGGAGTTTGAGTGAGTTCTCCAATGGTAATGAGCGCATGAGCGTAGCATAGCGAGACAGTAGGATCGATTCGCCAGTGGCGATCTGCTTCAGATTTTAGATGTTCAATTAGCGCAGGCAGATCAGCGGAGGCCAGTTCAGCGAGTCGCGCATGATCATCGGAAGGAAGGGTTTGTAAGAGGGCATCAAGTTCCGTGATCACCGCGCATTACCCCCCTAGTTGATGAGCGATAAATCCTCAATGGCTAGGACGATGCCATTGGCGGCTGTGATATAAATGTTGATTGGCGAGAGTTCTACTGCCTCAAACTCAAACTCACAAAATTCATCAAGTGTTTGTACGCCGCGGACTTCGCCAGCCTGTCGAATTTCAATCAGCGCGTCGTGCCAATCCACTGTCTTATCAATGATTTGCCCAGTCAGAATTACACCATGCGTTACTTTCTGTGTTTCCAGATACACCGTGGCACTTCTCGCATGTGCAGCTTGCGTCAATTTGCCATCTAACCCACGTAACGCCAGATTGCCGGTTGTGATGGTCACCGCAGCCTGCCACATATTATGTGGCGGACGAATGATCTTGCGCGGTTCTGTTGGCGCGATGGTAGGTTCATTAGTGAACATTTCAAGCATGCTGAATTCCTGCTGGCAGCGAACGCAATTTGCTAGATGCTGAGCGATTTCTTCGACGGCTGTTTCAGCAATCAATCCCATCGCATAATCGGCCAGCGTTTGTGCGGTCGGGCATTCAAATCGACTGAGTTTCCTTGAAAGCGCCTCATCAAACTGCTGTAACTGCTCAAGCCGCGTGCGGCATACACCGCACCCTTTTAGATGCTCCAAAATCGCCCCCTCCGCGGCATCATCCAGAACCATCGAAAGTTGGTCATCTGTTAGTGGCGGTGGAAAAGCGCAGCTATTCGTATCCATTGCATAATCCCGTTACATCTAGATAAATGCGGCGAGACACCAAATATCACACCGCTATTGATCAAAGCCTGCCATTTCGCGCAGTTGTATGTTGTTTCGCAGTCGCCTGCGAATGGATTGTAGGGCGACGGTAATTTCACGTTCGTTCTTCCACTGCTCTGGCGCGACGTGGAGAATTTCGGCAGGTTTCATTTCCAGGACAAAGCGTTGATAGGCCAGACCCTGATATTTGGGTTCGGGCAAGACTTGAAGGATATGCTGCCAGAGTTCGGAGGCATCCGCTTGTGGGGTAGGGGCTGGCACCTGATCAAGTTCTGATTCTTCAAGGATGTAGGTCGCCCGTACGTCCTGAACGATGGCGCTGTGCAAGCAGGCATACAGGTATTTCAAGATGGCGCCTAGTTCTGAAAACTTTTCAATAAACCTGTGGCCGTGGGTGGCCTGATAGAAATTGGCGAGGGCAACGCGCGCGAAAAAGGTGTCATCCTGACAGGAGCGAAAATACAGTTGATGGCGCCGCGCGCGCCGTATAAGGAGAGGCATATAAATGCTGTAAATGTATGAAAGTGCATCGTTTATCTGTTCAGCGTATGCGCGGCGGAAGATTTCAAAACAGTAGCGGGGATCATCAGGTTTGTGTTGGAAGAATTTTTGTGTTTCTTCAGCACAACCACGCGCCAGATTTTCTAGATCGAGCGATTGCGGTTCTTCAGAACTTTGCACGCGCCCTCCAGTATCGATGAATGGCTTCATAATGCACTAATATAACATGGATAAATATTGAGATGCAGTTTTAGCTCTTGCAGTAGTACTGGCGAGATGGTTGATATACGGCTAATTCGGGACTTTGCCAACCAGTTAGGCAGTACCTATGCTGCTGTGCCAGCCTACGATACCCGATGCTGACTTTGATGAATCGTTTGTGACGATTTATGCTGGATGTATGGCGCTGCTTCGTTATTTGCAGATTAGAACTGTGGCCTAAGCTGGCATTGAATCGTTTGTGTTTGCAGCCCCTGATTTCAGAATCGTTTGATCTAATTGCTGGACATCCTCACGCATTCATAATTATAACGATGATATTGCTTAGATAAATTCGACTTACATGAATAATACCGTTGGCATCGTAGGTTTTGGCACTTATTTCCCACAACCTATTCAAACTTCTGCCGATCTTGCTGCATTGACAAATGTCCCCGAAATTGTCCTGCGCGAGAAGATGGGTATTGTGCAGCGCCACATTGCGGGCAGCGACGATACTGTCACGCATATGGCTTCTGAAGCGGCACAGCGCGCGCTGGATATGTCTGGCGTTGATCCCACTCAAATCAATCTCGTCATTTCGCACGGCAGCGAACACAAAGATCATTTAGTGTGGAATGCTGCTTC
>DAOTUZ010000132.1:0-14136 GCA_034437295.1 Anaerolineae bacterium | reverse complement strand
CCACTGCACCACGTGCGTTTGCTGTTGCGCTGACGGGCTGGCGCTCACGGCTACAAGCGGCACCACTGCTAGCATCAGCAGCGCGCAAACTAAGACAAGAATACGTCGCATATGTTATGTCTCCTTAGTAGATAGACGCAGCCCGTTTCAGCGATACCTGACTACTAATACACCGGGATTAATAGTACCTGTCCCGGAAATATTAAACTTGGATGTGCAATGTTGTTGTGCGACAAAATTGCATTTACGGTAGTTCCAAAGCGTAGTGCAATTGCGGTCAGGTTATCTCCGCGTTGCACAACATGGGTGTGAATAATGGGTTGGCGTGGAATTACCAGTACCTGCCCGGCATAAATTCGGTTTGGATTAGTAATATTGTTCGCAGCAGAAATGGCCTGTGCTGTCGTATTGAAGCGGCGGGCGATCCCCGCCAGTGTATCCCCCCGCTGAACCACATACGTGACATTGCCGGAGGGTGGCGGTTGTGGTGGTTGCGGTTGCTGTGGTGGCAGCGGCTGTGAGGGTGGGGGTATGCGCAGCACTTGCCCGGCATAAATGCGGTTCGGGTTGTTGATCCCGTTTGCTGAAGCAATCACCTGAACGCTCAAACCATAAAGTCTGGCAATGCTATTCAGCGTTTCCCCGCGAGCCACTGTGTGAAATGCTTGTCCGCTGGCTTGCGCCGAGACAGATGTCGTAACCACGAACAGCATTGCCAGCATGGCGATAATCACCACAATCTGGTGCTTTTTCATGGGAGCCTCCCTGCACAAAAGTGTGTCTTCAATGATTAAAATTGTAACCTGTAAATTCTGTACAGAGACACATCACTTTGAATACAGGCAGCAAGATCCCCTCCTACTGACTGAACACTAGTTATTTTGGTTAGTGTCTTCTAACCATTATTTTGCAACAAGTTCATGCTTTGTCAAAACTTTGCTTGGGTTTGTTGTCATAAATTTTGTAAGAGCCAGTTGAATTTTGCCGGAATCTTCTCTCAACTGCGCATTTCCATAGGTAAGCCTAAAAAGTAATTTAGTAAATTTTTTTAGAGGCTCAGCCGGAAGTTCCCTTTGGAAATGCTCGTTTGTTGGCTGAAAAGACCGTTTTTAAGAGTCATTAGATTTTTCAAACAATTTGACCGACAATAGCCCCTGAAAAGGAGGCGCAGGAATATATATGAAGAAGCACTATGCGTGGCTGTGGTTCGATGCTGATGGTACGTTATTCGACTTCAACCGCGCGGAAATGCTCGCGCTTCAACATATATTCGGGCTGATCAACACTCCCTTCAAACCGGAATATGTGGCGCTCTATAAGGAATATAACCAGCAGTTATGGCATTTGCTGGAACGGCAGGAAATTACGCCGGCGGTATTACAAGTGCGGCGCTTTGAACTGCTGTTAAATGCGCTTCAGGTTGAATATTCTGCCAACCAGATCAGCACCCGGTATTTACAACAGTTGGCCGCCTGTGGAGATTTAATAGAGGGTGCTTACGAACTCCTACGTGAGGTACACCAAAAGTCGCGTATTGCTATCGTCACCAATGGCTTACAAATGGTTCAGCAGGGGCGCATGGCACATTCAGCAATACAGAATTTTATTTCTGAACTGGTTATCTCTGAGGAAGTTGGCGCAGCAAAGCCCAAAATCGAGTTTTTTGAGGCGGCATCTGCCCGTTCCGGAAACCCGGCAAAAAGTGAAATTCTCATGATCGGGGATAGTCTAAATGCTGATATTGTGGGCGGCGTAAACTATGGAATTGATACCTGCTGGTTTAATCCTTCTGCCGAGACGACGCCGGATGAACTACACATCACATACCAGATCAGAAAGTTAAGTGATCTGCTTGATCTCATCGAATGATCATCATATCTTTAGCGATGAACTGCATAGCTTCACAACCGCTCTCCAGCCTGAATGGACACCGGTAGCCAGTTCTGACGCGGAGGAAACGGGCAGGTGGCGAAGTCTGTGAATGCGCAGGGCGGGTGATACGCTTGATTGAAATCGAGTGTCAATTCTGCGCCGCCATCAAATGGCACTTTCAGATAGCGTGCCGCTGGATAAGTCGTGTCCCCGCTGGTGCTGTCGCGGAACATCAGCCATAACTGATCCGGTGTTTCCTGAAATGTCTCCAGTACGCAGCGTTCCCCATGTAAATCAAATTCTACTGTGCCGGGATTGGAAATCGTCGTAAGTGTTCCAATTGAATTCTCGATAGATATGAGCTTGTTTTTATCGTGAGCCGTGAACTTCGCTAGTATTTGATAATCTATATTCACAGGAAACCAGTGTCTCCCTGCGAAATTCTGGAGCGCAAGGCTGTCGGCATCTTTGATGCGTATGCCAACTTGTACCCCCCGACGAATCATGAAAAAGGTCACGTTTCGTATCTGCATCAGGGTAGGGCCATCTTCCGTAGAGTCGTCCTGTAAATATGCAGGTATATTAGACTCGCCGTTAAACGTGATTCGCTCTTCAGTTAAAGCGCGAAATGACGCTCTTTGCCCATTAAAATTGATCATACCCACCAGTTCCGGCGCGCTGTTAGCGGGCAATTTCACATCAGCATTTGATCCGCTGCCGACGATGTTTTCGCCTTGTTTTAGCCAGTCTAGCCCGACAACCGTTAGCCAACCGTCCTTACTGCGAAGGGACGCTTCCATGTTTTGTCGCCACAGCTGCTGCCCTTCTTCATATGTTATGATCGGTTTTGCGCTGGATATCATGACCCATTCTCGTAAATCTAGCCCTATCGAATAAATCAGCTAAACCTTATCATGCGCTTTGTGCTTTTGCTGCTAAAGTGACTGGCAAACAGCATATATTGAAGTTTTAGTGATTTTATCTGAATATGCCGCAAACAATCGTCGTTAATTTTGCCTATCTAGATCCTAAATTTAATGGCGGCACCAGTCATATTGGGTTTCATATCGCCCACGCGCTGCTAGAGCAGGCGGGTATTCGCCCGATATTTGCGGTGAATGCGGCGTTTGCGCCGCAGTTTGAGCAGTGGCTAGGAAAGCCCGCCGTCATTCTACCGATCAACGCAGCCCCAAGTCTGATCGCTATCCAGCTCAAGCAGATTGAACGGACGCTAGCGCCCCAATTCATCGTCAGCCCATTATTCGGCATTGATCCCTTTGAACTGAAGGATGGCGTAAACCATATTGCAGGAATGCCAGATACGCTGGTTCTCGATCACCCCGAATATTTCAGCCGTGATACCGTGCTGAACCGCAGCGCAATATACGAAAAGCTGCGCCGGGCGAGCAAGGTTGTGACGATTTCGCAATTTTCCGCCGCAAAGTTAAAACAGCATTTACAGCTTACTGATGCGCAGTTGGTGATTGCCCCGCTTGGCGCCGAGCTAAACGCAAAGACAGCCGATACAAGCATTGTGCTAGAGGGGCGTTACTGGCTCTACCCTGCCAACTTATGGCCGCATAAGCGCCACGATCTGCTGCTGCGCGCTTTTGCGGCAGCGCGCGAACATGATCCCTCTCTCCAGTTAATTTTGAGCGGAAATAACGCCCTGTTCCAAGAAAAATTTGGCGAACTCATTCAGTCGCTTGGCCTGCCTGAAACGAGCGTTCGGCATCTGGGATATGTGAGTGAGTCGCAGCTTGCTGCACTTTATCAGGGCGCGGAGGCGATGGTTTTCACCAGCGCTTATGAGGGTTTCGGAATGCCGCTGCTCGAAGCGATGCAAGCTGGATGCCCCGTTATTTGCGCGCCAACGACGGCGATCCCTGAAGTCGCGGGGAATGCTGCAATCTACGTGGATTCAGATGATCCTACGGCATGGGCGCAGGCGGCTCTTGAGCTAAATGAGCGGCGAGAGGCATTAACTGCCGCAGGCCGCGCTCATGTGAATTTATTCAGTTGGGATTACACCCGCGAACAATGGCTCAAGGCATTGGTTGAAGCAGGCATGAGGTCAGGCACAGGAACGCCAGCAATACGGGCAGTATCCCAAGGAAAATTATGTGAATCAGCAGAAATTGCCTTAGAATATAGCACTTCTAACAAGGGGCGTAAGCTGCAACTGCTGCCGCGATGGTGGCGTTTACAGCGGCAAATGCTGGCTAACGCCGCCGCATTCGCACGCGCTTAAAAATGCTTGTCATGTCATAATCCCACCCAAATTCTAGCTATATCGTTAAAGGATCGTTCTTGATGCCAACTTATGATGTTTTGAGCATGGGGCGCAGCTCCATAGACTTATACTCCAATGATATTGGCGCTCCATTTGAGGAAATCAGCAGTTTCGCCGCGCTGGTTGGGGGCTGCCCGACCAATATCAGCGTTGGGACAAGGCGCTTAGGCGTTAAGAGCGCCCTGCTCACCGGCATTGGTGATGATCATGTGGGCAAGCTGATCCTGCATTTTCTAAACCGTGAGGGCGTTGAAACCCGTTTTATCCCCACCAAAGGCGAGCATCGTACCAGTGCCGTCCTGCTGGGCATTCAGCCGCCCGATAAATTTCCGATCACCTTTTACCGTGATAACTGCGCGGATATTGAACTCAACATTGATGATGTGCTGGCAGCGCCGATCAGAGATACCCGCTTATTGCTGATCAGCGGCACCGGCCTTTCAAAAGACCCTAGCCGCCCGGCGACCTTATTTGCCGCTGAAACTGCCGGTGAGGCTGGCGCAACGGTTGTGCTAGACATTGATTATCGCGTGACTGCGTGGCCGGATGTACGCGCTTTTGGCATCACCGTTCGTAATGCGCTGCCCCTATGCGATATTGCGATTGGCACGGAAGAAGAAATTATGGCAGCCACAGGCGCATTAAGCGGGGAAGCTGGCGTTGAGCGGCTGTTGAAGGGCGTTCGCAAGGCGGTTGTTTACAAGTTAGGCGCAGATGGCAGCCGTGTATACACTACGTCCGGCGAAATTTATAACGCTGCGCCGTTCAGGATACAGGTCTTAAATACGCTTGGGGCAGGCGACGCCTTCGCCAGCGGTTTCATCTATGGCTACCTGAGCGGTTGGGGATGGGCGAAGGCGGCACGTATGGGAAATGCTACCGGCGCGATAGTCGTCACTCGGCAGGGCTGCGCCAACGCGATGCCGATCATGGATGAGGTGACGGCGTTTGTGGGGCAGCACGGCGGGTTTTGAGGGGCAGGTAGATAAGGCGAAACGGCTATTTTAGGCAGAGGGCGCGCCAAAACGCGCCCCTGAAACCTTGCTTTGGCTACAAAATCTGGCTCAAAAACATCTTTGTGCGGGGATGCTGCGGGTTGTCGAACAGTGAATCTGGCGTGCCACTTTCCACAAGGCGCCCCTGATCGAAAAACAGCACCCTGTCAGCCACTTCACGGGCAAAGCCCATTTCATGCGTCACAACCACCATCGTCATGCCGCTTTTTGCCAATTCCTGCATCACATCCAGCACTTCTTTAATCATTTCAGGATCGAGCGCTGAGGTTGGCTCATCAAAGAGCATGATTTTCGGCTCCATCGCCAGCGCGCGGGCAATGGCGACGCGCTGCTGCTTGCCGCCCGAAAGCTGGCCGGGATATTTTTCCGCCTGCTCCGGAATCCCTACACGTTCCAGCAGTTCGCGGGCTTTGGCTTCGGCCTTCTCTTTTGACCAGCGCCGCACATTGGTCGGCGCTAACATCACATTTTGTAGAACCGTCAAATGTGGAAACAGGTTGAACTGCTGAAAGACCATCCCAATTTCGCGGCGGATTGCGGCAATATTACGAATATCATGCCCCATGGCGATGCCATCAACGATGATTTCGCCCTCTTGATGTTCCTCTAAGCGGTTGATGCAGCGGATGAAGGTTGATTTGCCCGAACCTGACGGCCCGATGACCACCACTACTTCCTGCGGCGCAACAGTAACGCTAATGTCACGCAAAACATGATATTCACCGAACCACTTATTCACCCTATCACAGATGATGATCGGTTCAGCATTAGGTTCAACGCCTGCTAGAGTATTCTTTTCTTCTGTCATCGCTCATCCGAACCTGCGCACGGCGCCTGACCCGCTGGCTTCAATACGGCGGCTGATATACGCCATCACATAACTGAAAATAAAGTAGACCACTGAAATGAAGATATAAGCCTCTGATTGCAAGCCCACAAATTCAGGCTGTGCCGTGACCGACTTGGCGATGCCGGTTAGATCGAGCAAGCCGACTAGTGCCACCAATGAAGTATCTTTGAACAGCGCGATACATTGCCCAACCAACGCCGGAATCACTGCGCGTAAGGCTTGCGGTAGGGTGACGAGCAGCGTGATTTGTAAGCTGCTGAGTCCTAATGCCCGTGCAGCTTCTTCTTGCCCGTGTGGCAGAGATTGCAGCCCGCCGCGCACGTTCTCAGCGAGATATGCGGCTGAAAATAGGGTTAAGCCGATCATAGCGCGGATCACATTTTCGACGGTTGCCAGCGATGGATTCAACAGCGGTACCAGAAGCTGCGCCATAAACAGCACCGTGATCAAAGGGACGCCGCGCACCAGCTCAATGTAAACGGTACACACGCCTTTGACCAGCGGCAGGCTGCTGCGCCGCCCCAATGCCAGCATAATGCCCAGCGGGAACGATGCAAGAATTGCCGTGACGGTGAGCGCCATGGTCAGCAGCAGGCCGCCCCAACGCCGCGTATCCACCACCGGCAGCAGGTTATTTGCTTGAGCTGTGCTGATCTGATCGTTTGCTAGCAAAACATTGATGATCAGCGTCGGCAGCACCAACGCAGCGATCCATAGCCCCGCGGTGACCAATATGCCTAATATGCCCTGCCGCGCTGTGAATTGACCGCCCCGTGCTGCGCCCTGACGTGCGGCGAAATAACCAACCAGCAGCCAGATTGCGATATTAAATAATGCTCCGGACAGCCGGCCCCCATTTGCGCCAAGATCGCCGATATAGTCAATGGCGCGTTCAGGTGTTAAGTTTTGCGCCAATGCAAATTGAGCGATGCCCAATACCATGATCAGCGCCAGCAGCGGCTTGCCCCATTGATGCCGTATGTTCACGCCGGCAAAGAACATCCAGCCGACCCATACAAAACCCGCCAGCAGGTTCCCTAATTCCAGCGGCGAAAGCCCGCGCACACCGTACAGCAGGATGAAAAACAGTGTCAGCGTTAGCGCCCATAACGGGAAAATCACGGCTCGCGCAGCGGCAGTTTCTGATTGATTGCGGGGCGGTTTCGGGCGTGATCGCACTAAGCCCATCGCTGCAAGGCCGCCAATACCGGCAGCAATCGCCGCTGGAATTAGCCCGCGCAGCAGAAGCTCCAGCATTGGCGCGCCGTATAAGCGCATAAAATCGCCAAAGGTTTTGGCGCCCCGGTAGGTGTTGTCAGTCACCGAAACAAAGGGTAGTTCGCGGTCATTTACCTCAGGCCGTTGATTGACAATCTTAAACTCGTCGCTAAGCCGGATATATTCATTCACGTTGGTCAGATTGCGTTCCATAATCGGTGAGAGGCCTAGAACGCTGATGACTGCGGTAGCTTCAACACCTTCAGGGACGCGCTTATCCAGCACATACCAACTGTCGGTTGGCAGCGTAAATTCAAATACAGGGGGCAGAATTGGGTTGCCCTCAGCATCCAATTCGCCAGAGGCAGCAGCAGCAGCCTGTTCGGGACTAAGTTCCCCGGTGGCGAGGAGTTCTAAGGTCGCGCCGTCTAGAATGGAGATGATGATTGGCGGTTGATTCAACATGTAAGTTTGGCTGATGGCGTCCGGCACGCTCAGGCCATCTAGCGTTTCCTGCGCGCTGATACGCTGCTCAGCAGTGAGCATATCCCCGGCAAGCTGCGCCTGAAGATCAGCGATGCGGTTTTGGGTGGTAAAGCGGTTGAGCGCATTGTTAAACAGGGCGCTGGCAGCGCGATCCGCAAAGCCCTGCAGCCTCGTTAGCCCCTCATCGCTGGAACCCTCCGGCGCATAAACCACCCGGATAATATCTCCGGTCCGCCCCAGAAAGGCGATTTGTGTTTGCGGCAGCTCCGCAGCGGTTCCACTCTGAATGGTGGTTTCCCCAACCGCCAGATAAGCAGTCGTTGGCGGAAAAACCATATAAGTCAGCGGCACAATAGCGGCCATCACGATCAGCGCGGCAGCAGCAGCAGCGACCGTACGCCACTTGATGCGGATGAAAGCGTAAGTGGTGAAACCAATACTAAATGCTGAAATCAGCACCCCAAGATTCACCCGCCATACTTCTTCAACTGGAAACAGCCCGACCATGAAAAGCCGGAAATTGCGAGTGATCACCAGCCAATTAGCCTGTGTGATCGCCCATCCTAGAAAGCCCGCAATCAGCGCCAGTAGCCCGATTCCTGCGACAATCGTCAAGATCGTATCGAACGTGGACTTGAATAGGTTAGCGCGCATCCAGTGAAGCGGGCCAGCCACCAGTAGAGGCGGCGGCTTCACGGGTGGCTCGTCATAAAGTACGTTGGGGATGGATCGTGGGTCTCTGGTGGTTGCCATCTTAAATCTTCCTCAACGTGTCACCAGTTGGAAACGGCCATTGACCCAGTTCATCATGCCGGAAATAACCAGGCTGATAACCAGATAGGTGATCATAACGATGGTGATAGCGGTCACGCTTTGCCCGCTCTGATTGCCCACCGTGTTCATCACCTGATAAACATCGGCAAACGAAATCGCGATGGCAAGGCTCGAATTTTTAGCGAGATTAAGGTACTGATTGGTGAGCGGTGGGATAATCACCCGCAGCGCTTGCGGCAGGATCACCATTCGCAAAAGCTGCGAATAGCTCAGCCCTAATGCGCGTGCCGCTTCCAGTTGACCGCGTGGAACAGCGAGAATGCCTGCGCGCACAATTTCAGCGATGAAGGCAGCTGTATACACTACCAGCGCCAGTAGCAGCGCTGAATATTCCGGCGTGATCGTTTGGCCGCTGCCAAAACGCAGCCCCTGGCGTTCAGGCAGCACAACCTCAATCGGGGTTGCGCTGTATTGCAGCGATTCTTCGCGGGTAATCAGTTGTTCATCAAGTGCTTCTTGAACGGGCATGACCACCAGCGCGCCATCCTGCTCAACCAGCGGGTTACGGGGCGCCGGTTCGCCGGAAACCACTAACCAGCCCACAATCGTGAAGGCCAGAAAGACCAGTACCGCATAAGTCAGGCGGGGATAGGGTTTGCCTGTCGTTTCGGTTAGCCGCCGTAAGTAATAAAATAAAGCGATGCCAAATCCGAAACCGAGCGCAACGAAGGCGAACCATTCGGCAAAGCGGCTGGTGGCGTAAACTTCTGGATAGACCAACCCGCGGTTATTCAGGTAGATCACCGGAGATAGTTCCAACCGTAAACCACTCACAGGGATCGCGCCAAAATAGAACAACAGCCCGCCAACCAGCACGCCGGTGACTGCTCCCCATAGCGATGGCCGGAATTTTGCGGGGATAAATAATCCCAGAACTGCTGCCCCGGCGCATAGGCCAATGAATACCCAGAAGCGAATATCCCCTAGGCTGCCAACGCCGTAAAGATTGCCCCATGCCGCAGGTTGTGCGCTTGCCATCCAGAACGCCAGCGTGATCACCACAATTGTTGCTGCCAATGCAGCCCAACCAAAAGTTTTGCGTGCGGGGCTGGCTTTTCGTAAGGTGAACCACAGCACCACTGCGGCTATAGCGTAAGCAATGACTGTATATGAAATGATCGTAATGCCATCGCGGGGAATTGCGAGACTGTCCCTCAAAGGTGGTAGCGAAAGCACCACTACGAAAAACATGATAAAAATCTGCACTAGCAGCGGCGTATTACGCAGAATTTCCACAAAAAAGCGGGTGATATTCCGTAGCAACCAGTTGCCGCTAAGCAAAAAGATACCAGCCAGAATGCCCAATATGGTTGTGCCTAGCAGGCCAAAGACGATGATGGACAGCGTATTCTTCAACCCAACAACGAAGGCATCCCAGTAGGTATTATCAGGTGTGTAGCCTTGCGCTCCGCCAATCTCGAAGCCAGCGCGATTTTGCATAAATGTGAGATTGGGAGTCAGGTTGTTGGCGGTCAGCGCTGTGACCATGCTGTTCCATAACTGCGTCAGTACGAAGATTATCAGCGCGAAGAAAACGAGCTGCCCAACAATTCGTATGAATCGCAGATCAGTGATAACCGCACGTGCACGCTTAAGAAATGAGGGGGACGTTTGCGCCGTAGTGGCACTGTTCATTGAACCAACTTGCTCCGACGAAGGGATGAAAGAACATCATGCTAGTGCATGACCTGTAAAGAATAGTGAAGATGGCGGCATATTGCAAAAATAAAAAATGGGCGCGGCTATTGCCGCGCCCATTTTTTATGAACTGCGTTCTCTTTAACGGAACGGCCATGCGTACTGAAGGCCGCCGTCACGCCACAGGGCATTGACGCCGCGATTGAGGCCGAAGATGGTATCCGGGCCGAGATTGCGGTCAAAAATTTCACCGTAATTGCCCACCTGGCTGATCACGGCCTGCATGAAATCGTTAGGCAGGTTCAGGGTCGAACCCAACGTGGTGTTATTCAGGCCCAGCAGGCGCTGAACACCAGGGTTTTCGCTGGCGAGGAAATCGCCCAGATTTTCGCTGGTGATTCCGTATTCTTCAGCTTCGATAGTGCCGAAGATCACCCAGCGCACAATATCTGCAAACTGTGTGTCGCTTTCAGGAGACAGCGGGCCGAGAGGTTCCTTGCTGATCACAATATCCAGAATTTGCAGTGCGCCCGGATCCGGGGAAACTGCGCGGCGGGAAGCCAGACCGCTAACATCGCTGGTCACGGCGTCGCAGCGATCTTCAAAGAACGCGGCCATCACACCGTCAAAATCCTGGAAGGTTTGCAGTTCAAAGTCCAGACCACGGCTGCTCATTGCATCGGTGATGTTCTGTTCGGTGGTGGTTCCGGCGTTGGTGCAGATGGTGCCGCCTTCAAGGCCTTCAATCTCAGTGATGCCGCTTTCCGTGAAGACCATGATGCCTTGGCCGTCATAGAAAGTGGTCGGTGCGAAGGTTGCGCCCCACAGTGTATCGCGGGTGAGGGTGGCAGTGGTATTGCGGGCGATCATGTCCACTTCACCGGAAGCCAACACAGGCTGGCGCTCGGCAGCGGTGATCGGGCGGAAAGTGACGGCGCTTGCATCACCCAGAATAGCGGCGGCAACGGCGCGGCAGAAGTCCACGTCAAAACCGACGAATTCACCAGCGTCGTTCGGCGCGCCAAAACCCGGCAGCGCTTGATTCACGCCGCAGATCAGGTTTCCACGATCCAGAATACGTTGAGTGACTTCACCCACTAGCGGATTCGGCAGCGGGGTCGCAGTTGGCGCATCCTGTGCCATTACGGCAGTGGCGCTCAAGCTGAGAATCGCTGCGACTCCCAATGCGGAGACAATACGTTTCATTGCTTCGCTCCCTAAAGAAAATACTGAAAAGGACAAATAATCCCGCCCAAAATAATAGCTACCTGTGCGGAAGTGTTCGCAGTTTAACGTAACGATATAAGGATGTCAAAGCGTTTCAAGTGGAAGCGATTCGGTATTTTGTCTGAAATCTAAACTTTCAATAGGGTAATTGTTTCGTTGAGTTCAGCAAGTGTTCTAACTTTGAATGGCGTTCACAAACTTTTCACATTACATTTCTTAGAGTTAGTTACATGTTGTCTGCATAATTACAATATTCAACACCCATTATTCTTAACTTGTTTGTGTCTATGGAATATGTCCGAAATTACAGCGCTTACGGAAAAATACGCACAGCTTCGCCACCAGAAGGTGACCGCTGCCGACGCACTTAATTTATTGAAACAGGATATAGAGAAACTGCCGTCTTCCCTGCGCCCGGAGCTGGTCAAGAGTATTCGCGCATGGGAAGACTCTCAGAACCAGCTCAAACCAGCCATTCGCCCGCTTGGAGGCCAATCCGCCAGTAAACCTTTACCCGGCGCTGGCGCACAAGCGAAATGCGCCCACTGCGAAACGATAAATCCTGCTGGCGAAATGTTCTGCCTGAAATGCGGTTGGCCGATACAATTGAGCAAGAAACCATCAGATAAAACCGTTCGCCTCGACCCTTCTAGCGCCCTTCCTGATACCTCCTATTTTGGCGCGGATTACGCGCTGCTTCTGCTGATGAAAGACACCCTCCAGGTCATTCGCAAGCAGTCCGTTGAAATGGATCACGAACTGATCATCGGTCGCGCAGCGGCAGAATCGATTATTGCTCCGGATATAGATCTCACCCCCTTTAATGCCATTCAACAGGGTATCTCGCGGGCGCATCTCGCTTTACGTTATGAATCTGCCAAAGCGGTTATCACCATTGCCGATTTAGACAGCGCCAATGGCAGCTTCGTCAATGAAGTTCGCTTGCACCCCAACGAAGTTCGCGTGCTTCGGCATGGGGATGAGTTACGAGTTGGTAAATTGACTTTTGAGGTCATTTTCCAGCACAGCTAGTCGTAGTTGGATTCTCGCCTTCTGCGCTTATCAATCATTAAGGTGACGTTTAAGAGGGGCTTAGCTTATTCTGGTTCAATAGAAGCTAAGAAAAGCAGAAACGAAAAAATCTCTCTCCCCCTTCTGTGACAGGTTGCCCGTAAAACGGCAGCCTGTTGCGTTTTTAATGGACGAATTACTGAGATAAAAACACCTTCGCCCACGTTTCCAGCGTTAACAAGCGAAACACCATCTCTACCTGCGGCGCGCGCCCGCTGAAATGATCGCGCAGTAGTTTTTCCAGTGCCGCAGGTTCAAATAGATTGTGAATGACCGCGCCGGAGTCTAATAGACGTTCCTGTATCCGTTCGCTGAGCGATGTGCGAAACCACTCTAAAATCGGCGTGCTGAAAGGTTGCTTTGGGCGCTCCAAAGCAAATGTGGGCAGCAGCGGGCGCATTGCCTCACGCAGCACATATTTATTGCTGATCATCCGAATTTCTGGCGGCACACCCGCCGCAAAATCCATCAGCGTAGGGTCAAAAAAAGGCACACGCGCCTCTAACGAATAGGCCATCGTCACCTTGTCGCAGTTCAACAGCGCGTTGCCTGTCAGCCATGTATTGATCACCAGCGCCTGCGCCATGTTTGCAGAATCAGCCTGCCTGCTTCGGCGTACAATTTCAGCGAATGCCCTGCGCTTATAGCCCATTTCCGCCGCCTGCTTCAACGTCGGATTATAAAGTTGATCGCGCAGCGTATCTGAAAAGGCCATGCCATCAAAAGATTGTGATCGCAGCAACCCTTCATCCTGTGCCATCCAGCGGTGGCGTAGGGGCGGTAGGTAGTTCGGAAGCGCTCCGATGATCCGGTAGCGTTTGAAGGCCGGATACAGCGGTTCTAGTTTGCCGATCCCCGCAGCGGCCAGTTGTGTGAGCGCGTTGGGCTGGCTTTTGAGGATGCGCGGCAGACGGTGATGATTCACATAGCCGCCGAAAAGCTCGTCTCCACCCAATCCCGTCAGCGCCACTTTAACATCCCGCGCCGTCATTTCTGCAAGCAGCATCAGCGATACTGCGGAGGCATTGGCATTTGGCTCGTCATGATGGTAAACGTAGCCTTCAAATCCCGCCCACCAGTCTTCCGCGCTGATCACCCGCTCATGATGATCGGCGCCAAAGTGCGCCGCGATACGCCGCGCCTGTAACAGCTCGTTATCCCGTGTTTTAGTGGCATAGCCCACGGTGTAGGTTTTCACGCGCACGCCAGTATCACTACCGGCGGCTTTCGCCATCAGCGCCAGCATCGCCGCAGAATCGACACCGCCGCTCAAAAATAAGCCCAACGGTACATCACTGCGTAAATGAAGCTGAACCGATTCGTCCAGCAGCGCCCGCGTCTCTTCCAACAGCGGCTCAATAGCCTGCGGCAGGTCATGACGGGCATGTTCGCCAAAGCGCCAATACTGCTGAATCTGTACTGCGCCGTTCTCAATGAGCGCAAAATGGCCGGGCATGATCCGGCGCACGCCCTCAAACAGCGTCGCCTCACCGATCATGAAGCCGAATGAGAGATAAGCTTCCAGCGTTTCAAGGTTCAACCGGGCTTGAAATTGCGGATCGGCCAGAAAACATTTGATCTCACTGGCGAACGACAGCACCCCAGCATGTTCCCAAATGTAAAGCGGCTTC
>DAOTUZ010000131.1:0-10033 GCA_034437295.1 Anaerolineae bacterium | reverse complement strand
CGTACCCAATATTCATTTTGACGATGCCGGCATTTGTAATTACTGCCATATGCATGATCGGCTCAACCAAGAATACCCTACTGGCGAAGAAGGCCAGAAACGCCTCAGCGCAATTGCCGATCAAATACGTAAAGAAGGCAAGGGGAAGCAGTACGATCTGATTGTGGGCGTCAGCGGCGGATGCGACTCGTCCTATTTGCTCTATATGGCCGTTCAGATGGGCTTACGCCCTCTCGCTGTGCATTTCGACAATACATGGAACTCAACCGTAGCCGTTGAAAATATCCAAACAGTGCTTGAAGCGCTGGATGTTGATCTTTATACCTACGTTGTTGATAACAAAGAGTACGACGATATTTACCGCGCTTTCCTACAAGCTGGCGTACCTGATGTTGAAGCCCCAACCGATATTGGACTCGCCGTCACGCTGAATATGGCAGCCGAGAAATACGGGGTTCACTATATTTTTGAGGGGCACTCATTCCGTACTGAAGGCGTTGCGCCCCTTGGTTGGATTTACATGGATGGAAAATATATCGAAAGCGTCCACAAGCAGTATGGCACGCTGCCTATGAAAACCTATCCCAATCTTTGGCTCAAAGATTTTCTGCGTGTCACGGCGCTTCGCGGGTTGAAAAAAATTCGCCCCCTCTATTACACAGACTACGTTAAACAAGACGCGATGGCTTTGCTAACCGAAAAGTTAGGGTGGGAATGGTATGGCGGCCATCATCTGGAAAATCGTTTCACGGCCTTCTGGCATACCTACTTCATGCCCACCCGCTACGGCATTGATACCCGTCTGCTAGGCTATGCTGCGCTCGTGCGATCTGGCCAGCTTACCCGTGAAAAAGGGCTGGAACTGATCGCCCAACCACAGGCATATGATCCGGAACTGCTCGAAATGGTCAAGAAGCGGTTGGGTTACACGGATGCGGAATTTGAACAGATCATGAATCTGCCCCGAAAAACCTACCGTGACTTCAAAACCTACAAAAAAACCTTTGAGCGCATGCGGCCATTCTTCTGGGCGCTCTACAAGTTAAACCGTGTCCCAAAGAGCTTTTATATCAAGTTCACTGCGCCCGATCCGCTGCCGTCCCAAGCAAACAAAGAGACACCGTTGAACAGAGATAAAATAACCGGCTGACAGGGGTACATCTGTACATGCCGTGTACATTTCTGTGATCATCTGGTAAAGGTAATTTTCAGTGAAGTCTAAAGCCCCGCGTATCTTTCTCGGTTTATCTGAGATGGCGAGTATCACGGCAACATATCAAAAAGCCTTCAATGCGCTGGGGTATCAAACGTTCAGCGTCGTGATCAGGAAAAATCCATATTATCCCGATTCGTATTACGACAAGGTGCTGCTCAAGGGCGATCCGGCGGCTCTGCGGCGCGATATCTTTTCGCGCGTCCTTCGCGCTCTATGGTTACGATGCTTAAAACTATTCCTATTTCCCCGCGCGCTGCTCACCTGTGATATTTTCATCTTCATCAGCGGCACGCACTTACTGCCCTTTTATTTAGACTATCTGCTGCTGCGCCTGTTCCGGAAACAAATCATCTCCATCTTCGTAGGCAGCGATATCCGCAGCGCAGAAGCCTTTGAGCAAGAGATGCGCGAACTGGGCGTGCTTGAAGAAATTCAGCCCTTCGTGCGTTTCGTCTACAGCCTCAAGGGCGCTCGCTACTCAACAAAGCGGCGTATTGTGCAGGCTGCGGAGCGTTATTCAACCTTAATTCTCTCTCAACCAGGGTATGGGCAGCTTCAACAGCGCCCGTATATGCGTTTCACAGTTCCACTCGATATTGCACAGTTCAAGTTTCATATTCCCGATCGCGCCGTGCCGCTGATCGTACATATCCCAAGTCGCCCTGAAGTTAAAGGGACGGATAAAGTTCTTGAGGCTATTGAACAATTAAAGGCAGAGGGGCTGGCTTTTGAGTTCCGACTCATCCAGAATACGCCCAATGCGCAGGTTCGAGAGATGCTCAGCGAGTCGGATATTGTCATTGACGAACTCTATTCAGAAACAATTGCCGTCTTATCCACCGAATCAATGGCTTCGGGTAATGCTGTTCTCGTGCGTTATATGGCGGACTATGCAAAAGTTCCTGAAGGCTGCCCTGCGATCAACGTGACGAAAGATACACTGGCCGAAAAACTGCGCGAAGTCATCGAAAATCAGGAACTGCGGCGAAGCCTTGCGCTCGCTGGCCGCCCTTATGTGGAGGCCAATAACGATCATCTCAAGGTGACGCAGCAAATTTTAGACTGGCTGGCAGAAGAAAAAATTGCCAATTACGACTTCACGCCAACCTTTTACCAGCGGTTTAAGCGGGCACAGCATAAATGACCCCCTGCACAGCATCCATTCAGCCTAAGAGCCAGCCGTGATCAAAAAAGTCTTTCGGGATAGCGCCGTCTATACGGTAGCCACTGTCCTTTCACGCGGCATTTCGCTCGTGCTGCTTCCGCTGTACACCCATTCCCTTTCGCCAAACGATTACGGCTCGCTCGATCTGCTGACGGTTCTGGCGGCGCTGGTGCATCTGACCATCGCGCTTGAAATTTCGCAGGGGATTGCGCGGTTTTTCCCGGAAGCGGAAACACACGCTGAACGGGTCAGCTATGCCTCAACTGCGCTCTGGTTCACACTCGCCATTTACTCGGTCTTTGCGGCGTTGGGCTTAATTTTTTCTCGCGAACTCAGCACGTTGATTCTAGATACGCCGTCGCAGCAGGGGATCGTCCAGATCGCCTTAGTCAATCTCTGGCTTACGGGCATCCTCTATCGCACGCAGGGGCAGTTACGCTACCAGTTACGCCCAGTCGCCTACTCCGTCGTCAGCATCCTTCAAATTCTGGTCACAGCCGGCGGCACGCTCCTTTTCCTGATTCATTTTGAACTCGGAATTTATGCCGTATTCATCGGGCAAATTCTCGGAACGCTGGCCGCACTGGCCCTCTCCATCTACTTTTCAAGGCAGGTTCACCGCTTCACCTTCAGCCGGAAACTGCTCGGCATCATGCTCACTTTTTCAATTCCGCTGATACCTTCCGGTGTTGCCGTATTCGTCTCTACCTATCTGGATCGCATCCTCATCAAAGAGATGATGACGGTTGCCGATGTGGGGATATTTGGAATCGCGGTTCGGATCAGCTCCATCATCAGCCTAGCATTCGTCGGCTTTCAGGTCGCCCTCACCCCGCTCATCTACACGCACTATAAAGAGCCAGAAACGCCCGCTGCTCTCGCGCGGGTCTCTCGCTACGTGATCGGCCTTTCACTGCTGCTCTTTAGCGTTCTGGCGGTCTTTTCGCGGGAAATCATCGGGCTGATGGCGCCCGAAGATTACCAGGCGGCGGCAGCGGTACTGCCCACGCTGGTATTGGGAACATTGATCTCGCTGCTGTACATCCTTGCGCCCGGATTAGGGATCGCCAAGCAAACCAAGCGCTTCGCGGCCATCAATATCATTGGCGCGATCATCAACACCATCCTGAATCTGATTCTCATCCCTCAAATCGGCATTCAAGGGGCCGCCGTCGCCACCCTGATCAGCGCAAGCATCACCTTCGCGATCACGATGTTCTACAGCCAACGCCTGTATTACGTGCCGCATGTATGGCTTTCATACGCGGCGGTGCTGGCCGTCACCATCGGCATCTTCGCTATCAGCGGGCAGTTTTACGGCACAACTGCCGCCATCCTGATCAAGGTTGGGCTGATCGCGCTGGTCGTCGCCGCGATCATCGGTTTTGGGCTGGTGAAGCCTGCCGAAATTGCCGCTTCGCTACGCCTTCTCAGGCGGCGGTTTCAGCGCCCACTCATCGCGCCGCAGCATGGCGAATGAGAGGATGATGTTCAGCGAATTTCCCCGCTCAAAGTCTAAACGGCGATCAGCTTAGGTTCACATCAGCATGTTCACGGTCAAGCTTATCCTGCCGGTGAACATTGGGAATCACCAGCACCGGCCGTGACGTGAAATTCAGCACCCGCGCCGTCACGCTGCCATACAACCAGCGGCTGATGCCCGTGCGGCCATGAGTCGTCATGATCACCATATCCACATTCAAGTTAGCCGCTATCTGCGCGATAACCTGTGCAGGATCGCCCGTTTCCACCCGTACCTTAACGTGGAACCCGCGATCTCTCAGCCCCTGCGCCACACCCTCCAGATATTTCTGTGTCTCGCGCTTGCTCTCTTCAAAGGCGGCGTAGTCGCTGTTTGTGACCACCACCGTAGCCGCAATCGTGATCGGAAAATCGATCGGTTGAACCACCGTCAGCAGCGTTATTTCGCATCCGGGGTCTATGATTTGCTCAGCAGTATCCAGCGCCATTTGCGCTAAAGGCGAACCATCCAGCGGAACCAGTATCTTCTTTACCATGAGCATCACCTTTCACACTCGCCGCTGTAGAGAGGAACAGTTGCATCCCTCTCTACAGCAGTCGTTACAAGGGGAGTCAGCTTACCAGCTTAGCGTTTGCCATCATCTTCCAATGCTGCATGTGCCGCCGCAAGGCGCGCCACCGGCACCCGGAACGGAGAGCAGCTCACATAATTCAGCCCGGCATGGTGGCAGAAGTGGATACTCTTGGGGTCGCCGCCATGCTCGCCGCAAATTCCAACTTCTAGATCGTGGCGCTGTGAGCGCCCCTTCTGAACTGCGATTTCGATCAGCGAGCCAACGCCCTGCTGATCCAGCACCTGAAACGGGTTTTCAGGAAGGATGCCGTGTTCAACGTAGTGCAGCAGGAATTTTCCTTCCGCGTCGTCGCGGCTGATGCCGAACGTGGTTTGCGTCAGGTCATTCGTGCCGAAAGAGAAGAACTCAGAATATTCAGCCATCGTGTCCGCCATCAGCGCCGCGCGCGGCAGTTCGATCATGGTGCCGATTTTGTAATCGAACTTACGGCCGTGCTTCTGTATCACCTCATCGGCTACTCTCTCAATCAACTCGCGCATCAGCTTCACTTCGTTGGCATCAGAGGTGACGGCAACCATGATTTCTGGATGTACCGGTACGCCTTCTGCAACCAATTGGCTGGCGGCTTCAAACAATGCCCGCACTTGCATGGCATTGATCGCCGGCCGCATGATGCCTAACCGTACCCCGCGCAAGCCCAACATCGGGTTAATTTCATGCAGGCTTTGCACCGCACCCATCAATTCTTCTACACGGGTCAGCTCATTGGGGCGATCCCCCATCAAGCGCAGGCCTGCCGCCCGCATCGCCAACTGCTCATGATCCGGCATGAACTCGTGCAGCGGCGGGTCTAACAGGCGAATAATCACCGGATCGCCGTCCATCGCCTTGAAGATGCCGTAAAAGTCGTCGTACTGAAATTCTTGCAGCTTTTGCAGATGCAGCGCTTCTTCCTCACTGTTCGGCTCTGCAAGAATCATCGCCTGTACAATGGGCAGTCGCTCATCCTGAAAGAACATATGCTCGGTGCGGCACAGACCAACGCCGTGAGCGCCATAATCGCGGGCGCGTTTGGCATCTGCGGGGTAGTCGGCATTGGCGTATACGCCCAGTCTGCGGAATTCATCTGCCCATTTCAACAGCGTCTGCAAATAGGTTTCGCGGGCAAATTCCGGTTCAATCCGCTCAATTTCGCCGGTGAAAATCTCACCCGTCGAGCCGTCAATAGAGAGCGTATCACCCTCACGAACGACGCAGCCATTCACCGAAAGCTGGCGTTTACGAACATCAACATCCAGCGCCTCCGCCCCGCATACACAGGGTACGCCGAACTGCCGCGCAACGACTGCCGCATGGCTGGTGGCGCCGCCTCTGCTGGTCAAAATACCCCGTGAAGCCAACATGCCGTGTACATCGTCCGGCTTGGTTTCTGGGCGCACCATGATCACCGAACGCTTCGCCTTGCCCCATTTTTCGGCAAGGTCAGCATCAAAGGCGACGATGCCTACTGCTGCCCCCGGCGATGCGTTCACACCGGTTGCGATCAAGCGTCCGGCTTTCTTGGCTTCCTGTTTCGCAACATCATCAAACTGCGGGTGCAGCATCTGGATGACATGCTGCGGCGTCACACGCAGGACAGCTTCCTGCTTGCTGATCAGCCCTTCTTCAGTCATCTCCACCGCGATATGTACGGCGGCGCGGGCGGTGCGCTTGCCATCACGGGTTTGCAGCATCCACAGCTTGCCGCGCTCAATCGTAAATTCTACGTCCTGCATATTCCGGTAGTGCTTTTCCAGCTTGCCGGCAATCTCCACAAATTCCGCGTAAATCTTCGCGTTTTCACGCTCCAGATTCGCAATCGGCAGCGGCGTGCGAATACCCGCCACCACATCTTCGCCCTGCGCGTTCATCAGGTAGTCGCCAAACAGCACCTTCTCGCCGGTAGCCGGGTTGCGGGTGAAAGCCACGCCGGTTCCCGATTGATCGCCCATATTGCCGAAAACCATCGCCTGTACGTTGACCGCAGTCCCCAAATCGTGCGGAATATTCGCGGCGTTGCGGTAGTCTACTGCGCGCTTGCCGTTCCATGACTTGAAAACCGCTTCTATAGCCAATTCAAGCTGGTGATACGGGTCTTGCGAAAAATCTTCGCCGGTTTCCTGACGGTAAATTTCCTTGAATTTGCGCGTGACCTGCTTCCAGTCTTCGGCGTTCAGATCAACATCCGATTGAACGTTACGCTCGCGCTTAATTTCAGTCAGGTAATCTTCAAATGGCTCGTCGGCAATGCCCATCACCACCGAACCAAACATCTGCACCAACCGGCGGTAAGCGTCAAATACAAAACGTTCGTCGCCCGTTAAAAGCACCATTTCCGCCGCGATTTTGTCGTTCAACCCAAGGTTAAGCACGGTGTCCATCATGCCCGGCATCGAAAATTTCGCGCCTGAACGCACCGAAAGCAGCAGCGGGTTTGCGGCGTCGCCAAACTTCTTGCCAAACTGCTTCTCTACGCCCTTAAGCGCTTCCAATACCTGCTCCCACATCTTCTCTGGGAACTTGCCCTTTGCCGCCAGATAAGCGTTACACGCTTCCGTCGTCACGGTAAAGCCTGGCGGCACCGGCACTTTCGCCCGTGTCATGTCGCCTAGGCCGGCACCCTTGCCGCCTAACAAAGCGCGCACTTTATCCCACGATCCGGCGGTTTCCTGTGCTTCATCAATGGCGTCAAAGAGATAAACCCAGCGTTTCGCCGATTTCACAATAGCATCACGTTTTTTTACTGGCGCTTCTGCAATGCTCATAAGATTTCTCCTAATGTGTATATCTCTGATTCTCGTTTTTTGGGCAAAGAGTTACTAATGCCATAAGGCGCTTTGTTCCGTGACAAAAATCACAAGTTTCGCAGCCTTCACGAATCAAAATCCCCTTAGCCATGCTTATGTGGCTAAGGGGATTAAAGGGGGAAGCTGACTATTTCTCGCTTGTACCCTGTTACAGCTCAAGCGTTGGGAAAAATGATCACCTTTGCGCCACCTTGTAATAGGTCAGCGCCTTCATATACTGCGCACGCTCATAGGCTGCCGGGTCTTCCGCGTGCCGCTGGCTTAACGCGCCGCGCATCTCGCTCACCGATACATATTCGTATTCCGTCATCCATGCCAGCAGTTCAGATTCCACGTTCCGCAAATAGCCGCGCCCATGTTTCAGCAGCGCCGATGCCATCATCGTCACCGTCGCCCCCGCCAGTAGCATCTTAACCACATCCGTACCCGTATGAATGCCGCCCGTCGCCGCCAGATCAGCCTGAATCCGCCCATACAGGATCGCAATCCAGCGCATCGGTAGGCGCTGCGCCTGCGGCGTGCTGAGCAGAATATTCGGGCGCACTTCCAGCGTCTCAACGTCAATATCTGGCTGGTAGAAGCGGTTGAACAGCACCAGCGACGACGCCCCCGCTTCATCAAATCGCTTCGCCATGTTCGCCATGCTGCTGAAATAGGGGCTAAGCTTGACCGCCACCGGAATGCTGATCGAACGGCGGACTGCGTTTACCACGTCCACATCCTGCTGCTCAATCTTCGCGCCGGTCACCTCTGGATCAGTCGGGATCGTATACAAATTCAGCTCCAGCCCGTCAGCGCCCGCGTCTTCAATCTGCCGCGCAAACGACACCCATTTTTCCGGCGTTGTCCCGTTCAGGCTCGCAAAAACGGGTATCTCTACCGACTCTTTCGCCTTGCGTATCAGATCCAGATAGCCATCGGAAGTCGTTTTGTACTCCCCCGGCTGCGGGAAATACGAGATCGCCTCTGCATGGCTTTCAGTCCCGTAAGTCAGGTAATGATCCAGCGCCAACTGTTCCAACCGAAGCTGTTCTTCAAACAGCGAGAACATGACCACCGCGCCCGCGCCTGCGTCTTCCAACCGCTTGATGCCGTCTACCGTCTCTGAAAGCGGCGAAGCTGAAGCCACCAGCGGCGAGCGCAGGCGGTAGCCCATGTAAGTTGTCGTTAAATCCAACATCGCGTTTTACTCCCTATTCGCCGCTGCTTGGCGCGAAGGATCGCGCGGCCAAATATTCGTACATTGCCCAGCGCGTATTCACATCACGCTGCGCCTCTTCAAACAAGGTGGCTGCCGTTTCTGGCTTGGTCAGTTCCAGCATCTTGAAGCGGTTTTCCATCTGTAGATAGTCACGCAGCGGCAGTTTTGGCGGGCGCGAGTCCAGCACCAGCGGGTTTTCGCCACGCGCTTCACGTTCTGGATGGTAGCGATATAGCAGCCACTGCCCGGTATCCACCGCCGCCTTCTGATTTTTGAGCGCCGTTTTCATCTCGATGCCATGCGCGATACAGTGGCTGTAGGCGATAATCAGCGATGGGCCATCATAAGCCTCCGCCTCAATGAAGGCGCGCAGCGTCTGCTCATCCCTTGCGCCCATCGCCACCCGCGCCACGTATACATTGCCATAGCTCATGGCGATCAGGCCAAGATCTTTCTTCGCGGCGGGTTTGCCTCCAGCGGCAAATTTTGCAACGGCTGCGCGTGGGGTTGATTTTGAAGCCTGCCCGCCCGTGTTTGAATACACTTCGGTATCCAGCACCAGCACATTCACATTCCGCCCGCTCGCCAGAACATGATCCAGCCCGCCAAAGCCGATGTCATACGCCCAGCCATCGCCTCCGACGATCCACACGTTCCGTTTCACCAGCGCATCGGCCAGTTGCAGCAGTCGCCTGGCTTCGGGTCGCGCTAAAGACCGCAGTTTTTCTTTCAGGATGGCGACCTGTTCGCGCTGCTCAAAAATACCCGCTTCATCGCGCTGATCGGCGTTTAATAACCGGCTCGCCAGTTCATCGCCAAGCTCATCGCGCAGCACGTTCACCAGTTCAACCGCTTGCTCCGCCTGTTTATCCAGCGCCACCCGCATCCCATAGCCAAACTCTGCATTATCCTCAAACAGCGAGTTTGACCATGCAGGCCCGCGCCCATCTGCATTACGGGTGTAAGGCGTCGTCGGCAGGTTGCCGCCGTAAATTGAGGAACAACCCGTCGCATTAGCGATGATCGTCCTGTCGCCAAACAACTGCGTGATCAGCTTGATATACGGCGTTTCGCCGCATCCCGAACACGCGCCAGAGAATTCAAACAGCGGTTGCTGTGTTTGCTGCTGGCGAATATTGCTGATTTTAATCATGCTGCGATCCGTTTCCGGCAGATTCAGGAAGTATTCCCAGTTGACCTTTTCCTGCTCGCGAATCGGCGGCTGTGGGCGCATATTCAGCGCCTTCATGTTCAGCATAGATTTATGCTTGGCCGGGCAAACATCCACGCAGATGCCGCAGCCTGTGCAGTCCTCTGGCGAAACCTGTATCGTGTATTGCAGCTCTGCCCATTCCTTATCGCGTGCGCTGACCGCCTTGAACGTCGGCGGAACCGTTTCCAGCGCCGCATCGTCGTAGGCTTTGATCCGGATCACCGCATGCGGGCAAACCATCGCGCATTTGCCGCATTGAATACAAATTTCAGGCTCCCAAACCGGTATTTCCAATGCCAGATTGCGCTTCTCGTACTGCGCCGTCCCCGTTGGGT
>DAOTUZ010000130.1:0-32672 GCA_034437295.1 Anaerolineae bacterium | reverse complement strand
GCGGGCGGCGGCGGCCACAGCCAGCCAGTTTGCGCAATTTCGGTAAAGGGGACGTTTGCGGCGTTCAGCGCACCGGCGATTTGCCCGCCGCTGACCCACGTTACTTGATGGCCGCGGGCTTGCAGCGCCTGCGCGGTTTTTAGAAATCCGCCCCAATCGGTATGGCTGAACAGCGGGGCGGAAGTACACCAAAGATTCAGAGGCATGGCTTCATTCGCTTCTGATATATGTAGACAGTGAGTGGATAGACCTTCGCATAAACCATACCGTTGGCTTACACATTTATCTATAACAGGCGTTAATTTACTGGCGGGTAAACACTTTCGTGAAATGAAAAGGGCGCAGCATTTCGCGCTGCGCCCCTGAATGACTAGCCTGACTCTTAGCTTTCTGGCGTCGCTTCTTCAGTAGGTTCGGGCGTGGCCTCTGCGGGGGCTTCTTCAGTCACTTCTGCTGCGGCAGGGGTGGCTTCAGCTTCTGGTTCTGCAGTCGCCTCAACCGTGCTTTCGGCGGTGGCTTCGGCGGCTGGCGCAACGGCCTGCGTGGGGATTGGCGTAGCCGTTGGCGGCAGCGAGTCACTGGAGAGGTTCAACTGCGGCATCAGGCCGAAACTGCTCATGATCACCGCCAGCGATTCATAGTAGGCGGTATCGGGATCAACGGCTTCAGGCGTGACTTCGGCTTCGGGGGTGGTTTCAGCTTCAGGCGTGGCCTCTGCCTCAACGGCGGCGGCCCCCGGCGTGAAGGTGTTCAGGTCAATATTTTCGCCTACAAAGCGCAGATTGGCGGTATGGAGCTGATCGTTTTCACCGTTGATCAGCATGGCTAAACCACTGAGCGGGTCGCCATCGGCGGTGGTGTAGGCATAAGCAACTTTATAAGTGCCGGGATCGCCTTGCGCCACGCTTAAGATGGTGGCGTTGGGGCGCGCTGCCAATACCCAGTTTTCAGCGGCTTCGTCATTCAAAAGATTGCCATTTGCGGTTTCCACGCGCAGGTTTTCACCGTTGGAGCCGGCGATGCTGGCGGGGCGACCCGGCGCGCTATTGGTCACAACCCATGACTGCGGGTGACGAATGGCGAGATTTGTTGTTGGATCGAGGTAGATATTCCAGTTAAAGGGCTGCCCAGCAAACTGCTTGAAGGGCTGCATTGAATTACTGACGTTTTCCAGCACAGTGATCAGGAAATTGGTGGCGTTGGCGGGCGCCAGCACGCGGGTGACGTAAATCCATTCCCCGTCGGTGCGGGCGATCTGCCGAGCGACGAAATCCTGATTAGAGAAGCGCACGGTGAAATCAATCACCAGATTATCGCCATCACTGCGGCGGGTGGTTTCCGACCAGTTTTGGAAATTCGCCCATGATTGATTGAGGATGGCTTCAGTGAAATAGCCGTCTAAATCATCGGCGCTTACCGGGCTGCCGGGGTCTTGAACGAAAGCATCAATCACGCTGAGCGCTTCGTTATTGACCATGTTGATCTGGGCGATATTGGGCTGACTGGAAGGGTTTGAAGCCGTGAAGCCGGTGGGCTGCGCTACGGCGAAAATACCCGATGGGTGTAGGTAAAGCTGATCATAGGTGATGCCGGCTGTATCCAGCGGCGGCGGGAAGGTTGGATCAATACGTTGAGTGGGCGGTACATTCTGGGGGGTGGTCGCGTTGGGATTGAGCAGCTGTAGGAATGTGCTGCCGACCAAAACGACGGCCATGAACACGCCCAGAATAATGCTCGCGCGCTTGGCATGGTTATTCATAAAACGCGAACTCCAAGAGGGATACTTTGTGATTTCAGACGCAAACTGCGGAATGATAGCGCAAAAGCCGCCCGATGTTAAGCGTGGGATATAGAAAGCCCGTGAACCGTACCTTTTGACGACAGCGTTTAGAATAGAGGCATGATGAACAATACGATAGAAAATCTTTTAGCGCTACTGCAATCACCGGATGCGGCACAACGCAGCAGCGCGGCGCTTCAGCTACAGCCGAGATTAGGCGATGACGATGCGGCGATAGGGGCGTTGGCGCGGGTCATTTGCGCCGACGATGATTTGAATGTGATTGAAGATGCAACATGGTCGCTGGTTCGTTACGGGGCAGATGCCATACCGGCGCTATTGGATGCGCTGAACGGCGCAAACCCACAAGCGAGGCATAATATTGCGCATGCGCTGGGCAAGATTGGCGATGCGCGGGCGCTGCCCGCTTTGATCGCGGCGGCGGGGGATGAGAATACCGCTGTGCGCGTGAAGTCGGTGTATGCGCTCGGTCAAATTGGCGATTCGCAGGCGATTGACGCGCTGGTTGAACGCTTGGCGGATTCGGCGCAGGATGTGGCATGGACGGCGCGTGAGGCTTTGGGGACGTTTGCGGGAAAGGGGCTGCCACAGTTGATACAGTCGCTGGCGGCAGATTCGGCGCAAGCACGAGAACTGGCGGCCAACTTGTTGGGCGAGATGGGCGACAGCCGCGCAGTTGAGCCGTTGATCGCCGCGCTAAACACGGATGATTGGGAAGTGCGTTTCGCCATTGTGGAGGCGCTTGGCGCTATTGGGGATGCGCGGGCGCGGCCTTCGCTTCAGGCGATGACAGAGGATGCACAACCGCAGGTGCGGGCAATCGCCAGCGCCAGCTTGGAACTGCTAGGTTAGCCTAATGATACGTTCTGGCGATATTTACTGGCTGCAATTGGCGGATGCCGAAACGCAAGAAGCGCGGATCCCGCATCCTCACGTGATCCTTCAGGATGACCCGCATCGTGCGGATCATGTGATAGTTTGCGGGCTGACCACCCATCTAAAGCGGATCAGCATGCCTGGAAACGTGCTGCTTGAGGTTGGCGAAGGCAGTTTGCCAAAGCAGAGCGTGGTTGAGGTGTCGAAGGTGGCGGTGGTGAAGAAGTCACAGTTGGGGGGCTATATCGGCGCGCTTTCCGCAAAGAGGGTGCAGCAGATATTCGCAGGAATACGCTTTCTGGAGCGATCATTCTTAAGGGGTGATGTTTAGCTGTTGAGCGTCGTTCGCAGCCAATCGGTCAGCCGGGCGGCCAGCGTGGTATCGGCGGCGATCAGCGGCGCGCCCCCGCCTGAACCAGCCACCGCGGGCAGTTCGATGGTGCCGCGCGCGACGGCGCGTAAGGTGTTGATGGCGGCGATGCTGGCGGTATTATCGCTGGCGGCGGCCATGAACAACGGGCGCGGATTATAGGCGAAGATACCCTGCTCACTGGCCGTTTGCGGGGAAATTAAAGCCAGCGCGCCGCAGGGAATGTCTATGCCACAGGCGGCCAGCGCTAAATCTGCGCCAGCGCCAGCCCCAACCATGCCGATGGATGACACGTCAATCACGCTCATACCAGTTAGCGCATTGAAGGCGGCCAATACGTCACCCAGCGGCGCGTTGGGGCGCAAATCCAGCGATAACACGGCTAAACCCTCATCCAGTAGTTGTAGGGGGAAACTGCCCCAAGCGTCGGTAGATTCGGCCAGCAGCAGCACAGGATTTGCGGGTTCGCCGCTTAAAGGCAGATACAGCGATGCGTTCAACTGGGCGCCATCTCCGGCGGTGATGATCACCTGCTGACGGGGATCGCCTAAGACGGCGGTGCCAATGGGCAGCGGTGGCAGTTCGCCCCCACTCACGGCGGCGGCGGCGGTGGGATCGTTCTGGCCGGCGACATGAAATTCGGAAAGATCACTGGTAGGCGCAAGCGGGAAAAATACCGGGCTGGCCTCCAGCGTAGGGGCCGACAGCGCATAGGTGGGTTCAGGGGTGGCGGACGATGCGGGATCGCAGGCGGCGAGAAAGAGCAGCGCCGCGCTGAAAACTGCGATGATTGGTAACTGCGGCGCGTAGAATAACTTATGCATCCTGATAAGCCCCTTCAGCCAGAAAGCGAATAAGGCATCCTTTGCCCCTACCCTGCCACGATGATCATGCGGGGGCAGCCATCTTCAAAAGGCGATCCGTCAAAATCGCCGTAGATTGCCCTGACCTGGAATCCGGCGGCCTGTAACAGCAGCGTGATTTCCGCGGCGAAGAAATAGCGCACAGTGACCGGCACAATGGTACGCTTGAGCGTGCCATCATCGGTGATTTCATCGTAGAACCAAGTGACTTCCATTACCTGTTCGGCGCGGTCAAGGCGGCTGACCGACTGCTGCATGACCAGATGACCGGTTTCCTGCTCAAGGAAGGTGCGCTCAAGGATGATCGAATCGGTATCCTGTGAGCCGAAGGCTTCGCCGGCGTTCGGCAGGTCAATCACCAACTGCCCCCCGTTATTCAGCCACGCGCGCAGGCGCTTCAAGAGTTTCAACTGCGACTCTTGGTCGAGAAAGTGCATGAAGGTGTTATAGGGGATGATCGCCAGATCGAATTTTTCGTCCAGCGCATAGGTCAACGCATCGCCAGCATGAAAACGCAACCGATCTTGCAGGTGGCTGGCTTTAACCTTTGCCCGCGCGCGATCCAGCATCGCCTTTTCAATTTCGATACCGTGTACCACATGCCCGACTTCGGCTAGATAGAGCGCCAGCCGCCCGGTACCGCTGCCAATGACCAGCACTTTGCCTTCTTCTTCGGGGGCGATTTCGCTGTAGAACGGCAGGTCTTCTTCTTTGTCGTAGTGTTCAGAATCGTAATAGCGGGAAATGGTGGCGTAGAAGCTGCTCATGGCTTAAGCCCCTTTCGTGGGCGTAGCGTTGGCCGGCGTGAACCGCGGCGGCAGATTGGGCGTGGGTGATGAGGTCATGGTTTGCGTGGGGGTAGGCGTTGCGCTTGGCGTTTGCGTGGCAGTGGGCAGCGGCGTATCGCTGGGAACAATCGTGGTTGAGGGGACGGGCGTATTGGTGGGCGGCAGCGTGCTGGTTGCTGTAGGCGCATCGGTGGGCGTATCCGTGGGAGTGCTGGTGATCGTGAAGGTATTTGACGGCGTGAAGGTGGCACTCGGCGTCAGCGTATCGGTAGGCGTATTCGATGGGGTGAAGGTATTCGATGGCGTGGGGCTGGGGCCAATGGTTGCGCTGGGCGTGAGGGCGGCGATCAGCGCGCCCGCGGGGTCTGTAGGTGTGGGGAGCGGCGTGACGCTTTCAACCGGGGTTGGCGCGAAACCGGGGCCGGTGCTGATCTGCACACCGCCGGCGCTAAAGACGAGATCCACACGCTGGCCGCGCGCGCCAAAGACAGGCTGAACCTGCCCGTTGAAAATGGCCTCTAGCGCTTCGGCGTTACTGCTGGAAAGGGTGATGTTATCCAGCGCGCGAATGGTCATTTGCTCGCCGGGGCGGGTGAGGCCGCTGAACTGCTGGATATTGTCTGCGGCAATTTGCAACCAAGCGCGCTGGGTGATGGTTAGCTCTAAGAGCAGGCCTTCACCGGTGTAGTTTGAGACTGCGCCGGTAGCGGTAGGCAGGAACAGCAGCGTAGGCGAGGCCACCTGCGCGGCTGAGGCGGTGGGGGGCAGCTGCGCCAGAATATCAGAATTGGCCTGTTCGGTGGGTGATCCGCTTATTAGTTGATCCAGCGGAATCAACTGGATGATCACTAGGACGATGATGGCAACTGCGGCAATCGCCACCAGCGCGCGCAGGATCCAGACGATAGGCGAGGTTCCGCGATCCCCCTGCGATATGCCGTTGGCTGATCCTGATGGGACGTTGGGCAACCGGGGGTGGGTATCGGTGATGGTGCGCGGCGCAACCGGCGTGTTTACGGCTGGCGCAGGCTGACTATCACGCTTGCCTTTTTTGCGCATGACGCCGAATGCGGAGGACGAACTGCGGGCTGAACCGCCGCCAGCTAAGGCTTCATCGTAATAGGCGATAACTTTTTCTTCATCCAGCCCTAAATAACGGGCATAGTTACGGATGAAGCCGCGAATTTGAACCGGCGAGGCGTTAGGGATCGTAAATTCGCCAAGTTCAAAGGATTCGAGAATCCCCCGACGTATTTTTAATACGTACTCGGCATCTTCGAGCGTAAGTTCTTGTGTTTCGCGGGTTTGGCGCAGGTAGCGACCGAGCGCCTGAGCATCCATAGGGCGAAAGGGTATCCGTTAAACGCGGTGATACGAAAGGGCGATTATAGCAACAACCGCCCTTTCGGGGCGCTTGCGGAATAGGCGGGCTATTCGCCCACGACTTCCGTGGCGACTTCGTTGGTGACTTCACTCACTGCGGCGGCGGCATCGGCTTCAGCGTCAATTTCAGGATCGATTGTTTCAACCGCAGGGGCTTCAGCAGCGGCGGCTTTTTGCGCCAGCACTTTAGCGTAATCTTCTTCGCGCACGATCTGAACTTTTAGGATCGGTGAGATTTCAGTACCGAGGCGAACAGGCACATCGTGAATGCCAACTTCGCGCAACTGCGTTTGGCTGATGCGGCGACGGTTGATATCAATGCCGGTTGCGGTGTTCAGCGCTTCAGCAATTTCGCTGGTAGTGACGGAACCGAAAAGCTTGCCGGTGGGCGAAGCGCGGCGGCCAAAGAGCAGCTCTACGCCGTCAATTTGATGGGCGAGATCGTTCAGGCGGCCTTCGAGAGCTGCCTTGCGGGTGGCAGAGGCTTCGCGCATGGCTTCGTGCTTTTTCAGCGCTTCCGGTGAGGCTTTAACTGCCAACCGCTTCGGAATGAGCCAGTTGCGGGCGAAACCATCAGCAACATCGACCACTTCACCAGCCACGCCGTGTTTGTAAACATCTGAGAGAAGAATGACCTTCATCGGGAACTGCCCTTCCAAATTTTAGTAACGCTCCACGAAGGAGGCGCAATCGTACACACTTCTGAGAACATAGTACCCGCGATTATATATGGCGGAGGCACATGATGAGAAGGGGGAGATCATTTTTGAATAGAATGTGACCAGCGTTAGGTTGGAGTTCTCAATCGTCTTATCGCCTAAGCTGTTTACGTGGGCGATAGGGCGTGTGCCTTCCCTCAATCACGCGAAGCGGATCGAGGGAAGGCGGTAAATCAAGCTAGATGATGTGGGTAATGGCAGCGGTTTCCGGCGCCGTGGGCATGCCCCAACGACTGCCGCCAAGCGCCATCACGCCGATGATGATCAGCACCAGCACGGCGATAATCGCCAGCAGCCCGATCATATAACGAACGTTGTCTGGGCGCTGCTTAAAACCCATGTACATATGGGCAACTACCACCGCGACAGTCATCAGAATTAGATGCCCCCACCACATTGGCAGGAAACCACCGAGAGCGATTGCCTTAAGCACAATCAGGATGAGGCCTAGCAGCCATTGAATTTCAATGCAGCGTACGAAAATGGTCATGACCAGTCCGGCGCGGCGGTCATAAGCGCGGCGGGTGACCAGCCCGTAGATCATGTAGATCAGCGCCACCACCGCGGCCAGCATCACAATCCAGCGGAAGCCAGAGTGTGCGTAATCGAGAATTTGCCAGAATTGCATTCTGCTTACTCCTTACAATAGGTGCTTGCAACTTCGTTGCAAAAGGTGAAGATGCGCCCAATCATGGCACTTTTGCGGCATATTTGCACGGGTGAAGCGAGGGAATTGCGCCGCGAATCCGGTTATGCCGAGGGTATTCGGGGTGGGGTATCGTGGCGATGTTTTAATGATGTCTTAAACAACTTTCCCCGCGCAAGCACTTTACATCTAATCTTCTTTAACATAAGATTAAAAGGTCTTAACAATACGCAGGGACTACGGCTTTTTCATTGGAAGCACGGGCGCCCACGTGGACGACTTCTAGTAACGCAGGATAAATTCGCTGGAGGCAACCACATGGTCAATTTTATTGCGACGCTGTTTAGCCTGATGCTGCTGTTCACCCTTACATACTTCGCGTTTGTGATTGTATTTGAAGCCGGCTTGGCGATATACCGCCGTTTGCCGCGTCGCAGTCGCAATGAGATTGACCGGGCGTTACATGGCTCTTATGTGCAGATGCTTTAAGCCGCAGTAGTTATGTCTATCAAAACGCCGCCTGAGAACTCAAGCGGCGTTTTTTGTTTGAGGCGTGGGCAATTGTTAAGAAGCGTTGTAGGCGGCGCTGTCTTCGATGCACGAAAGTTCTAGGGTTAACGACGTTTCCTGCGAAAGATCATCAGCCTGCAACTCAACTAGATAACTACCACTGTTTGCGGGCAGTACCGCTGATGCTGTCATCCCCTGATTTAAGCGCGCCCCTAAGACTAGGCTTCCGGAGGGATCTCGCAGAGTCAGATAGCCGTTGAAGGGCGCAGAAGCCGACGCGCTAAAAACAGACAGGCAGCCTTCGGGGGCGGCGGCGCCGAGGCGGAGCGGCTCGCTGCCGGCAGAAAACAGGCTGTCGGTTGTCACAGAGAAAGGCTGGCCGGCGGTTAAGGTATCGTTGGTGAAGGCAGCCCCACCGTTCAGCCGGAGCAGATAGGCGCCGCCTGCCCCCTGTGAGCTGACCAGCAGCGAGTAAATGCCATCTTCGGGCAAGACTACCGATACAGCGGCCTCTGCTGAGGTGAAGCCAAAGGGGACGCCGGCGTTGTAGCTGATGGGCGCGGTTTGGGGCGATAACACGGCAATTCCCAACTGCATGTCTGGCGAAAGGCCAATGGCTTCGCCGGTTACAATATCCCCTAAGTGACCTTCAAAGCTGTATGTGGTGAGCGGCGCACCTTCGGCAACGGTGCCGATAAACCCCTGCCCATAGGCGATGCTGCCGCCCGCGACCAGAATCATCAACTGGCCGGCGGGCGGGGCGAAGGTGGGCGCAAACAGCGGCGGGGGCAACGCGGCCAGCGTATCTTCCTGAGAGGGAATTTCTCCGGTACAGCTAGTCGTAATACGCACCCGCGCGGGAAAGACCGCGTAGAGAGGCTTGATCTCAATGATGGGCGCTGTTTCCGCGCCTGCGGGAATGATGAAACGTGTCTCTAGACCGCCGTTGTATTCCTGCATTTGCTGATCGCCAGAGATTTGGGTGGCAAAGGGCGCGCCGGTTTCGGAGGCGTTGGCGAGAGACACCACCAGCGGGCAATCTGCGCTGGCGGGGATACTGCGATAGGCAGGCGCATCGGCAAAAGCGTCTATTACTTCTTCCGTTCCCGCCAGCAAGGGCGCATCGGCGGGAGGATTTGATTCGATAACCTGCAAAAGAAATTCACCTTCCGGCGCGACCAGCGGATTGCCGCCAGCGCCTAAGCGCAAGGCTAGCATATATGGGGGGCTAAAGTTCAGCGTGGAAGCGAAGGCAGCATCACTCGCATTCACCGTCCACAAACCGGGCATGGCGACAGCCGCGCCATCTGCGCCGGAAAGCGACAGCGCCAGATTGAGGCCGGGCGCGAGGCTGAGAGCGCGAACGCGCAGGGAAGTGCTTTCTTCGGCTTCCAGTGAGAAGTTGGCAGCGGGCGTCGCCCCGTCAATGCGGCCAATGATCCAGTCGCCGGGGCGAATGGGCGTATTCTGGGCGCTGGCGGGCGCTGCCATCAGCAGCAAAGACAGGATAAGGGTGATGAATATGCTGTGGTTTAAGCGTTTACGGATAGACATAGCGGAAGCCTTTAGCTGCCCCCATCCTTCATATACGGGTGGGGATCGGTGTTAAATTTTCTTAGGGGTAAAGGTGTGCCTTGTCCCTGCCGCTGACAACCGGCGATTTTAAGCTTGACGGTTTGGGCATTAGGCGTACCCGCGCAACCTTGCGCTATCTTATCCTGAAATGGGCGTATCGGGGAAATAAAAACAGCCGCCCTGTAAAGAGGACGGCTGCCTGTGCCCCAGGCCAGACTTGAACTGGCGACCCATGCATTTTCAGTGCATTGCTCTACCAACTGAGCTACCGAGGCGCATGTAGGTTAGTTTAGCAAAGGGCGTGGGGGTGTCAAGGTGAAGATGCTGTTTTGGGCGCGAGTTGATAGTTACGGCGCACCCACATGAGGAAGACAAAGAACGTGGCGATGCCCAACAGGCCGGCGATGCCGACGATCAAGGCTATTTCTGCTGGCGCGGTGCTGACGATGAAGCCAAGCCCGCCGTAGAGGGCGCAAAATGTATACAGCACCAGCAGCGTTTTTCGCTGGCTTAAGCCCATCGCCATGAGACGATGCGAACAGTGATCTTTGCCGCCCTGACCTATGGGGCGATGTTCGAGCAATCGCGTTAACATGATCAGGTTGATGTCGATCACTGGCAGCGCCAGTACCAGAATGGGCACCATCCAAGTGACGCCAAGCGGCTGTTCGCCAAATTCGAGCTTGATGCCGAGCGCCGCCAACACAAAGCCCAAAACCAGCGATCCCATATCGCCCATGAAGCTGCTGGCGGGGCTGAAGTTGTAGATCAGGAAACCGATGGCGCTGCCAGCGAGCGCCGCCGCCAGCATACTGACCAGTTCCAACCCTTCATTAAAAGCGATGAGCGTGAACCAGACAGCCGCGATGCCGGTCAGCCCTGCTGCAAGGCCGTCCATGTTATCCAGAAAATTGATAGCGTTGGTGATGGCGCACACCCAGAAGACCGTGAGCAAAATATCCAGCACGGGTACGCCGAATAGTTCGATGCGAATGCCAGCCAGCGCCATTACAAAACCGGCGAGTGCTTGCGCGATCAGGCGCACGCGAATGCCGAGATCGTAACGGTCGTCTATCAGCCCGACGATGGCGAGAAAGGCCGCGCCGCCGATGATCACGAGCAGTTCGGCGACGTAATCGGGTGGGCTGAACAAGAGCAGCGTTACTGCGAAGGCCAGAAACATCGCCAGACCGCCCATCAGCGGTTTGTAGTCTTTGTGAATGTTACGCTGGCTAGGGACGGCAACCACGCCCAAACGCAGCGCCAGCGCGCGCGAAAGCGGGGTTAGGCCAAGGCTGGCGGCGAAGCCAACCACCAGAATAGGCACAAAGGCGAGCGAGTCCATTTAGGTGCCATCTCCCGGCCATGAGCGCAGAATTTGCGCGCTGCGTTTTGCGCTGAGAGCGTACGATCCCAATTCGGCGGGCAGCAGCGCGGTGCGGCCTTTTTCGAGCGTGATATGGCTTGTGCCAGCCCTTATTTCCAAGGTGCCATCTACGCAGGTGATGATCTGAAATTTGCCGCTGGTATTCAGCGCGACTGACTGCGGAAAGTCGCCGCCCAAACGGTGGAGCATGGTTTTGAAATATGGGCTGTCAATCACCATGACTTCCGCGCCGCTGCTGGCAATACGGGTGATGGCGGGGATGGCGTGTGTTTTAGAGACGGCGAGGCTTTTATCAATATGAAGCTGGCGAGGCTTGCCATCCAGCCCCATGCGATTCCAGTCATAAAAACGATAGGTGGTATCGGAGGACTGCTGGATTTCGTAGATCAGCAGTCCGGGGCCGATAGCGTGAACGGTACCCGCGCTGATGAACAGCACATCCCCTTTGGAAACAGGCTGATAGACCAGCCAATCTTCGAGTTTTCCGGCTTCTACCGCACGGCGCAGATCGTCGGTACTGGCGCCGGGCTTCACGCCGATCACCAACTGCGCGCCGGGATCGGCTTCGAGCACGATCCATGCTTCAGTTTTGCCGCGTGGTTGGCCTTCTAGCTCTGCCGCCTGCGCGTCATCGGGGTGTACTTGTACCGAAAGCCAGTCGGCAGCATCCAGAAATTTGAGCAGCAGGGGCATGCCCTGTGCGGGATCGTAATTATTTCCCACCAGCGCCGTACCAAGTTGATCCAGCGCCTGATGTACGGTTAAGCCAGCCAGCGATCCGTTCTCAATGACTGCGGAATCGTGCATCTCCCATGACTCGCCGTAAGGCTCGGAGGTGGGTAGGGTTTTACCAAGCACCGTTTCCAGCTTGCGCCCGCCCCAAACACGGGTGTGCAGCGCAGGTTTGAGCAGTAAAGGATAAAGCAGATCAGTCATTGAGGTCATCCATTACATACAGATGTTTTTATGATACCAAACGGTTGACTATACGGCAGATTTTACCGGGAAGTGTCGCCTTCAGCCGCTGACTTTGCTGAACGGCGGGGGGCTGCTGTTTTTCGCTTTGAAGCGGGGCGAATCCCAAATTCGCTGAGAATGCCGCTGATGGTTAGGCGCATAAACTGTGATGCCATGTAATCGGATGGGTAAGGCATATCGTTGATCACCCACCATTTGATGAAACCTAGATAGGCCGCGCCCATGAAGCTGATGAACAGCTCCGGCGGGATTTGTAATTCCTGATTGCGATCTCCCATCGAAAGCCAATTCATGCCGATTTGCTCAATACGCACCATGATTTTCTGCGTGTACGGGGAAACGCTTGGCTCCAGCAGCATCACACGGTAGAACGGCGCGTGATAGGCCACATGATCGAAAAGTGCGACAAAAATAGCGCGAATCGTCCCTTCATCAGGCGTGAGATGCGCGGGCGCGGGAAGGGCGTTGATTTCTTCCAGCACACTATCGATGATCTTCGTGAGCAGATCATCTTTGTCACGGTAATGCAGGTAAAAAGTGGCATGGTTCAAGGTGGCGTGATCGGTAATATCCTGAATCGTGATCGCGTCGAAGCCCTTTTCTGGAATTAGCGCCATGATCGCGTCACGCAAGAGCTTGCGGGTACGGATCACACGCGGATCAATTTTTCTGCCGGTCTTTTTTGATGAATTCATCATTTCTGTCGCTTAATCAATAGGCTGCGTGAAATTCAGGTTGTGCGGCAATGACTTACCCGTAAAATACTTTATCAATGTGATGTTGATAAAGCAATGCTGTATTGTGAAAATGGAGCGACTGAAATGGTAGAAATAGCGGCAGAAGCGCAATATTCTGTTGAAGGGATCGGGTGCCCGGCCGACGATGAGCGTAAGTATGCTCAACAGGATTATACCGGTAAGCCGCGCATTGAGATAGATGATGATGGCGTGTGGCATCTTCATGGATATGACGAATCGCGGCAAGTGCTGCGCAGCGATTTGGTGAAGCAGGCTGGTTTCGTGGCTGAAAAGGTGATGGGCGAAAATACCAAAGGGTTGATGAAAAACCTGCCGATTCTGTTTCTAGAAAAGGACGAACATCACCGGATGCGCCGTGAGACGAACCGATTTTTCACGCCTACGGCTGCGGATACTAAATATCGTGAATTTATGGATTCGTATGCTGATGGGCTGGTCGATAAGCTGAAGAAACAGGGCAGCGCCGACCTGAGCGATTTGACGATGGAGATGGCGCTTAAGGTCGCTTCGCAAATTGTTGGTCTGACCAGCAGCCTGATGCCGGGCATGAACGCCCGCCTGAACGGGCTATTGGAAACCGCCAATGATCTCGCGGCAGAGTCGCCAAATTTGGCGAAGCTGATCATCAGCCAGCGTTATATGATCGCGTTCATGTATTTAGACGTGAAACCGGCGATACGGAAGCGGCGGAAGAACCCGCAAAATGATGTGATTTCGTATTTGGTGAGCCGCGATTACAGCGATCTGGAAATTTTGACCGAGGGCGTGGTGTACGGCGTGGCGGGGATGGTGACCACCCGTGAATTCATTTGCGTGGCGCTGTGGCACCTACTGGAGAAGCCGCATTTACGCCAGCGGATGCTGGTTGGATCGCAGGAAGAGCGATATGCGATACTGCATGAGATTTTGCGACTAGAGCCGATAGTGGGGCATTTGCTGCGCCGGACGACTGGCGAGATCGAAATTGAGAGCGAGGGCGAGAAAGTGACGATTCCGGCGGGGACGCTGGTGGATATGAACATTTTCGCCTCAAATATTGATCCGGACATGGCAGGCGAGAACGGCACTTCAGTTTGCCCGATGCGCCCGCTTCATTCAGAGCTTGGCAAGGTGCCGGAACCGGCCTTAAGCTTTGGCGATGGCTATCATCGCTGCCCCGGATCGTTCGTGGCGATTCAGGAATCGGATATTTTCCTACGCAAACTGCTGGCGATAGACACCCTACGGCTAGAGCGCAAACCGGATATTGTCTATAACGACATCGTGAAGGGCTACGAACTGCGGAATTTTGTGATCAAGGTGTAGTTTCTAAGAGTCTTCACAGCCTACGGACGCCCTACGGGGCGCCCTTTTGGATTCGGCGGGTGTTTTGAGGTGGCGGGTTTGAGTGCAGAACGTCACCTCATACGCCCATGTTTTGTTTCTGAACAATCCATGATCAGGGGTGAAGGGTTTCTAAAAAGCTTATTGCCGTCTGCTTAAGGCGGTAGGTTGCGAAGGGTGTAAATACCTTTGAAACAGGCGAACTACGACACGGGCTGTGGTATGGCTTATGTGCGGCGTGGCTGAAAGCGTTAAAATAAGGCGAGTTGAAAAAATACTACTCGTATTCTTGCTTATAATTTGTGATTCAGGTGAAAACTCATGGAACTGAGCGCTAACCACTTTCAAGATACGGCCGTTGTGGCACTGCACGACATTGATTTGCAGACGGCGCTAGACAGAGGCACGGGCAATGCCGACAGCCGCCGCCGGGCGGTGATCCATGAGTTGGTTCATGCGCAGACGCTGCGCCAGCAGGGGCGTGGTTCGCGGCTGCGGGCGCTGCATGATCTGCCGGAACTGCTGGAAAAGCTGGAGGCGAATATCACGGCTAACGGCGGGCAGGTGTTATGGGCGCAAGATGCTGAAGAAGCCAACCGCCACGTGCTGGATATTTGCGCCAAGCATCACCTGAAGCGCGGCGTAAAAAGTAAGAGCATGGTGACTGAAGAAATTAACCTGCTGCCGGCGCTGGAAAAAGCCGGAATTGAGATGGTGGAAACTGATCTAGGCGAGTACATCATCCAGATCAGCGACGATCATCCGAGCCATATCATTATGCCGGTGATGCATAAGACCAAAGAACAGATACGCAATATTTTCATGGAAAAGCTGGCGATGCCTTACACGGATGAGGCCGCCGATATGACGCGGTTTGTGAGGGACGAACTGCGGCAGAAATACATCGAAGCTGATTTCGGGATGAGCGGCGGTAATTTTCTGATTGCTGAAACTGGCACTGTGGTGATTGTGACCAATGAGGGCAACGGGCGGCTTTCGACCAGCGTGCCGAAGGTGCATATTGCCGTTGTGGGGATCGAGAAAGTGATCCCCACATGGGAAGATTTTGCCACGCTGGTGCAAATGCTGCCGCGCAGCGCCACCGGCCAGCGGATCACGGTGTACGTGAATATGTTCAACGGGCCGGCGCGAGAAGGCGAGCCGGACGGGCCGGAGCATTTTTATCTGGTGCTGCTGGATAACGGGCGGAGCGACATTTATACCGGCAAGTACAGCGAGGCGCTGGCGTGTATTCGCTGCGGCGCATGCTTGAATGTTTGCCCGGTTTACCAGAATGTGGGCGGCCACAGCTACGGGTGGGTGTATCCCGGCCCGATTGGTTCTGTAGTGACGCCGCTGCTGAAGGGAATTGAGAACGCCGAGCCGCTGCCCTTTGCCAGCAGTTTATGCGGGGCATGTAAGCAAGCCTGCCCGGTGGATATTAACATCCCTGATATGCTGCTGGGGCTGCGGCATGACCTTGAGCATGTGCAAGACCCGGCCTATAAGCTGGGGATGAAGGCGTATGCGTTCGGCTTCAGCCATCCCCTGCTGTACGAATGGGGGGGCAAGGCGGCGCAGGTGGGGACGAGCGTGTTTTCACAGGTTGAAGGTGGGGCGGACGAACACAAGATTACCGACCTGCCGCTGCCGATTTTGCATGGCTGGACGGATACCCGCGATTTTCCGGCTTTTGCGGCGCAGTCGTTTCATGATTGGTGGCGGAAGAATCGACGTTAGCCCTCATCCCTGCCCAGCGGCGTCACAAACCAATTTGTTAAGTAGATACTATAATGAGGATGATCGGTATGGAGCGAAATTAACCCTTATGGCAGACCAATCACCACTCACATTAGCTGAACTGCGAGAGCGCCGTGAGGAACTCATCACGCTGGCCGAGCGTTATGGCGCGTATAATTTGCGTGTTTTCGGGAGTGTGGCGCGGGGCGACGCTGAGGCAAACAGCGATATTGATTTCTTCGTGAGCTTCCGCGCTGGCGCAAGCCTCTACGATCTTTCTGGTCTCAAACAAGATTTTGCTTCAACGCTTCAACGTCCAGTCGATATTCTGGTTGATCATCCCCGTATGCGTGAACGGTTACGCCGGAATATATTGCAGTATGCGGTGCCGCTGTGACCTCATCACGTGACTATCTTCTCGATATGCTTACTTACATCGAATACCTTGAGGCTTTTTCAGCAGAAGGCCGGAAAGTTATTGATGAGGATATCAAGACACAACTCGCTATCCAGAAAGCGTATGAAGTTATTGGCGAGATTGCGAAACGACTTCCCGATGAATTACTCGATCATCAACCCCAGATTCGCTGGAAAGATCTAAAGGGATTTCGCGACGTTTTGATCCATCAATACGGTGATATTGATGTGGAAATTGTGTGGGAAGCGATTGAAGACTTGCCAAATTTGAGAACTGCGGTGGAGTCACTTATTGCGATTCTGGATCAAGATACGTCCGGCGGTTCGGATTTCCGGTGATATGGCCCCCCATCTTGACTTTTGCCCTGCCTGAGCCGTATGATGATCGGCAAGCATATTGTAAAGACCAGTACGCGAGAAATGCTGCTAACAGGGAGTGTGTCGCCATAGATTGAGAGCGACCATCAGAAAGCGTTCGCTGAATTCACTTTACGCGCGGGTTTAATCCGCAAATATGCGATCAATGAAGCGGCGCTCGTCGTTGAAGAACGGCGGCGCAAGCAGGGTGGTACCGCGGGAGACTTTTCGACGCTCTCGTCCCTGATCATGAGGGATGAGGGCGTTTTTGTTTTGAGGGAGCTTGCAAATGACCGATACACTCGAAAGTTTACTGGCTGAGGCGCAGGCAGGGCTGGAAGCGGCAAAATCCAGCGAGGCGCTGCGGGCATGGGAACTGCAATTTTTAGGCAAGAAAGGCCGCGTGATTGAAGCGGTGCGCAGCGTGGGCGCGATGCCCAAAGAAGAACGCGCCACATATGGCAAACGCGCCAATGAGATCAAGGTGGCGCTGGAAGCCGCGTATGCTGAGCGCGAAGCCGCGATCAAGGCGGCGGAACTGGCGCAAAATTTGGAGGCAGGCGAAATTGATGTGACGCTGCCGGGGCGGGCGGCCAACCGCGGGGGGCTGCATCCATCCACGCACACGCTGCGGGATTTCTACCGCATCTGGGCGACGATGGGCTTTCAGGTGTATCACAGCCGCGAGGTGGAAGATGACGATACCAACTTCACGCTGCTAAATTTTCCGCCGCATCATCCGGCGCGGGAGATGCAGGACACGATTTTCACCACTAAGCCAAACGTGATTTTACGCACGCACACATCGCCGGGGCAGATTCGCGGGATGCGCGAACTAGGCGAAAACGGCACGAAGCCGATTCGGATCATTTTGCCGGGGATGTGCTACCGCTATGAGCAGATCACCGCGCGCAGCGAAGTACAGTTCAATCAGGTGGAAGGGCTGTGCATCGGCAAGAACATCCATATGACCGACCTGAAAGGGACGATTGCCGAATTTGCCAAAGCAATGTTCGGGCCGCAGGCGAAGGTACGCTTCCGCGCCAGCTATTTCCCGTTCACCGAGCCGAGCATGGAAGTGGACGTTGAATGCTTCCTGTGCGATGGGCAGGGCTGCCGGGTGTGCAAGTATGCGGGCTGGCTGGAGATTGCGGGGAGCGGGATGGTGCATCCGGTGGTGCTGCAAAATGGCGGCTATGACCCGAAAGTATGGTCAGGTTTCGCGTTTGGCATGGGGCCGGAGCGGATTACGATGCTGAAGCACGGGATCAATGATATTCGCTATTTCTGGGCGAACGATTTGCGGTTTTTGGAACAGTTTTAGAAGCCATCACCCCTGCTCTTCTCCCTCAGGGAGAGGGAATGACGATAGGTGGGGGAATATTGGAATGAGAAGGGGTGGGCGTGGTGCAGCGCCCCCTACAACAAGAACATTTTCAGGGAAGGGCAAATAACCCATGCGTGTACCGCTTTCATGGCTTCAAGAGTATGTAGAGATTGATATTCCGGCGGAACTGCTGGCGGAGAAACTGACCGCCGCGGGGCTGGAAGTGGCGCATATTGACTATCTCGGCCTGCCGCAAACGCTGGTTGAGGGACTGCGATATCCCAAGAGCGATCATCTGGTTTGGGATAAACAGCGCCTGTTATTGGGAAAAATTCGTGAGGTGAACCCGCATCCCAACGCTGACCGGCTGGTGCTGGCACAGGTGGAAATTGGCGATGGCGTGATTGAGCAGTGCGTGACCGGTGCGCCGAACCTATTCGAGTACAAGGGGCTGGGCGAACTGAACCCGCCGCTGTGGACAGCATTCGCGGCCGAAGGCGCGGAAGTGTGGGACGGGCACAGCGACGAGCCGAAACGGATGATCTTGAAGGAAAAGCCGCTGCGGGGCATCCCGAACCGGAGCATGGTATGTTCGGAGAAGGAACTGGGCTTAAGCGGCGAGCATGACGGCATCATTTTGATGCGCGAACAGCCGAAGAATCGGCAGGGCAAGCCATTCGCGCCGGGGACGCCGCTTTCGGAAGTGCTGGGCGATATTGTGCTGGAAATTGAGTTCACGCCGAATCTGGCGCGGGCGATCAGCATTTACGGCGTGGCGCGGGAAACGGCGGCGATTCTAGATAAGGAACTTCACCCGCCGTCCTACGATGTGGTGATGGAAGGCGCGGCGATTGACGGCAAAGTGACGGTGACAATTGTTGAGCCGGAATTAAACCCGCGCTTCACGTTTGCGCTGCTGGAAAATACGACGGTGAAGCCATCGCCGGAATGGATGCAGCGGCGGCTAACGCTGGTGGGTCAGCGCCCGATCAATAATCTGGTGGATGTGACCAATTACATCACGTTTGAGATCGGGCAGCCACTACACGCCTTCGATTACGATAAGCTGAAGGCGCGAGCGGGCGGGAAAGCGCCGCATATCATCACCCGTTTGCCGAAAGCGGGCGAAACCCTGCTGACGCTGGACGGGCAAAATCGGACGCTGGACGCGCACAATATTCTGGTGTGCGACGAAGAAGGCGCAATCGGCATGGGCGGGGTGATGGGCGGCTCGCAAACTGAGATTGACGAGAACACAACCAACGTGCTGCTTGAGGCGGCAGGCTGGAATTTCATCAATATTCGGCGCACGATGACGACGCAGAAGCTGCATACTGAGGCGGGCTACCGCTTCAGCCGCGGCGTACACCCTTCGCAGGCGATGCTTGGGGTGATGCGCGGCATTGAACTGATGCGGCAAACGGGCGGCGGCATCGTCTCGAAGGGGATTTACGATAATTACCCGAAACCGCCGGAAACGGTGGTGGTGAAACTGCCTGCTGGCGAAATTTTCCGAATTCTGGGCATTCACATGACCGCAGAGCAGGCGCGAGACCTGCTGCGGCGCGGCGGCTTTTTGGTAGAGGTGCAGGGCGATGTGCTGCATATCGAAGTGCCAGACTGGCGCATGGATATTGGCACGGGCGTGGTTGGCGAGTTTGATTTAGCGGAAGAAATTGCGCGGATTTACGGCTACGACGCCATCCCTGACACGATCATCGCTGATGAGATGCCGCCACAGTGGGCGAACTCAAAATTCACACGCGAAGAAGTGATCCGCGATGCGCTGGTCGGGCTAGGGTTACGTGAAATTGTGAGCTATCGCTTCACCGCGCCGGAACGCGAAGCACTGCTGACCGCGCCGGGGATGGCGAGTGCGCTGCCGGAAGGCGATTATGTGACGCTGGCGAACCCGATTTCGCCGGAAAAATCGGTGCTGCGGAAGTCTATTTTAACTGGCTTGCTGGAGGCGACGCGGTTGAACGCCCGCTATGCAGACCGGCAGCTAACATTCGAGATCGGGGCGGTGTATCTGGATCGTGCCGGGCAGGAACTGCCGGACGAACCGCGACGATTGGGCGTGCTGGTGACGGGGAAGCGGGATGATCCGGCATGGATGGGTACGGACAGCGGCGCGATGGATTTCTATGATTTGAAGGGAATCCTTGAAAACCTGTTTAAATCGCTGCATTTGCCGCAGGTAAGCTACAGCCGCGTCGTGCAAGGCAGTTTTCATCCGGGGCGGGCGGCGCAGGTGGTGGTGAACGGCAAGACGCTAGGCGTGTTTGGCGAAATTCACCCGCAGGTGGCAGCGGCTTTCGAGCTAGAGGGCGCGGTATTGGCGGCAGATTTCGATCTGGCGGCGATCATCGGGGTGATGAACGAGCTGTATACAGCGCAGGCACTGCCTTTGACGCCAGCGGTACAGCAGGATGTGGCGCTGGTGGTGAAGGAAGAGACAACGAACGCTGATGTAGAAGCGGTGATCCGCAAGGCGGGCGGCGGGCTGATGAAATCAGCGCAGTTATTCGACGTGTATCGCGGCGATCCGGTGCCTGCTGGTTATAAAAGCCTTGCCTACAGCGTCGTTTATCAGACTGATGATCGCACGCTGACCGAAGCCGAAGCAAACAAGATTCGCGAGAAGATCGTGAAGCTGGCAGAGCGGGAATTGGGCGCGGCGCTGCGGGCGTAGATCAGGTTCTAAATGTGGGGGCGCGATACTGCGCTTCCTGCGGCGATGATAGGGTGAGTGACTATCAGCTCACCCTAAAACGCATTTTTCTGGCGATACCAATAGGAATATGCCGTTTGGAATCCTAAGCCACTATACAACTGAAGCGCAGTTGTATTTTTAGCCATAACCTGCAAATAGGCATGGGATGCGCCCTGCGCACTACCCCATGCCATGAGATAGAGCATGGTTTGGCGGCCATAGCCCTGCCCGCGCCGCGTGGGGTTCACGATCACATCATAGATGCCCAGCCATCCCCGTTCGATCACGCCCATTGCCAGCCCTGTCGTAATACCGTCTACCACCAACCGCACATAGCCGCAGCGCGGGGCAATTTGAAGCTGCAAGCGGGTGAAGGTATCGCGATCTTCAGCCAAGAGGGGGCGCAATCGGGTGAATTCGTCCAACCAGATTGGGGTCATATAGGTATCCAAAACGGCCCATGCATCCCCACTAGGGGCGGGCGCAGCATCCAGTGAGGCCGTTTGGATGTGGGTTTCCCCCTCAACTTTGTATCCACGCTTCTCTAGCGCCGCTTCAAGGCTCGTTGGGTGCTGCACATCAGTCAGCTTAAATACGGTGCGCAGGCCACGTGAAGCGTAGAGCGCTTCACAATAGCTAATTTTCTCATCCACTGGCAGCGTCGATTTATAGAGCGGCTGTATTGAATTGGCGCGACGGGTGAATCCATCAGTAAAACGCAAAATCCAGCCATCATAGTAAATTGTCTGATAGGCTGGGTAAGCATTCAACGCCAATTCTTCAAGCAGAAGAGTCTGGTTCATATGCTCTTAAGCATAGCTTTTTCTACGCAACCTGCCAGCATTAATTTACGTATAACAGTCGAAGATAGATGCATCTCAAAGATACGCTCATGCTACAATGAGTCTATATTGAAACGGGTAAAGGTATGGAAGCTATGTCCATATGGTGGGGTTCTCGCAAGGTGGTGTCTACTCGGCTGCGGCTGGAAGTAGAGGCCATGCGCGCAACCTTTACAGACACATTTAAGCTGGTGGTGCCAAACAGCGCCCCGCAAGCGCCAATCTACTGGGAAGGCACTGTAGATATCAATCTGGTAACGCTAACGAATACGCTGCACACGATTAAAATTCTCTACCCCAACAATTATCCGAATCAACCGGCAGAAGCCTATGTGCTGAAGCCGCGCATCTACAGTCAGAAACATCAGTTTGAGGATGGGCAGTTGTGCCTGTTCAACCCACGCGACGGCGAAAATTACGGTTGGAATCCGGCAACGTCTACTGCGGTGACGGTGGCGGCATGGGCAATTCAATGGTTGTACGCCTACTATACATGGCGTGCAACGGGGGTATGGCCGGGTATAGAAGAACGTATCAATCCCGAAAACCCCGAATCACCAAACCGCTACAGGAAATAGGATGATGTCAAAACAACGGGGTTCAATTCCAAATTTAGTGATCGCTGAACGGGTATTTGAGCGGATGGCCGCCGCCGCCGCAACCCATATGAGGGATGAAACCGGCGAAGCAATGGTGGGGTTGATGGTACCTAGCGCAATATCTGGCGGAGTACCCACGCTGTATGTGCTGGATACCATTGCGCCAGATGACAGCGCCATACGCCAATTTGCAACGTTTCAGCAGGGAGATGCTCGACAAGATGAACTGATCTGGTGGCTGCAAGAGAACTGGCGTAACGAACGCGAGCGCAAAGGCGGGCTGCTGCGTAAACTTGCTAACCCCAACAAATGGGATGTGCCACTGCGTTATTTAGGGGACTGGCACAAACAGCCGGGACATATGATCCAGCCAAGCGGTGGCGATTTAAATACCGCGCTGGATTGGATATTTGATCCTGATAACGAGATGGCCTTTCTTCTAGCGCCCATTGTCACGCTGGGGCATCCCTCAACTGTGCAGCCAAGCAGCCCAATGGCGAATTTTGTGATGGTGGCGATGGATGACGGCGAAGCCATGCGCGTAGATTTCTGGTACATTGATGAGCGCACAAAGCTTTTTCAGCCTATAGCCCCAACCATCTATCCCAATGATCAACTGCCGGCGTTGGTACAGTACCCATGGCATTTGATCAATGAAAAGCGTATGGAAGCAGAAATGCGGCTGTTTCAGAAGGATAAGCTGTTTCATTCAATTTCATTCTGGAACGTAGACAACGAACCACCGCTGGAAATTTGCTTCCTGGTCGGGATGATGGGCAGCAATCATCTGCTGCTGCTGATCACGAGCTATGATTACCCAAAACGCGCCCCTCAAGTATATACAGCGCCATTTCTGCCTATGGGCGCAGGCGATGATATGTACAAAGTATTTGATACCGCCTTCAAACACGCACAACCCCTTGCGCTTGAATTGGACTGGAATCCGTCACTGTATCTCGTGGATGTCGTTCATGCAGCCGAAGCAAAGCTAAACCCGACAGCGGTAAACGCACCCAAACCCAACACAGGCGGCATATCAACAGAGGATAAACCGGCGGCAAATACAGCCAACAATGCCCCTGCCACGCCGGATAGTAAAGATAGCGAAGGCAAAACACCATGACATGGGATCGCGTGGAGCGGTTGATCGGCGCGGGCAATTTGGCGACGCTGGCACAGAAGCGCGTCGGCGTGATTGGGTTGGGCAGCGGCGGAAGTTTTGCGGCGGTTAGCTTGGCGATGAGCGGCGTGAAACAATTCGTGCTCATTGATGATGACCTGCTGGAAGAAGCAAACGTGCTGCGCCATGCGGCCGATTTGAGCGATGTAGGGCGCCACAAAGTGGATGTGGTGGCCGATTTGATTCGCCGCCGCAGCCCTGATGCCGCCATTCAGACGATTTTCGGGCGCATTGAAGATCATCTGGATGCGCTGGATCATCTTGATTTACTGGTCGTGGCGGTAGATGGCGAACTGACAAAATATGCCATCAATCAAGTCTGCCTTGAGCGCAAATTGACGGCCGTCTATGCCGGCGTGTATGCGCGTGGGGAAGGCGGCGATGTGGTGATCATCCAGCCGAACAGCGGGCCATGCTACGCCTGCTGGGCGGCGGAATTACGCGGTGAAATTCTGGTGAGCCATGACGACGATCAGGAACTTGATTATGGTATGATCGGGGAGGGTGGCACGCTTGAAGCTGAGCCGGGATTGTGGCTGCATGTGGTGCGGGTGGCTTCGGCACAGACGGATATTGCGCTGAATCATTTGCTGATAGAGACCGATGCACACCGTGAGATGCCTGGGAACACGGTCATCTTGGCGAATACCGCGCTGGAAATCATCGAAGGTGAAATGACGCCGCCCTATTCCGCCGTCTGGGTAACTATCACCCGTGATCCAAAATGCCTTGTGTGTGGCGGGGAATTACAAGAGAGTGATCTTTCGTTAGATACGTTGATCACGGGGGCTGGCCTTGAGATGCAGCCAAGTGATGAAGAATGAAGGTGTTGAAGAATGACTGATGAATCTATCCGCCGCGGCGACACGCATCAATCGGCAGAAGAAGCACAAACACAGCCGGAGCCGGAGCCAACAACCGAAGAAAATGACTACTCAGTGCGCCTAGAACGCTTAGGTGGTGAACCAGCGCCAGTGATCACGCCGGAAGAATTTGCACGCCTGCAAAAAGCTGGACAAGTGCATATTGATGCGCGGGGGCGGGTATATGCCGCACGCCGTGCTGATGCTGAAGCAGGTGTTTCGTTACGCAAGCGCCGCGCATGGTACATCATTTCTGGCGGCGTATGACGACACCGCCCTCTTCGGTGGAGAGTCTCGTTGCCGAATTAAAACGAAACGGCAGTTTACACGATTCGCGTCTAGAACAAGCCTTTCTGAGGGTTCCCCGTGAAGCATTTTTACCAGGGCTGCCGCCCGATCAAGTTTATGCTGACAAAGCGATCCCAATAAAGCGCGATCCTGATGGATCCGTGGTCAGCTCATCCAGCCAGCCCAGCATGATGGCGCTGATGATTGAACAGTTACGGCTGTCTTCCGGCATGAATGTGCTGGAAATTGGCGCAGGCAGCGGCTACAACGCGGCGATTATACGGGAAATGGTAGGCGAAACTGGACGAGTAACCACGATTGAAAGCGATCCCGTGATCGCAGGGCAGGCACAAGATAATTTGCAACACGCCGCGATGGGTATGGTCACTGTTGTGCAAGGCGATGGCGCAGTTGGGTTTGCGCCACGCGCAGCTTATGACCGGATTATCGCTACAGCGGGTATGTGGGATATACCCAATGCCTGGGTGCGGCAGTTGAAACCACGCGGCATCGTGGTCGCGCCAATCTGGTTAGAAGGCTGGCAGTACAGCGCGGCCTTTCAAGCCCAGCCAGACGGATCGCTGTTTAGTGAGCGGAACTTGCCCTGTGGATTCATCCGTTTGAAGGGTGTGCTGGCTGGCCCGCAGGTGGAAATGCGCGTGGGCACGGGATCACTCACGATCTACACTGGCGGCAGTGTTCAATTTGATCGCCAATCCATCACCATGCTTTCAGAAGATACCAGCGAAGGTTATCTAGGGTTACGCCTAGAAGCCCGCGATTGGACACAAGGCGCAATTCCATTTCTGCTGCTGACGCTGCCGGCCCCCTTCATCGCAGGAAGTTATTATATTGCTGAAGGCCAACAGCCTTATGGGCTGGAGGGCGGCGGCGTGGCCGTTCTCAGCAGAGGCAGCGTGTGCTTCGTCCCCACGCATGAGGCGGGGCGGGCGCTGGTCTTTGGTGGGGCAGATGCCCTACTTGCAGCACAAGATGTAATTTCGGCATGGGAACAGGCCGGCAAACCAACTTTAGAGCGTTTACGCCTGCGACTTACGCCACGCGATGAGGTGAAGCCTACGCCTCAAGGGGTGCCGGGGCGGGTCTTTGAGCGCGCCGATCATTATCTGGAAGCGTGGATGGTGTGAGCGACGCCGGAGATTTAACCCTCCGGCGGTTTTCCAGCGTAATTATCTCATCGCGCAGGGGCGTTAAGGGCGGCGGATTCGTAATTTTCAAATACGCATCCGGCGGCGGCATTACCGCCACAAATGAGGGCTACAGGGTGCTTAAAACCAGAAATATCCACCGCGCCAGTTTGCAGGGCGGCAATGACCGCCGCGCCCGCTGGTTCAACCAGTTGATTACTTTCGCGCCATAACCAGCGCATGGCGTCAACCATGGCGATATCTTCCACCAGCACCAGTTCATCAGCATGTTGACGGGTGAGGCTGAGCGTCAAATCGCTGACAGCGCGGGGGGATAGCGTGTCGGCAATGGTGCGTACCTGCGGTAGGGTGACAACATGCCCGGTGCTAACGGCGGCTTTCATGCTGGCGGCGCCTACTGGCTCGATGCCGATTACGCGCACATCTGGCTTGAGAGACTTTATTGCCAACCCCACACCTGCCATCAACCCACCGCCGCCGATGGCGACCAGCACAATGTCCATTTCTGGCACATCTTCCAGCAGCTCCAGCCCAACGGTACCCTGGCCGGCAATCGTGGCTTTAGCATCAAACGGATGCACATAAGTCATGCCATGTTCAGCGGCATAGGCAAGCCCTGCTGTGTGGGCGTCATCCCAGGCGCTGCCGGCTTGTATCACTTGCGCGCCCCAAACGCCGATACGATTTACGCGATCTTCTAAGACGCTTTCGGGCAAGAAAATCGTTGCCGAGATGCCTAACTGCTTCGCGGCATAGGCCAGCGCGACGCCATGGTTGCCGCCGCTGGCTGCGACCACGCCGCGGGCTTTTGCGGCATCGTCCAATTGCAGCAGCGTATTGAACGCGCCCCGTGATTTGAAAGAACCGGCGACCTGTAAATTTTCTAGTTTGAGGTGCAGCTTTTCCGGCGCGGCGGTGAGCGAGTTGGCGGTAGTGATGACCGGTGTATGGCGTACATAATGACGAATACGCTGTCGGGCTGCTTGAATGTCTGAGAGGGTAACCATGAAAGAACCTTTCTTTGCTGCCCTTGCCTTAAAGGTGCGCTATCGCGATAGGCGATATTTCAAGCGTAGGGCATGATTGGAACATATATAGGCAAAATATCCTTTTGTAAACTGAGTTTTAGACAGCCAGTATTTTCGATCTTCACCTCAATTTATAGCTGCGCCCTGCTGAAAAGACGATAGATGATGATTCTAGTGCTTATTATAGCCAGGGCCAGCCCCGGATAAGAATTTAAGCGAGAAATATTGTTATGAACTGCCGCCGCCGATCTCGGTGCGGGTTGTGCCGCGCACTTCGCGGAATCCATGCCCGTAGGCGCTGTGCCCCTGCCCGATAACCACAAAGGCTTTGGGATCGGCAACAAAGACCAGTTTTCGTAATGCGTTCACCTGCGCCCGGCCAATGGTGATATACAACACGGTGTGGGGCTGATCGGTGAACATGCCCTGCACTTCCCATGAGGTGACGCCACGGCTAAGCCCGTCTAGCACAGCGTCGGCCACTTCACGCGGATAATCGGTGATGATCACGGCGGTGCGGATGACTGACGGGCCTTCAAGTACATAATCGGCAGTTGCCCCGGCTACAAATAGAGTCACCATAGCATACAGGGCGCTGCCCCATCCGAATACCAGCCCCGCCAGCAAAATAACGGCAGAGTCGGTATAGAGGGCGCTTGATGACAGAGGAATTCCGAATTTTTCCTGAAGAATTCTTCCTAGCGTTGAGGTACCCCCAAGGGTGCTGCCTGCGCGGAAAATCAAGCCTGCGCCAATACCTCCAACGATGCCGCCAAAGAGCGCATTTAGGAAGATGTCGTCGCTGACGCCTGAAGTTGGAAAATGGGGCGTGAGTACGTCAATCAACACTGAATAGGCGATTACAACTACGGTAGTGCTGGCGACAACCTTCCAACCGCCAAGCATCTTATAGGCGATGAACTGGATCGGAATGTTGCCGATGATAATCATGACGCCTAACGGCCAACCGGTGATGCTGTTGATGATGATAGCGAGGCCGGAAATGCCGCCGGGGGCGATATTGAACGGCGCTTCAAAGAGCACTACGGCCACTGCGGAGATGACCACGCCTATAATCAATAAAACGAGCCGCCAGAAAAAACCGAACGTGAATATTTTTTTAGAGGATGGAACAACGGTCATCTGGTTGGTGGCCTTATTCTGAACACAGAGAAGACATGATTATAGCCGCGCACAATGGGAAGATACACGACCCCTTTTGCATACTTGCTGCGACCAGAATCCATAATCTTTCTGAAAAATTCACTAATTAAATGAACGCAATCTCAATGCAATCGTTATAGAATTCATAGTAGAGGAAGTAGACTTTCTACAAAGCGGTATGATTACAATGCGCGCAGATGAATTTTGATTGGCATAAAATATTCATTTTTGCACTATGCCAGATAACGGAAAGATAGATATGTCCAAGTTCAGATCTCTCAAATGGCTCGTTCGTCTGGCAATACTGACGATTTCACTGGTTTTGATCGAAGGTGTGCTGCTGCACGAGTTCATACAGGCGGCGGCCGCGCAGGTAGCACCGGGCGCAGGCGGCGCTCAAAACAGCGATGTTTGCCCGGATTTCATCAATCAGGTGATCGAATCGCTGGAGCAGAACTGCTCCACGGTGGGGCGTAACAGCGCCTGCTATGGCAACACGCTGGTGAATGCCACCTTCAGCCAAGACGTGGCGCAAGATTATTTCAGTCAACCAGCAGATCAAGCAGAGCTGATCACGCTGCAAAGCATCAGCACTAGTCAGATTGATCTGGCGCAGGATGTGTGGGGCGTGGCGTTGATGAGTATGCAGGCCAACCTGCCCGGCTCGCTGCCCGGACAATCGGTTAATTTCCTGCTGTTTGGCGATGCTACAGTCGTCAATGCGGTGCCGCCTGAAGAAGCGGTGCTGCCGGTTGAACCGCTGGCGGTGGTCACTAGCGCCGAAGTTGCAGTGCATACGCTGCCCCTGCCAAACGCTAATATTGTCAGAAGTGTTCCTGCTGGAACCTTCCTACAAGCGGACGCGCTGGACGAGACCGGGGTATGGGTGCGTATTGTATACGTAGATCCGGCGCTGCCAGATGAAGCGGCGATTGGCGGATGGGTGCCGTTTGCTTCGCTAGAAACCTTTGACAGCAGTATGCTGCCGGTTATCAGCGCTGAATCGCGCACGCCGATGCAGGCATTCCTATTCCGCACCGGGCTAGGCCAGCCGACCTGCTCGCAAGCGCCGAATCAGGTGCTGATTCAGGGGCCAGAAAATTCACAGGTGAACGTGAATGTAAACGGCGCTGACGTATTGATCGGCTCAACCATCATCATGACCAGCATCACCGGCGCGCCGGGAGATATTTTGTCACAGTTGAACTTGCCGCCGGAGATTGTGGAACGGTTGAGCGCCCCGCCCTCACTGGTAGGCGGCGAACCCGGCGAACAATGCGGCGTGATGCAGCTTACGGTGGTCAATGGCGAAGTGAACTTGAATGAGGGCGAGATTGCGCTGCCTGAAGGCAATGTGGCCTATGCCGTATATTGCGGGCTGCCGCCGGATGATGGCGACCCCGAAACCACCGACGACTTCTTTTTCTTAGGCGAGATTGAAGATGCGGGCGTAGATTTTTCCAGCATGTGGGGCGCTTTCCGCCCGATGACGAATGAAGAGATCGAAGATTTACGGGCGATGGAAGAGATCACCGAAAGCGTGATCAATTACGAAATTGACCTGCCAGATCCGGGGAGCATTCAACCGCCGCGCACGATTACCCCGACACCCACGAATACACGGGTATTTGTTCCGGCGGCAGCCACCAGCACCCCGCTGCCAACCATTACCCCGCTGCCCTCTGCAACTCCGTGGCCGACCTATACGCCGGTGCCGCCAACGGCAGTTCCGCCAACGGCAGCTCCGCCGACAGCGATTCCGCCGGGAATACCGACCGGCTTTGGCGGATCCAGCGGCGGCGGGCAGATCATTCCAGTGGGAGGATCAGGCGTACCATTTACGCTGCAAGTGCTGGATTATTACGGGACGCCGGTACCGGGTGTGCCGGTTACCTTTACGGCACCGGCTTCCGGCCCATCGGGGACGTTTGCCGCGACGACGACCAACGTTGAAACTGTGACGACTGACCCGAATGGTTACGCCACGACATCGGCGTTCACCATAAACCCATCACCGATAGGCACGTTTGACGTGGTGGCGACGGTACCGACCAGCGTGATGGGGCCAAAGCTGGAAATGCTGGCAAAGCCCGCCGGACAAAATATGCTGAGCTATTTCTTCGCGGTGACGGCAATCGCGGGTGACCCGGCAGGTTTCAATCTGATCAGCGGCGGCGGCCAATCAACGTTGATTGAAACGACCTTCGTCGCGCCGATTGTGGTGCGGGTTGTAGACAGCTACGGCAACGGCGTCGCAGGTGAACCGGTTACTTTCTATATTGATAATAGCGAAGGGCCGGGGGGCATGTTCCCGGATGAAAGCACTGAAGCCGGCGCTGTTACTGATGGGAACGGTTATGCAACTTCACCGCTCATTACCGCCAATAGTTATGGTGGTGAGTGGTCAGGATCTGCGTTTTATATGACTCTCGAAGCGGCGGCGGGCTTTAGTTTGATCAACGACATACCGCCACAACCTACAGAACCGCCGCCGACACCTACAGAAGAAGTGACGCCGCCACCATCACCGGCGAACATCTCTGTAGATAGCGGCGGCGGACAAACGACACCCTTCAACACGTCATTCGGCTCACCTATTATCGTGCTGGTGACGGATGGGGATGGGTTTCCAATGGGCGGCGTGCCGGTCAATTTCTCATCGCCCGGCGCGAGTATACCGGGGCTGATCTTCGACTCAAGCGGAAATGAGAACTACAGCACCACCACCGATCCGCAGGGGTACGCTTCTTCTGGCGCGATGACCGCCAACGGCGTCCCCGGTGGGCCTTACGATATCACGATCACATCTGGCGCGGCCAGTACGACAACGCCGATGACGAATAGCAACCCATAATGGGCAATCTGCGGGAAACTTAAGTTTGCTGTACACTTAAGCCCATCAGATCAATGAGTAACGTCAATTAGGATAGCCTGTTCAGATAACTTTCTCTTGAGAGAACAGATGTCTGAACAGGCTTGAGTTGAAAGGCATGACTGCATGCGGCTGTGGAATCTGCTAAACACACGCGCAGGGCGGGTATTCACACTGTTTGCGATTTGCTTCATCGCAGCCTGCGCGGTCAGCGTTAGTCAGTTTGCCACGCCAGCGCTGGCGCAGGTGGTGCCGGGCGCAGAGGGCAGCGGCGTTTGCCCAGATTTCATCAATCAAGTGATCGAGACGTTGGAGCAGAACTGCTCCGGCACTGACCGCAACACAGCCTGTTATGGCAATACTATTGTTAGCGCCACGTTTAATGATGAAGTTCCTGATGGCTATTTCAGCCACCCTGCGGATCGCGCTGATCTTCTGAACCTGCAAACTATCAGCACCACGCAGCTTGTGCTGGAAGATAACGAATGGGGCGTGGCGCTGTTGAATATGCAGGCCAATTTGCCCGGTTCGCTGCCCGGACAATCGGTGAATTTCCTGCTGTTTGGCGATGCGACAGTCGTCAATGCGGTGCCGCCTGAAGAAGCGGTACTGCCTGCCGATCCGATTATGGTGATCACTGGCAGCGCGGCGGCGTTCCGTACCCTGCCTGAAATTAACGCGAATCTTGCCGGAAGCGCCCCCGCCGGAGTGACGGTGCTGGTGGACGCACTGGATATCACCGGAAATTGGGCGCGCGCGGGCTACGAATCGCCCACCGGTGATATGGGTGGGTGGCTGCCTGTTACCTCACTGACAGCGTTTGACCGTTCGGCGCTGCCGGTGATCACCGACGAAAGCCGGACGCCGATGCAGGCGTTCCTGTTCCGCACCGGATTAGGACAGCCTTCCTGCTCGCAAGCGCCGAATCAGGTGCTGATTCAGGGGCCGGAAAATACTGAAGTGACGCTGAATGTGAACGGCGCAGATATTCTGGTTGGCTCTACGGTGATTATGACCAGCGTGACCGGGGCGCCGCTGGAAATTCTTGAGCAGCTTGACCTGCCCGACGATGTAATGCGGCAGTTCACGCAGGCCGAGGCACAGTCGGGCGATGATCAATGCGCGGTGATGCAGCTAACTGTGGTGAACGGCGAAGTTACGCTGAACGAAGGCGGAATCGGCCTGCCGGAAGGTAATCACGCCTATTCGGTGTACTGCGGCCCGCCGCTGGAAGAAGACCCGAATAGCCCACTGGGGCAGGTACTCGACTTCTCGGAAATAAACGTTGATTTCGCCAGCAACTGGGGCGCATTCCGCACCATGACGACTGAAGAAATTGAAGATCTGCGTTCGATGGAAGAGATTACCGAAAGCCTGATTAATTACGAGATTGAACTACCCGATCCGAACAATATCCAACCTGCTTTCACCACTACGCCAACACCAACCCCGACCAGCGCCAGCATCGGGTTTGTGCCTACGCGGACGGTGGAGATTACACCGACGATGCTTCCCACCGAAACCCCGTGGCCGGCTACGCCGCGCCCCGGTACCGGACAGGCTTCACAGGGGATGATTCCGCCATCTGCCGCCAACCAGACGATGACCGTTGGGCAGTTAGCGGCGGTTCCTTTCCAGATGACGGTGCAAGATGTTTATGGCGATCCGGTGAGCGGGGCGACGATTACCTTTAGCGCGCCGGCAAGTGGGGCTTCGGGTACATTTGCTGGAACCGGCAATAATACTGCAACTGCTGTTTCTGATGGCAGCGGCTTTGTGGCCGCGCCATCGTTTACGGGCAATACCACTGCCGGAAGCTATACGGTGGTGGCGACAGTCCCTTCAGCGATGGCGATGGGCGCAAAAGGCGATCTGCTGGCTAAACCGGCGGGGCAGGATGGCGTGACGGTGATCGCCACCTTTGAGGTGACGAATACCGCCTCAAGCCCGGCGGCGATCAACATGTATGCCGGAGACGGTCAGGATGCGCTGTACAGCACCACTTTTGGCGCGGCTTTGCAGGCGCAAGTTGTGGACGAATTTGGCAACGGCGTTCCCGATCAACCGGTGACTTTCATTGCGCCGGGCGGGGCGACGACAGCCAGCTTCGGCGGCAGCAGCACCGCCAATACG
>DAOTUZ010000129.1:0-34877 GCA_034437295.1 Anaerolineae bacterium | reverse complement strand
GTTCTGCACGTACAGCACGTCCAGACCGGTGGAGCGCAAATAGCGGGTCATCACATCAAAGGCGACGTAGGTTTTGGCGTGACCGATATGGCTGTAGTCGTACACCGTAGGGCCGCACACATACATACTTACGCGCCCCTCATTCAGCGGCACGAATGCTGCTTCTAAGATCATGCATAACATTGGCGCAAATGGTGCCTACGCCTTTGAAATGTATGCTTTGTGTGCGGGCGCTCCGATTGCTATGCACACAGCGCGCGCCCTAATGCTGGCTGACAGCCGCCTTAATTATGTGATGTTGGCGGCAGGCAGCCGTGAGAACGACTTGATTAATTTCCACAACGAACGCTCCCGTTTCATGTTCAATTTCGGTGCGGGGGGTGGCGCCATGCTGCTTCAGCGGAATGCTGCTAAAAACCTCATTCTTGGCGCGTCGGCTTATACCGACGGCAGCTTATCTGAAGCGGTGATCCTAACCCAAAATGCTGTTGCATCCGGGGAATCGGCTGTTGTTGGTGAGGTGCTTGGGCGGCTGGACGTAACCGATCCTGATTTCATGGCTGAACGGTTAGGCGCTATATCACTGCCTAATTTTGTGCGGGTGATCACCGAATCTGTCGAACAGTCCGGTGCTTCGATGGACGATGTAGCTTTCCTCGGTATTACCCACATGAAGCGTTCGTTCTACTTACAAATTCTTGAGTCTGTCGGGCTTACGCCGGAGCAGTCGGTGTATCTCGATCATTACGGGCATATTCAGAGCGTGGATCAGGTGCTGGCGCTGCAATTGGGCTTGGCTGAAGGCAAGATCAACCCCGGCGATCTGATAGTTTTGGCTGGCGCTGGCACGGGCTACACATGGAGCGCGATAACTTTACGGTGGGGATAACACGGTGGGCGAGCTATGGCTTCCCATTAAAAATAGTTGAACTTAAAAGGGTTTGTTTGTGAGTATTATTGCTTCAGATTGGATCGCTTTTCACGCGGATAGGACGCCCGAAAAACTCGCGCTGATTGATCAGCATACCGGTCGGCAGTTTACCTATGGTGAATTGAATGATCGTGCGGCGCGTTTGGCTGGCTTCTTACAAAGCGAATGGGGTGCGCGTAAAGGCGACCGAATTGCGATTCTAGCGAAGAATGCCGCTGAATATTTCGAGTTTCAGTGGGCATGTATGAAGCTGGGCGCGCTGATGCTGCCGCTGAATTGGCGATTGGCTATCCCTGAGCTGAAGTTCATCCTTGAAGATGCTTCGCCTATTGGGCTAGTCTACGATGCTGAATTCTCGGATCGTATACCTGATCTTCGCCCTCATTTGCGGCATACGCTTCGTATGGATTTTGGGCAACTGCCCCCAGACGATGCGCCGGCTTACGAAGATGCTGTCACCTCAAGTGCGCTGCGCGTGCATATGGGAACTCAATTCACCCATGATGATCCTATGATGATTATGTACACTGCCGGAACAACCGGCCACCCGAAAGGTGTGCTAATTACTTACGGCATGATGTTGTGGAATGCCATCAATATTTCTACACCCACAGGGCTAAATCAAAACAGCGTGTTCTACTGCGTGCTGCCTACTTTTCATATCGGCGGATTGAATTTATATGTCAATCCGCTGCTGCATCTGGGGGGTACCAGCGTCATTGCCCGTCAGTTTGATGCTGAATTGGCAATCCAAACATTGAGCGATCCGCAGTTAGGCGTCACGCATATGTTCGGGGTGCCTTCAATTTATCTATTTATAAGCCAGCATCCTGATTTTGAGGCTGCTGATTTCAGTCGCGTACAGTCGTGGGGTTGTGGCGGTGCGCCGATGCCTGTTGCCGTTTTAGAGAAGTATGCGAAGCGCGGTATCGTGATCCAACTGGGCTTTGGTATGACCGAAACCAGCCCGACGGTATTTTTGATTGATAAGCGCCGCGCATTGGAAAAGCCAACCAGTGTGGGTAAGCCGTTGCAACATACCCGCGTGCGCGTCGTGCGTGAAGATTTCAGCGATGTTAACCCCGGCGAAGTTGGCGAAGTAGTCATTTCTGGCCCCAACATAACCCCCGGTTATTGGCAGCGCCCTCATGCGAATAACGACAGTTTCACCACCGACAATGCTGGCGCTCGATGGCTGCATTCCGGCGATGCGGGAACTGTAGATGATGAGGGCTGCATCTACATTGTTGATCGCTATAAGGATATGTATATCAGCGGCGGCGAAAATGTGTATCCCGCCGAGATTGAACAGGTGTTGTACCAAGTTGAAGGCGTGGTTGAAGCTGCTGTAATTGGGGTTCCAGATGAGCGCTGGGGTGAAAGCGGGCTGGCGATCCTTGTGTTGAAGGAAGGTTATATGGTGCAATCTGCCGATATTATTGCCTACTGCCAGCAGCATGTCGCCCGCTTCAAAGTGCCGAAAGCTGTGGTCGTGATTGATTCGCTGCCGCGCAATGCCGCTGGAAAAGTGCTAAAACGTGAATTGAAGGCGCGATTTATAACCCTTTGACCCAATGGAGAGAACCTGATGCCTATCCCTACCTTACCCGGCATTACTGCAAAAACCATTACCAGCCCACGTTTGACAACACGGGTGCTTTTCAGCGGCTCTGATGACGGTATTCCTGTATTGTTTGTTCATGGCAATGCTTCTAATGCTACTTATTGGGAAGAAACCATGCTGGCGCTGCCTGCCGGCTATCGTGGAATAGCCCCAGATCAGCGCGGCTATGGTGATGCGGATCGCAGCGCCAAGATTGACGCCACCCGTGGACTGGGCGATTTGAGTGATGATCTTGCAGCACTGTTGGACACGTTGAATATCGAAAAAGCTCATGTTATCGGACATTCATTAGGCGGCGCGGTATTGTTTCGCTTCCTTATTGATCACAACCAGCGTGCGCTGACCGTGACGCTGGCAGCCCCAGGTTCGCCCTATGGCTTTGGCGGTAGTAAGGGGCTGAATGGTGAACTATGTAACCCTGACGGCGCAGGCAGCGGCGGCGGCACTGTCAACCCAACCTTCACGCAGTTGATGGCGGCGGGTGATCGTGGCTCTGATAACCCGCAGGCATCTCCGCGGGTAGTCATGAATACATTTTATTGGAAACCACCATTCAAGCCCGCTCGTGAAGAAGAATTACTCTCCGGTCTGCTTTCCGAGCATGTGGGCGAACACGAATATCCCGGCGACTTTGTTCCTTCGCCCAACTGGCCGATGGTTGCTCCGGGGGTATATGGCCCGGCTAATGCGCTTTCGCCAATCTATGCCGGGGATGTTTCACGGCTGAATCAACTGTCGCAGAAGCCCGCGGTGTTGTGGATACGTGGAGCAGATGACCAGATCGTGAGCGATACATCATTGTTTGATTTAGGCACGCTTGGCGCTTTTGGCGTTGTCCCCGGATGGCCGGGCGCGGATGTTTACCCATCTCAGCCTATGGTCAGCCAGACCCGCGCAGTACTAGAAGCCTATCAGGCGAATGGCGGCGCTTTTGAAGAAGTGGTGTTTGCTGAGTGTGGGCATACGCCATACCTTGAAAAGCCAGAAGAGTTTAACCGTCTGTTCCATGCCCATTTAGGCATAGCATAACCCCTACATTCAGTAAGGAGAGCAGGGTGGGGCTATCGGGCGGGCATTGTGCTAAGCTAATCGCCATCTTATGAGTAGCGGCAGGCATCGAAGATAGATGGCAAATTCAATATTTACTGGCGAGTTCGACCAGCTTGACCGGGCGATTTTGGAGGAGTTGCAGATTAACGGGCGAATCACAGTTGCGGATTTAGGGCGAAAAGTTCATCTTTCGCCACCAGCCGTCTACCAGCGCATTAAGCGTATGGAACGCGCGGGACTAATCCGGGGCTATACGGTGGAGATCGATCAAGAGATGGCGGGCTATCATCTGCTGTGCTTTATCCGCCTGACGCTGCATCCCCATAGTCGTGAGCTGCTGGACAGTCTGCAAGCACGTATCGCGCAATTAGCCGAGGTGGTGGAATGCTATCACACCGCGGGTAGTTATGACGTACTGTTGAAGGTGTTAGTGACGGATCACCGCATGCTAGATCAGCTCGTAAAGGATAAGTTAATGACTACACCGGGGGTGACGCGAGTCGAAACCGATGTAATTTTGAGTGTTATGAAAGCGACAACCGCTATCAAATTGGTGTAGGCAGTAGGTGTGGTTGGTTTTTGGGATAGGGCGAACAGAGATGTATATAGGGGATTATTTAGGGCGGCGCGCCCTGTATACGCCGGATCATCAGGCGGTGGTGGACGCAGGTAAAATACCACATCGCGCCTTCACCTACAGTGAATTAAATGCGCGCGCCAACCGCCTTGCCAACTATTTGCGACATGGGGCAGGCGTGGGCAAGGGCGATCGCGTCGCTATTCTGGCGCATAACGGCGTTGAATATTTAGACACCTTTTTTGCGTGTGGCAAGACTGGCGCGATCATGGTGGGCTTGAATTGGCGACTGCATTGGCGCGAACTGGTGGATATGATCGAGCGTACCCGTCCGCGGGTCTTGATCTATTCTGACGAGTTCAAAGCAACCGTTTTGCAGATCACCGCTGAAACCAACACCGTCGCACATTTGCTGCATATTGAAGGCGAGGGTATCCCCGGTAGTCGCTATTTCGAAAAGACTCTCAGTGATTCTGTGGCAATACCTGTCTACAACGATTCGATTACCGAAGAGGACATCGCCTGCCTGATCTTCACTGGCGGCACCAGTGGTATGCCTAAGGGAGCGCAGATCAGCCATCGTATGATCGCCTGGAATACCCTGAATACCATCATTCACGATTTGCAGCACGGTGATATCACCGTGAATACTTTCCCCTTATTCCATACCGGCGGTCTGCTGGTTTACACCACTCCACTCTTAATCCTTGGTGGTACGGTAGTGCTAGTGCGTAAGTTCGATCCCGAACAGGTGCTTAAGCTGCTCGAAGAATACTCCGCGACAGTGTATGCAGGTGTGCCAACCACCTATCAGATGATGACCAATACCTCAAATTGGGCGGCTGCCGATCTGAGCAATTTGCGTTTTTGTACTAGCGGTGGCGCGCCATTACCTGTTCCGCTTGTAGAGCAGTTTTTGCGCGAAAAAGGGGTGGCTTTTAAGCAGGGATTCGGCATGTCTGAATTTGGGCCGGGCGTATTTGCGCTCGCTCCTGAAGACTCAATCCGTAAGGCTGGCAGCATTGGTCGCCCGAATTTCTTTGTTGATGCGCGTGTTGTGGATGCCGATAATCAGCCATTGCCACCGGGGCAAATTGGCGAATTGGTGCTGCGCGGCCCCTCGCGCTGCTCTGATTATTTCAACGAGCCAGATGCCAGCGCTGCCGCCGTTGATGCTGATGGTTGGTTCCACACTGGCGACCTCGCCGTGATGGATGAACAACAGTATTACACCATCGTAGATCGCAAGAAGGATATGTTCATTAGCGGCGGCGAGAATATCTACCCGACGGAAATTGAGCATGTAATCTATAAACACCCAGCCGTGGAAATGTGCGCAGTCATCGGTATCCATGATGATAAATGGGGTGAAATCGGTAAAGCCTTTGTCGTCGTGCGGCCAGAGCACACGTTGAATGAGGATGAACTTCGCGCGCATATGCATCATTTTCTGGCGGGCTATAAAGTGCCGCGTGAGATTGAATTTCGCTCTGAGCTGCCGATCTCTGCCGCCGGGAAAATTCTTAAGCGTACTTTACTAGGTGAGTCTGAGAATCAGGCGGAGCGACAATTATGATCTTAACCATTGGCGATAAAGCCAGCCGCACGCGCACCATTACTGATGAAGATGTGCGCTTGTTTGCGCAGGTTTCCGGCGATGATAACTCGGTGCATCTGGATGAGATCTACGCCGCGACTACGCCCTTTAAGCGGCGCATCGCACATGGCATGCTCACCACCAGCGTGATTTCGGCCATTCTGGGTAATGATCTACCCGGATTAGGCACAATTTACCTGAGCCAGAGCGTGCGTTTCAAAGCGCCGGTATTTATCGGCGATACGATTACGGCAACCGTTGAGCTAACGAATTATCGGGAAAGTAAACGGATTGCCACCTTCAGCACCGTCGTCATTAACAGTGATGGCGTGCTGGTTCTTGAGGGTGAAGCAGTGGTCATCGCGCCGGAGACGGTGTGAGCCGCTTTCGCTGGTCTATTTAGTCATAAATTTATGAGGAGGGCAAGAAAGATGTTACGTAAGTTGATGTTGCTGTTCGTAGTTGTGATGGTTATTTCGATTGGTGCAGTTTCAGCAATCTCAGCGCAAGATGGTGAGCCGCTGCGTATCGGCCTTCTGGTCGATCAGTCCGGCCCGCTGACGATTTACGGCTATGAACTGGAGCATGGCTTCAAGCTCGGGCTGCTTTACGCTGCAGGCGTTGATCCTGCTGAGTTTGCCAGCATTGATGAAGCGCTCGCAGCGGTGCAAATTGCGGGCCGCCCGGTTGAAGTGATCGTTCGCGATAATGCCAGTAATGCCGATACCGCTGCGACACAAGCGCGCGAACTCATCGAGCAAGAAGGCGTAGAAGTGTTGGTTGGCGCACCCAGCTCTGGTGTGATGACTGGCGTTCAGCAGGTGGCGTTGGACAGCGATGTTCTGTTGTTGGCCGCTCCTGCCGCTTCCCCCGCCATCACCGGCGCAAATTGGAACCCCAACACATTCCGCATTTGCCGCAATACCTTCCAAGATTTCCTTGCGTTTGCGCCCTATGCTAATGCAGAACTTGGCAATCAGTTTGTTATCTTGGCGATTGACAATGACTTCGGCCGCGCCAGCGCTGCTGCCGCCGGGGTGCTCGCCAGCGCAGGTATCGAATTTGTGAGCGATCCGATCTATGCGCCGCTGGAAACCACTGACTTCACCCAGTATTTGCAGCAGGTTTTGGCGAGCGATGCTGATGCAATGCTGCCGATCTGGGCGGGTGACGGCTCTGTAACGCTGTTCCAGCAGATTTCTGAACTTGGCGTGCAAGATCAGATGGCAGTGGTTGCGGCCTTCAATTCTAACGATATTGTCGCCCTCAGCGATCCTAGCAATATCGGCAACATTTCATGGATTGTGTATCACTATTCGTTCCCCGATAACGAAATCAACGACTGGATGGTAGAGCAGAGCCGCGCGCTCTATGATGAAAATCCCGATCTGTTCACCGAATGCAGTTTTGCCACCGCACAGGCGATGGTTCAGGCGTTGACCGAAACTAGTGGCGACACCCTGCCGGAAAGCGTGATCCCGGTTCTGGAAGGGATGATTTTCGAAGGGCCGAAGGGTACTTATGCTATTCGCCCGTCCGATCATCAGGCGTTGGTGCCGATGTACATCGCTCGTTTGGATAACCTCGACGATCCGGATCAACTGTTCTACGAATTGCTGTCCGAAGTTCCGGCATACCAGATTATCCCGCCGATTCTGCTGCCCGAAGATGTTGCTGCCGAACGGCTTCCGCTGGATGAAGAATTTAATGCGGAAGTTGCCGCAATGGGCGAGCAATAAGTAAAAGCGTCTATGAAGGTAAGGTATTAGACCAGTTCCAAGAGTAACCAGATCTTTGTAGGGGTGGGGCGTGCTTTGCGCACCCACCCTTAGGTGAATTGGAATATCTCAATACCTTGCCTCCATCTGTGATATTGAACCATTTGTAGAGACTTTTGTCTTATGACCGATACGATTCTTGAAGCGCGGGGACTGCGTAAAGCCTTTGGCGGGTTAATCGCCGTAGATGGCGTGAGTTTTAGGATCACTTCCGGGGCGATGCACTCGATTATAGGCCCAAACGGCGCAGGCAAGACCACGCTGTTTAACCTCTTGAGCGGGCGTTATAAACCCACCGCTGGCAGCGTGATCTATAAAGGGCACGACATTAGTAAGATGCCGGTGTTCAAGCGCGCGCAGATGGGCATTGGGCGTTCATTTCAGATCACCAATATTTTCCCTAATTTGACTGTTTTTGAGAACGCGCGCCTTGCGGCGCAGGCACATGGCCGCGATAGTTTTCAGTTTTTGCGAAGCACGGCTTCTTTTCGCAGTTACGAGAAGCGCGCAGCAGCCGTCCTTGAAATCACCGGCCTAAGCAGCGCCGCGTATCAGCTTGCCAGCGCCTTGCCTCATGGCGGCAAACGTAAACTTGAGCTGGCGATGATTCTTGCGCCTGATCCCGAAGTGATGCTGCTTGATGAACCTACGGCTGGTATGGCCTCTGAACAGGTGCCTGAATTGATGCAGGTGATTGATAACATTCGCCAGCAGGGCGGTAAAACCATCGTCATGGTTGAGCACAATATGTCAGTAGTTATGAGTATCTCAGACAGGATCACGGTAATGCACCACGGTCGCCTACTGGCCGAGGGCGCCCCATTGGATATATCTACCAACAAGGTCGTTCAGGAAGTGTATTTAGGCGAACTCTACGATTTGCCCGGTGTGGAGGGCGCATGAGCGAGAATGTTCTGGAAGTGAATAACATTCACACATTTATTGGTGGCTTTCACATTCTTGAAGGCGTTAGCGTGTGCGTTCCCGTTGGCGCAATCACGGTGCTGCTAGGTCGAAATGGTGCGGGTAAGACCACCACTTTACGCAGCATTATGGGTATTACTCCGCCTACTCAGGGCAGCATTACCTTCTGCGGCATCCCTATTAGCGGTAAAAGTTCAAATGCGATTGCTCAAATGGGCATCGGTTTTGTGCCCGAACACCGCGCTATTTTTAAAGAACTTACCGTACTCGAAAACTTGCAGATTGCTGAGCGCAAACGAGGCGATCTGACACGTAAAAGTGATTTTATTTTTGAACTTTTTCCCGATCTCAAACGGCTGATTTCTCTTCCTGGCGGCAGTCTTTCCGGCGGGCAGCAGCAGATGCTGGCGGTTGCGCGGGCGTTGGTGCCGGATAATCGTCTGCTCTTGATTGATGAGCCGAGTGAGGGGTTGGCCCCGGTGATCATTGAACACATGATCCGTGCGATTGAACGTCTCTCGGCAGATGTTTCGGTGCTTCTTGTTGAGCAGAATTTCCGCGTCGCCAGCAAACTTGCACAGAACTACGTGATGATTGAAGAGGGTCAAAGCCCTGCGCAGGGGCGCATAAGCGATTTAATTAAGGATGAGGTGCTCATCCAACGTTATCTGGGGGTGGCATGAGGTCTTCTCGTAATTCGTGGATAACGGTGTTTGTTCTTTTCGCCGCGTTGATTGTATTGGCATTGTTAAGCGCGAACAGCCTCGGCAGCTTTGGCATCACCATTCTGTCCGGATTGTTTCAGGGTATGCTGCTGTTTCTCGTCGCCTCTGGCTTATCTATTGTCTTTGGCTTGATGGATGTGTTGAATCTGGCACAGGGTGCCTATTTCATGATTGGGGCTTATGTCGCCTACGATATTCAGCACGCAGGCGGACTAATTGATTTAACAGCAGCAATCCCTGACCCTAATATCCGTTTTATCTTTGCTGTGATTGGCGCGATTCTGGTTGGGGCGGGGCTTGGCGTGTTACTTGAGCGCGGCTTGCTTCGTCCGCTTTATTCCCGCCCGGTTTTCCAATTGGTACTCACCTTTGGCTTTTCACTTGTCCTGATTGAAATCGTCAAGGCTGTATGGTCAACCACGCCGTACAGTTGGACTGAGATGTTTGGCATTCGTGAAGGCTTCTTTGAGCTTTTCGGGCAGCGCTTTAGTACCTATCGTCTGTTCGTGGTAGGTGCGGGCTTTGCTCTAATCATCGTGATTGGCTTGCTGCTTCAACGCACACGTACCGGTATTATCATTCGCGCCGGCGTCGAAGATCGTGAGATGGTACAGGCTCTGGGCATCAACATAAAAATGATCTTCACGCTGGTTTTCACGCTGGGCTGTGCGGTAGCGGCGTTGGGCGGGGCTATTGCTGCGCCATTTTTGGGTGCGTCAATCACGCTGGGAAATGCTTTCCTCTTACAAGCTGTAGCAGTGGTTGTGCTTGGTGGTATGGGTAGTTATGGCGGAACGGCGGTTGCCAGTATTCTGGTCGGCCTTGCTATTTCAGTTGCGCAGGATGTTGCCATTGGCACGAATTTCGCGGCGCTGTCTAGCATTACGCCAATGCTGCTGTTAGTGCTTGTGCTGCTGCTGCGCCCAAGCGGGCTATTTGGGAGTTCACGATGAGTGTTACCGGCACCCTTAAAACGACAAGCGCTGGTTTTCAATGGGGCGCATGGCTGAAAAACAACAGCATCCCGCTATTTATTCTCGCCTTCTTGATCGCCTTCCCATTTATTGTCGGGCAGATGACTGGTAGCAGCCCCTATGGTGAAGTGCGCGGTGAGCGCTTTATTATGCGCGGCGCGTCGGTGCGCTGGCAGTCGGTGCTGATCGAAATTTTTATCCTTGGCATCTTGACCATGAGCTATAATTTGCTGTTTGGCTTCACGGGGGTGATCTCTTTCGGACACGCGCTGTTCTTTGGCTCGGCAGGGTATATTTTGGGGTTAAGTCTTGAATATGTAGCCATTGATACGTCGCTTGGCTTAGTTTTAGGTGTCATCCTTGGTATCCTCTTCTGCGGATTGATGGGCTTACTAGTTGGTGCGGCAACCTTGCGGCTTAAAGGGGTTTACTTCGCCATTTTCACGCTGGCAGTTGCGGAAATGTTCTACATCTTCGCCAGTCGCTGGCAGTTAACCCGCGCTGAGGATGGCTTTGCCATTTCTGCACTACCGGCGTGGATCGATCCGGCGCAAAGCCGCCTGAATTTTTACTATATTGCGTTAGTATTATTCGTCCTTACCTTCCTGTTCATCAAACGATTGGTGCATTCGCCCACCGGCGCGGTGCTAAAAGCTATCCGTGAGAATGAAGATCGCGCACAAACGTTGGGCTTTGATACCCTGCGTTATAAACTGTTTGCAATTGTGGCCGCCGCGATGCTGGCGGGTGTGGCGGGGCTGCTGCAAGTGATCTTGAACAAGAAAGTCGGCCCGGAACTACTTAGTATTGATTACACCGTGAATCCGCTGCTGATGACGATTATTGGCGGCATCGGCACGCTCTGGGGACCTGTCATTGGCTCGTCTAGCCTGTTTATGCTAGATATTTTCCTGCGCGATAGCCAGTTCACTATCGGGGGCATCACCATCAACATGGCGAATATTTGGGGGCTGCTGCTAGGTGGCATCTTCATTGCAGCCGTTATGGTGTTCCCACGCGGTATCGTTGGCACTTCGCAGCAGTTGTGGCTGCGGATGCGTGCAAAAGGCGCAGAATCGCCGCCGAAACTTCACGGTACGCCGCCAGATCAATGACCTTAATTAAGCGCAGTTATTGCTGTCGGGTTTGCTTACTCTGCTTTAGGTTTCCCGCGAAGCAAGCCCGCTAGTACGCTGGGCGTTGAATCTTCAATCACAATGGCACCAATCGCCTTTTGATAGTAGTCAATCGGGCCGACGTGTCCAATAATGGCATACATATAACCCTGTGCCAGCATATCGTGCATACAGGCCAGCATAATAGCAGTACCAATGCCGCGCCCCCGTGCTGATTCGCTAACACCCGTGGGGCCGAAAAAGCCGCGGGCGGTCGTATCGTAACAGCCAAAGCCGATAGGCTGTTTGTCTTCTGTTGCAATGAAACAGGTTGCCGGCATCCTGCTGAAGGCGACATCGGCTTCGCTTTCCCAGAAGGCGCTAAAGTTCTCGCGCACCCAGGCGACCACATGATGCTTTTCGGGAACTAGCGCGCGGCGGATAGTTACGCCCTGTGTCGCTAACGCCTCAATTTGATTAACCACAGGCGGCAACCTGTAGAGTTTAACCAGCATGTCTGTCATAAATTAATCGCCTCTTACAAGTTGCGCTGCTAATCGTTGTTTCGCCAATATGACCGCACCAATAACCGGCGGAAACTGCGCGATGGGTAAATTCTGTAGCCTTAGTTCAGCACATAGGCTGCGACTAAGTATATTTTCTTCCGCCAGTATTCCACCTGCAAAAGCTACCGGTAAATCTGGCTCGTGAAGTGACGAGATCGCGGTTCGCGTCATAGATGCAAGATGGCCTGCGCCTTCCTGTAAAATAGCCTGAGCGTAGTTGTCACCCGCACCTGCTTCGGTCAATACCAGCGGCGCAAGCCCCGCGATCCGTGCCGCCGCTAGAGATGGCTCGCCATATATCCAGCCAATTAATTCTTTAGGGCTGCCTAATTGAAGCTGCTCGATAATTTTTTGAGATAAGTGTGATGATGATTCCTGCTCCGTCAATTCTCGCTTATCTGTAGTGCGGATGAATAAGCGCAGCGCCTGAAGCCCGATCCAGTAGCCGCTGCCCTCATCGCCCAGCAGATAACCCCATCCGCCAACCATGACAGCCTGCCCCGATGTGTTGACGCCATATATCGCGCTGCCTGTTCCCGCCAGCACCAGCACCCCACGCCGTTGCCCATGCGCGCCCACCAGTGCGATTTCGGCATCTGAACTCAGGGCGATAAGCGAGTCTGGTAGAACTTCACAGAGTATTGTTTCCAACCATATGGCAGAATGCGCGGCTGAGATACCCGCAATACCAACGCCGACAGCCGAAATTCTGCTGCTGGTTATTCGGGCGTCGTTCAGCGTTTCACGGATAGCAGTATGTATGAGTGTCCGTGCTGCCTCTCTGCCGATGCTGCTGGGGTTGGCCGATCCATATTCGCGCTGTTGAATGACCGCGAGATGATTGTTACACAGCGCCACCCGCAGGCGGGTTCCCCCGCCATCAATGCCAAGATAAATAGGATCGGTTGCTTGTTCCGGCATTGGCATGATCTTACTCGTAGATCAAGTACGGCTCACGCTGACTGCGAAATTCGAGAGCTGCTAAGTTCCAGCCCATTGTGAGATCGCCTAGCGTTGCCCCTTCATCAATTGCGTCACGTGTCCCCATATTACCGATCAGGCGGTCAAAGTGGTTGAGGCTATCGCCTGAGGATGCCCAACTAAAAATATCCGGCGCAAAATGGCGTAGTTCCCGGATGACGCCTAACCACGATGTGATTGGATCAAACGTTCTGTAATTAGTGACATGTGCCTGTATACCCGTACAATCTGCCCCTGCATATTTGCTGGCGGTTGGACGGAAAGCATAAGGCCGAAAGCGGACACCGGAAAAACTGAACGCATTCAGACGATGGGCTAGTACGTCGGCGGCAAGACCCGGCGCCCCTGTAATTTCAAAGGGTAGGGCGGTACCACGCCCTTCAGAAAGCGTTGTGCCTTCTATCAGGCAAGCACCCGGATAATGCTGCGCAGTCACAAAATGCGCCATTGCCGGAGAAGGCGGGATGAACGGAGTTGCGATGTCGTCCCATGTCATTGTGCGCTGTAGTCCGGCACAGGGGATGACGGTTAGGTTGGCCGGATATTCTAGCCACAGCGCATTGATCATCTGCGCTATCTCGCCAATTGTCATGCCATGCTGTATCGGGATTGGGAATCGCCCTACAAGTGACGCACATTCAGGCCTTAAAAGGGGGCCGCGTACTGCGTCGCCCAATGGGTTAGGGCGATCCAGTATCAGAACCGGGACGCCATATTCGCCCGCCGCGTCCAGAATATAGCTGAGCGTCCATAAAAAGGTGTAGTAGCGCGCGCCCACATCCTGTATATCGCAGACGATTATATCCAGTCCGGCCAGCATCTCACGGGGCGGGCGAAGATTTTCGCCATAAACGCTGTGAACATATAGACCGAGCGACTCATCAAATCCCGATTCAAAGAGTTCGCCGTCGCGGTGTGCTCCGTGAATACCATGCTCCGGCGCGAAAAGTGCTTCGAGTTTTACGTTTGGCGCGGAATGTAAAACGTCAAGCGTGCGTTCAAGCCTAGAGCTGACGGCGCTGGAATTAGTAAATAATCCAACGCGCTGCCCGGCTATTGCTTGATAATCGCATTCGCGTAGAACGTCTATACCCGTATAGATATGGCTCATGGCAATGTTAGTGGTATAGGCAGTCGCCCATCAGGAATAAATTCACCGGTAAGCGCCCCAATGGCCGCATCGAGAGAAGGTGAGCTGTCACCGCAGGTGCAGATAGCAGCGGTAGCTTGTGGCAGAACCTGCGCGTCAAACGGTGTGCGTAAACACAGCAGCACGCTTTGGGATGCACCGCGAATGATGCGATCTGCTAGCGTTCGTTGATGGGTATTCCATGCTGCGTTGCGCGTGGCAACAATCACCCAATCCGCCTGTCCCGCCGAAAGTGTAAGCTGCTCCATGTTTGCCGCTTCAATACCACTTCCAGTTACTGGGATGATCTCAATTCCAGGTAAACGTTCACGCAGTCGATATGCGAATCCTGTCTGTCCGCCGCTTTCAACAATCCCACTTTCCAGCGCAGAGGCAAATTCAATTGCTAGAATACGCCCGCTAAGGGCAGGGATCTTCCCATAAAGTAACACCGTTCCAGCGCGCGCGGCGTCTTCCATGATCGCAAGGTGATCTGGGATACGAATGCTGTCCAGATCGGGTGGCGCGGTAATTGCAAATTGCGATTTTAGCTTCTCCACCCGTGCAACCGCGCTGTCTATGATATCCTCACTGACTTCGCCTTCTAACACGGCTTTTAGCAGCATATCATATGCTTCTGCCTGTGTTTCTGCCGTATGCGATACCAATATGATGTCTACGCCAGCTTTTGCAGCGAGCACAGCCGACTCTCCTGCTCCAAAATTATCAGCAATGGCTTTCATTTCCATGCAGTCGGTGGTAACCACGCCCTCAAAGCCGAGTTGGTCGCGAAGCAGATGTTGAATCACAAGAGGTGAAAGCGTGACCGGATAATTCGGATCGAGTGCTTCGATAATTGTGTGGGTAGTCATGATGCTAGCAATGCCAGCCTCTATAACCACTCGGTAGGGCATCAGATCGCGGTCAAGCAGCTGCGCTTCAGAAACGTTCAGGCGGGGGAGTTCGAGATGCGTATCAATCGCAGTTTCGCCCAATCCGGGGAAGTGCTTGGCACAGGCCGCCACACCCGCCCGTTGAAAGCCTTTGACTGCGGCTTCAGCGAAACCACTCACTTGCTCCGGGTCAGTGCCGAATGAGCGGGTGCCCATTGTCGGATTTTCAGCGCTGTAAAGTAAATCAACCGCCGGGGCGTAGTTCCAATTAATGCCTATGGCGCACATTTCCTCGCCAAGAACTGCCGATACCTGTTCTGTACGCATCATTTGCTTATCACTGGCAGACGCAAGCGCCATTGCGCCGGGGCTTTCGCTGAAGCCATCACGTAATCGGGCGACTGTGCCGCCTTCCTGATCAATACCGATGAGCAGCGGATATTTTGCTGCCTGATGAAGCGATGTCGTCAAATCGGCAAGCTGTTCGGGTGAAGCAACGTTACGGGCGAACAGGATGATGCCGCCTACGCGCCCCTGCGCCAGCCATTCCAGTAAATATTGAGGGGCCTCTAGGCCATGAAAGCCCACGGTGAACATTTGCCCGACTTTTTCTTCTATGGTCATTGCTTGGGTCATGACTATCCTTCTTGGTATTATCTAAGAATCTGCTGAAAAGCCGTTTTCCGCGTTGCCCCTCATAGGTTGCGCAGTACCACACGGAACTTATAACGATCTCCGCGATAAACGGACAGCACATACTCAATTGGGCGTTTGTCCTCGGTAAAAACTACGCGGGTCATTGAAAGTACCGGATTTGTTGACTTGAATCTTAGAAGTGTAACTTCTTCACGTGTGGGCATGCGCGCTTCAATGGACTGCTCAGCATGAGTCAGAATGATCCCGTATGACTCGCGGAGCACTTGATACAGCGATTCCCTTGAAAAATCATGCTTCTCTAGCAGATCCGGGAAGTAGTTTCCAATCAGATGCGCGGTTTCAATGGCGACCGGTTGATCATCGGCCATGCGTATACGCCGTAGTTGAATCAGCCTTGCGCCGGGCATTATATTTAGAATTAGGGCAATATCATCTGGAGCGGCGATAACCTCTGCAGAGAGTATTTTGCTAGATGATGAGTAACCCCGTGAGCGCATTTCGTCGGTGAAGCCAGTCAGGAAATTTAGCTGCTGCTGGTAAATAACCGAGCTGATAAAGGTGCCTTTTCCTACCTGTGCATAAACCACGCCAACCCGCTCAAGTTCCTTCACGGCTTTATTGACGGTCAGCCGGCTGACCTTAAATTGTTCCGAAAGGTCACGTTCTGAAGGGATACGATCACCCGGCTGAAAGACGCCATTTTGTATTCCAGTGAGTAGGTAATCTTTGATTTGCTCATAGAGCGGTTTTGATGACTTTAAATCAATCATGATATTTTCGGCTGATCAGCACGGCTCCTAGCACCAATAGCCCTCCTATCAAGGCGCTGCAAACACTGAGAATGAATTCCGGGCTTCCGGGCGGCTGGAAAAACACCATCAATAAACCGCAGCCACCTACGAAAATGCCCAATCTCAGGAAGGCTTTGAGCGTCTCACTCAACATAGGGGGTTAGCGTTCCATCTCCTTGAAGCGGTATACACGCAACTTCCTGTACAAACCCCGGTGGCGGGGAGAGTACGGGTAATTCCCGATCACATTGGCCCGGTTGAAAGAAGGGGCAGCGAGGATGAAACGCGCAGCCCGGTGGAATATCAGTCAACTTGGGAATATCTTCCGAGCGTAATACCAGTGGTTTCTTCCTCCGGGTAATCAGCGGGTCGGCTTCTGGCACTGCTGAAAGCAGCGCCCGTGTATAAGGGTGGGCTGGGTTGGTGATGATGTCCTTAGTGCTGCCAATTTCTACAATACGCCCCAGATACATCACTGCGATGCGTCCTTCCCACGCGAAATATTTTGCTAATGCAAGGTCGTGGGTGATGAACACGACTGCTAGCCCTAATTGGCTGCGCAAATTTAGCAGTGTTTTTAAGATGCCAATACGAATGCTGACATCCACCATGCTCACGGCCTCATCGGCCACAATCAGCCGAGGTTGCACCGAAAGTGTGCGTGCGATACTTACACGCTGGCGCTGGCCGCCGCTAAGCTGATGAGGATATTTGCCAACAATATCCGCGGCCGGGGTTAGCTCTACTAATGTCAATAAATCCCAGATACGTTTGCGCAGCTCAGCGCGATCTTTGACCAGTTTATGCTTAACTAACGGGAAAGATAAAATTTGCTCTACAGTATGCGCCGGGTTCAGCGAAGCAAATGGATCTTGATGGATGATTTGTAGTTCACGGCGCAGTCGCGATTTTTCTTTCCCCTTGTAACTTTGCCGATCTCGCCCCTCAATCAGAATTTCGCCTTGAGAAGCTTCAAGTAGGCCGACCATCATTTTGCCAGTCGTCGTTTTTCCGCAACCACTTTCGCCAACAAGGCATAGGATTTCGTTGGGTTGTATGCTCAGGTTGATATCCTGAATAACTGGAATGCGCTGGCGACCTTTTGTAAACCAGCGGTGAAGATGACGAAGTTCAAGGATCGGCGTTTGTTCAGCCGAAGTCATTGCTGAAATTGGTGACGTTTGGGGCATAATTTCTGAAACGGCCACAGACGATTATCTCCGTTGGCTGGCAAGTACTTGATCGGCATGATGGCAGGCTACACTATGAAGCGGGTCATCTTCAGCAGCGACCAGAAGGGGTAATTGCATCTGACAGATTTCGGTAGCAAATGAACATCGCGGGTGAAACTTACAACCAGCAGGTGGCTTGATCAAATCTGGGGGGCTTCCGGGAATGCTGTGAAGCTCTTCCTTTTCAGTACTCAATCGTGGCGCGGCGTTGAGCAAACTGTAAGTGTAGGCGTGACGCGGATGATAGAACACGTCATCTACTGGCCCAATTTCAACAATCTCACCTGCGTACATAGTGGCGATACGATCCGCAATTTCAGCGGCAACGGCGAGATCGTGGCTGATAAATAAGATGCTGAAATGCAGCTCTTCTCGCATCCTTTCAAGCACATCCAGTATTGAACGTTGAGTAAGAATATCTACCGCGGTTGTCGGCTCATCCATAATTACGATCTGGGGGTTAAGCAGCAGGCTCACGGCCAGCAAAACGCGCTGACGCATACCGCCGCTCAGTTCATGCGGGAATGCATTAAATACACGCCCGCCGTCCAACCGCACCTTGGTGAACAAGTCCATCACACGATCTTTGGCTTCACTTTTGCCCATGCCGTGCGCTGCGGCAGTATCGTATACCATATCGGAAATGCGGATAACCGGATTAAAGGCGTTGAGCGCCCCTTGAAAGACCATTGAACATTCAGACCATAAAAAGCGCCGCATCTGTTTGTCGTTTAGCGATTGAACATCAATAATCGAGCCGTCGCGCCCTCTGTAGCGAATGCTGCCACTTTCAATGATGGCCGTCTTGGGCAGCAAACGGATTAGTGCGAGATTTAGCGTGGATTTACCGCAGCCGCTTTCCCCGATAAAGGCCAGCGTTTCGCCGGGGTATAAATCGAAAGAAACATTGCTAACTGCGCGCACGTTGCCGCGCCGTGTTTGATAGCTAACAGAAAGATCGCGTACCTGTAATAGAGGGGTTTTGGATGATGACATTTGCTTTATTTCTTACACCCCACTCCGTAAGCGCGGGTTGAATATTTCTTCCATACTGCGCGTAAAAAGGACAAGTGAAAGCTGGAATAGTGAAATCGCTATAATCGGTGCCAGCAGCATGGCTGAAGCATTGGGGTTGAATAATGCGCCTTGCTGCCTTCCCATGAAAATCATCACCCCCCAGTCTGGCTCTCGGAGTGGTACAAGCCCCAATACCACCAGACCAACTACCGCATACATGGCGCTTCGCAGCGAGAAAATGGCATTTACCGCTACGTAGCTCACCATATTCGGAAATACTTCGTTCAGGATGATATGGCGTAATCCCAGATCCAGCGCAACTGCGGCTTGAACGTAATCCCGCTCGCGCAGACTCAGCACCTGTGCACGAACAGCTCGCATCAGTGACGGCCAGTTGAGCACTGCAAAGAGTAGGGCAAGGTAAAACGGATTTTCAAATGAAACCAGACTCGCCAGTACGAGCAGCAGTGGAAACTGCGGTATCGTCAAAATGAAGTTGGATAATGCGATTAAAAATTGATCGACAGCTCCACCCAGCAAACCCGCCGCTGCGCCGAATACGAAACCGATTACGGTTGCGATCAGCCCGGCTTGCAGCGCGATCATGATCAATGATTGCCCGCCATAGACGATATGAGACAACACATCGCGCCCTTGCCAGTCTAGCCCAAGCGGAAACTCCTCAGAAGGCCCCTGAAATAATGATGTTGCGCCCTCTGCCCGGCGTTCCATATGGATTCGGCCATCATATTCAATGAAGAGTGGGCCAAATACCGTCATAAGGGCAAAAAACATAATGCCGATGAAACCGATAAACCCGGCTTTGTTACGGGTTAAGGCTTTTAGTGAACGGCGAACCCTGTCCCCGAAATGGGCTAACCCGCGTAAGAAGGCTTCACGGCTATTTTCTTGAAGCAGTGCGGCGGCATCTGTACCATTTGTTTGCGCATAGTCATACATCGCAAATGGATCTTGGCGGTTGACGTAGGCGTAAGAGATCACTACTGCACTGCTAATGATGATCATCGGCACGCCACCGAGCAGCCCGCAGGCAAATCCGCTTAACACGCAGGCGATAAAACCAATGATGCCGGCACGGAACTTGCGATAGTGAATACCGACAATCAGCGGGATCAGGCCGCAAATGCAGCCAATGAGGAAACCAGTTGGGGAAGCAGTGGTTGAAAAAAGATCGGCCATCTCAGTCCTTTTTCTCGTTTTTCACCCGCACACGCGGGTCAAGCCAGCCGAGAGCTAGATCGGAGATGATATTTGAAACGACTACTGAGATAGTGATGATTAGGAAAAACCCTTGCATCGTGGTGTAATCGCGTGAGGTAATTACCCGTAAAAGATTGCGGCCAATGCCGGGATACTGGAATAACTCTTCAATGATGACACTGCCGCCAACGACAAAGCCGATGCTGATCGCCAAACGGGTAACCAGCGGCAGCAGCGCATTTCGCCCAACATAAGCTGTGAGGATGCGCCTTTCTGAAAGGCCGCGCGCTTTAGCCACAGTGATGTGATCTTCGCCTAACGTGGCGATAGTACTGCTCTTCATTGTTAAAATCCACCCGCCAATGGATGACATGACGTAGACTAGGACAGGCAGCATCGCAAACTTCAAAACGCTGCCGATATATTCAAAGGTGAAACCCGGTGGAATGGTGGAGTCAACTCCCCCGCGCATCTCCCCCGGATTGAAAAGTTTCAATTGAATACCTACTACAATGATCAGCAGCAGCGCAATCACATAGTCGGGAATACCATATATAAATGAGGCAACAATCGTCACGACATTATCGAACAGGCTGCCCCGCCAGTAAGCCATAGCCATACCTAGTAAAACGCCAAGTGAAAAGCTAATCAATAAAGCGATACCTACAGAGAACAGCGTCCACGGTAGATAGCGCAGAATTTGTGAGATAACGGTGGTTCCGGGCGAAGTAATAGACTCGCCGAGATCGCCTTGCAATAGCTTGCCAATATAGTCTGCGTATTGTTGAAGAATCGGGGCATCGGGATCGAATTGATAGAGCGCCGCTGCTTGATTTGAGGCTTCTTCAAAGGTGAGGCCGCGCTGCATGAACTGCTCAATTTTGATCTCAACCGGATTTCCGGGCATTAACCGGATCATGAAAAAGGTGAACGTAATCACACCAAATATCGTTAGTACACCCTGAGCGATCACCCGAAATGCATAACTACCAAAGATGCGCTGGATTCGCTGCAACAGGGTGGGTGTAGCTGTTTTTGTTGTTGAAACCGGGGCTGATGAAGTCGCCAGACTGGTCATTCGCAGAAATTCCTTGGGGGTTTGTAATCTCCCTCACCTATTAGGTGGAGAGATTACAAACCAAACTACTTTACGAGGGAACAACTTCTGATTGTGTTCCTTTGAACGTTGGCTATGCGGCGCCGGGGCCGGGGCTGATCACACCGTTGAGCATGTACCAGATCATCGGGTGGTCGCTGCCGGTTGGGTTCGCCAGCCACGTATCTTCAGTGGGGAAGCCCGCAATCAGATTTTCATTCACTGGCTCAATGCTGCGTTCAATGTTCAATGGAATGAACGGCATCAAAGTGTTGATGATCAGCGCAACTTCGCCTGCACGTTCGCGATGTACTTCAGGATCCAGACCATCGCTGGCGTGAGTGATCATGCTGTCGAGATCAATTTCTTCGCCGTTCCACTCAAACTGCATCGGGAAAGCGATGCCGGGTTGATCGTCCGCTAACGCAGTGTTGAAGCGCTGAATCGGGCCAAAGAACTGGGTGGCTGCGAACGGTGAGCCGGATGCCCAACTCCAAACCGAGAGCGAGAAGTCGCCATTGCGGATAGCGGCAGCAGCTTCTGCCCAGGGCAGCGCGCGCGGGGTAATATCAAAACCGAAGTCATTCAGCTGGGCAATTGCGTCCTGCGCCGCGCCGGCAAAGTCTGCAAATTCAGCCGGGAAGGTGTATTCGACGCTGATCAAGTTGCCATCCGCATCTGCCCACTTGCCATCCGCATTGCGGGTGTAACCGGCTGTGGTCATGAGTTCGTCGGCCATCGCTAGATCATTGGGGTACAAATTCAACTGATCGATCACGTCCTGATTCAGCATCTGAGGAACGTTGTCGTCAAGCAGACCTGCCATGTAAACGGTTGCGCGGGCGCCAATGCCGTTGGTCAGGAAGGCGCTTTGTTCGCGGTTGATCGCATGGGTCATCGCTTGCCGCACTTCAGTAATATTCCACGGCGCGTTTTCATCAGCAAAGTTGAACAGCAGCGCCGGGCCATAGCCACGGGCAAGATCAATCAAACGGATGCCTTCAGCTTGAATGGATTCGATTGTCGCTGCCGGGTAAACGTTGGTCGAATGACCGAGTTCACCGCTCAGAACCAGCGGTGTTGTAGCTTCGGTTTCGCCTGCCCACATACGCACTTCGCCAAAATTGACATCGTCAGAGTAGATGCTGTTCGGCTGCCAATGCATGGTCATGAAAGCGTCACCAACATCATCCATGGTGTAAACAAACGGGCCGCTGGCAATAATTTCCGTCGGGCGGAATTCAGAGATGGCGGTGTTCAATGCTGTCCACGCTTCATCGCCACGTACTGCGCCAGATGCGATTAGTTCCAGTGCCTGTTGTGCTAGTTCGCCATACGTCGCACTGGAAACAATGTAGTCCTTCAGCAGAAGGCGTTCCGCCACCTGCGACGGCTCGCCGCTGAACACGAACTGGACTGTATGGTCATCAACTGCTACAACGTCGGAAATGTAGTTGAACTGCGACCAGCCCATAATGCGCCCGAGCGCATAGGTGTTTACTACGTCTGCGGAGGTTACGGGATCGCCATTGCTCCACATCGCATCCGACTTCAATGTAATTTCATAATAGGAGCCATCATCAGCAAAGCCCCAGCTTTCGGCCAGCAGGCCTTCAAATTCCTGGGTGCCCCAGTTGTAAATGGCGGGCGGAAGCTCAACATAGGCGCGGAAAAGATTGCCGAGGTTGGTGTTGGGGCCGTTCGTGGCAAAGCCATTGAAGTTATGGTCAGGCGGAAGCACGTAGGGCCATGTGCCATAGAACACGCCTGAGGGGGCTTCATTCTGCGCAAACGTCGGCATAACCACGACGCCTAGCGCAAGGATGACCACACAAAACAACATAAAAAGCCGTTTCATTGATATTCTCCCTTACAAAGCTGCTCAAAAATAACGAAGATCTCTAACGCAACACCATGCCCAATATTTACCCTCCTTGCTAGAATGGATAAGCGGTATAGTGTGGATTAGTCCACTGAAGATAACCCGTAGTGTTGCGACGCGCAAGAAACTAAAAGAATCTTTTTTGGCGCCTTTAATCTTTTTGTGCTTTCGCGCGTGTTATCCCCCGTAAATGCTTTTCACAAGAATCAACTCGTCTCTGGCAAATTGGGCAGGTCATATACATTTCAAACGCATCTCGTCATATAGTGAAGCGACCTTTATAATAGGGCGCTAATTTGACACTATCACGATCAGGGTAACCTCTTGAACATTCAAACGGAACAACTTACAGACCATACTGCCAAGATGACGGTGGAAGTTGCGTCTGAACAATTTGAAAAAGCGAAACAAAAGGCCGCGCGGCGAATTTCCAGCAAAGTGAATATCCCCGGCTTTCGTAAGGGCAAAGTTCCATACGGAATCCTTGTACGCTTCGTTGGAGAGGAAGCCATCATTGAGGATGCGTTTGAGCTTCTTAGCAACGAAATATACCGTGATGCCCTTACTGATTCAGGCTTGCAACCCTACGGCCCCGGAACGTTCTTAGAGAGTAAAACAGATCCCTCTCCGGCCATGATCTTCCAGGTACCTTTGCAACCTGTTGTTGATCTGGCTGATTATCGCAGTGTGCGTCTCGAATGGTCACCCGTCGAAGTGAAGGATGAAGAAGTAGATCGTGCGTTAAAGGGTATGCAAGAGGAATATGCGCTTGTTGAAGAAAGCACCCGTCCTGTTCAGGTTGGCGATCGTGTCACGATGGATATTCACAGCAACGTGATCGAAGAGCATACAGAGGAAACAGGCGAAGACGAAGAAGAACACGATCATGAAGACCACGATCATGATCACGATGCGGATAACACCTTCATTCATGGGCACGATGAACCGATTATTCTGGATGCCGACCATGAGCCTATTCCTGGCTTTAGTGAAGCTTTAGTTGGCGCACAAGCAGGTGATGAGCGAGAGTTTGATCTTGATATTCCTGATAACGAAGAAGAATATCAGGATGTTGCTGGTAAAAAAGCCCATTTCAATGTTGCTGTGAAGCGCATTGAAAATATCACGCTGCCTGAATTGAATGATGTGTTGGCCGCTCGTGTGACCGAAAGTGAAGACTCGCCGCTTACTTTATTGGAACTACGGATGCGTGTGCGCAAAAACCTGGAGGACTTGGCGACAGATCGGACTACGGATGATTATGTCCGCCGTGTACTGGATCTCATCATAGAAAAAGCCGATATTAAATATCCGGAAGTGGCTGTAGCCGATGAAGTCGAAGAAATGCTGAAGCAGTTTGATATGCAGCTGCATCGGCAGGGCTTCACGCTAACGGATTACCAGAACATCATGCGTAAGTCCAAACAGGACATGTTTGATGAATATCGTGCTGCTGCCGAAAATCGCGTGCGCCGTGGTTTGGTCATGCGTGAAATCATGGACGCAGAAGGAATCGATGCGACCCCTGAGGAATTTGAGAGCGAAATTAACCTTATGTTAAAGTCGGTTCCTGAAGCGCAGCAAGAAAGTATGCGCGGGATGCTCAATGACCCGAATCTTCATACAAACATTATAGACGGCCTACTTCGCCGCAAAACCACTGAACGGATTGTGGCAATTGGCAAGGGCGAAGCACCAGAACTGACTGTGACTGCCGAACCGGTCGCAGAAGTTAAAACAACTGTAGATGCTGAAACTGTAGAGTCAGCAGATGAATAAGGAGAACCCAAACATGCTGTATGATCATCAGCCAACTAATTTGATCCCAATGGTAATTGAGTCCGGCAGCCGCGGTGAGCGAGCTTATGACATCTATTCGCTGCTGTTGAAGGAACGTATAGTTATTCTTGGTACTCCCGTGAATGACCAGATCGCCAATCTGGTGGTAGCCCAATTGCTTTTCCTTCAGCGGGAGGATCCGGATCGTCAAATTCAGATGTTCATCAATTCACCCGGCGGCGTGATTTATGCTGGTCTGGCAATTTACGACACCATGCAGCAAATTAGTGCGCCGGTCAGTACTACAGCTGTTGGCCTAACGGCCAGCTTTGGTACGGTGCTCCTGACTGCTGGCGAGAAGGGGCAGCGATACTCGCTGCCAAATGCCACAATCCATATGCACCAGCCATTAGGCGGCGCGCAGGGGCAGGCTTCCGATATCGTCATTCAGGCCAACGAAATTATGCGCTTGAAGGATCGCCTGATCGAAGTGTTTGTGAGGCATACCGGGCGTGAACGTGAAGTCATCGAGCGCGATACCGATCGTGACGTATATTTCAGCGCCCAGCAGGCTGTTGATTACGGGTTGATTGATGCAGTGTTGGAAGGCGCAAAGCAGGGTACTAACCCCGCCAACGGCGTTAAGGAAAAGGCGCGCTAATTACCGCCATTTTCCTATAAAATAAGAAAAATGGAGTGTGAACAACACTCCTCATTATCACGGAGGTAATGCGTGACCTATACTCCTGGCACCCAGCGGTGCTCTTTCTGCCGTCGCAGTCATGATGAAGTCGAGCGATTGATTGCCGGCCCGGACGGCGTGTTCATCTGCGACAATTGTGTTGAGCTTTGCCAGCGCATTCTGTTTGAAGAAAATATCACCACCGGGGAAGAATCGCCTGATTTTGAACTTGAAACGCTGCCCGCGCCGCGCGAATTGATGGCGCGGTTGAGCGAGTACGTTGTGGGTCAGGAACATGCTAAACGGGTATTGAGCGTCGCCGTTTACAATCACTATAAGCGTATTCGCAATGGTGGTATGGCGAACGGTGTCGAGCTTGAAAAAAGCAACATTTTGCTGGTTGGCCCCACTGGTAGTGGCAAAACACTGCTTGCACAAACGCTGGCGCGAATTCTGGATGTGCCATTTTGTATCGCAGACGCCACCTCTTTAACTGAGGCCGGGTACGTAGGCGAGGATGTCGAGAATATTCTGCTCAGATTAGTGCAAGCGGCAGATGGCGATATCGCCCGCGCTGAGCGGGGCATCGTATACATTGACGAAATTGATAAAATCGCCCGTAAGTCTGCGGATAACCCGTCAATCACCCGCGACGTTTCCGGTGAAGGCGTGCAGCAAGCGCTGCTCAAAATTGTGGAGGGTACGGTTGCCAATGTACCTCCGCAGGGGGGGCGCAAGCACCCTCACCAGGAATTTTTGCAGGTAAATACGTCCAATATCCTCTTCATCTGTGGCGGCACATTTGCCGGAATTGATGAAGATATTATCAAACGTATTGGAGGGCAGGGTACAATCGGCTTTCAGTCAAGCAATCAGCGTTCTTCAGACGATAAGGCCGCGCTGCTGCGCCAGATCAGCCCGGAAGACATGATTCAGTTCGGGATGATCCCCGAATTTGTTGGCCGCCTCCCGGTGTTAGTGACGATTGATCCGCTGGATCGTGAGGCGCTAATGCGTATTCTGATCGAGCCAAAGAACGCGCTGCTTAAGCAGTATCAGCAGCTTCTTGCATTGGATAACCTTGAACTGGAATTTGAGGACTCGGCCCTGGGCGCAGCTGCCGATATTGCCATGCGCCGGGGAACCGGTGCGCGTGGACTGCGATCAATCATTGAAAGCCGCCTGCTGGACGTGATGTTTGAAGCGCCGGGTCGCCGCGATCTGGTAAGAGTAGTGGTGGATGCTGATGTTATCAACGGCGTGCATCCGCCGCAGTTGTTTGGACGTGATAATACGCCGCTCGAATGGCCGGACAAAAAACCGCTTAAAGGCGCGGCATAACGATTTCAAATAAAAAAGGCGGAGAGATCTCTCCGCCTTTTTAGATTTGCGCTTAGATGTGACTATTTGAGCGCGCAATTCAGGGCTTGCTTCCATGATTGACAGGAAATATCTCTGTGTTAAATTGCGCGTATCGTAGTTTGAATGTGGGTGGCAGATGTAATTAAGTCGCTGGTTGCATTAACACTACTTCAGAAGATGCGCCAGCTTCCTGTTGGAATTGGGTGGCATTGATGCGGCTGGCAGCATTCCACTTGCAAGGAATAGCCCATCGCGGGCGCAGGCGCTTTATCATGTCGGCAGCAGATTGCGCGGTTGTCGTTCCCGAACCATCAACTGGAAGAATGACAATATCCGGATGCAGCGCTTCTATTGTCGGAATACCAGTGGTATCGCCAGCGTAGTAAATATCGAAGAAATTCACTGAAATTACGAAGCCGAGTCCATCATCGACTGTTGCCGGAATACCCTTGACGCTCGCGCGTCCTAAGGAAATGGTCTGGAACGGGCGAAGTATTTCTGCGCTGGGCAGTTCTTTCGCCACCTCTTCGGTCGTGATGATGCGCGTATTCGGCGTACGAAGTTTCGCAATATCAGGCGGCGAGAAATATTCATGTTTGTGGTGGCCGATGAGAATAATATCGGCGGGTAACGGGGGATTGGCAATACGCCACGGATTAATATAAATAACAGGCGTGGTATTAATTAGGAAGCTGCTATTACCAAACCAGTGGATCTTTCTGATCATCTGAATGTGCGATTCTGTAAAACCAACAACTTCACGGACAAAAGTGTACCAACTCTATCGCGCCTCTGTCTAAACCTCAAGAGCATAAATGATGACTCGCTGCATTTTGCTCATTTTTCGTGCATTCAATTCGACTTATAATCACCTTAGAGGCGTTTTATTCTTAATTCCCCTCTTCAACGGTGTTTTGCAATAGCAGTGCTTGTTTTTATTCGTTCATATCGCACTTTATCCGAGCGATGGAGCTAATTCTATGTCCGACCGTCCGCTGTCGAACTTATCACGGCAGCCCATCAAAAACATTAACCCCTCGCGGGGCCAAACTGGTGAGTTGATGGGGGGTACCTGGTATCCGCCGCCGCTTTCTCGGCTTGAAGATACTGGACTGAACATTCTCAATGTGGCTGATCTTGTCCTGAAAGTGCTGTATTTCGGCGGCTATATGGCCGGCCACATGATCGCGGATATTGTGAAGCTGCCTTATACCGGGGTGCTTGACTCGGTCATGGAACATCTTAAGCGAGAGAAGTATGTTGAAGTGCGCGGTACGGGCGGCGTTGGCGAGGCTGGCTTTCAGTACCTGATTTCTAGCGCGGGCGTAAACAAGGCGCGTGAAGCGCTTGAACGCTCGCAGTACGCGGGGCCAGCGCCTGTTACCTTACAGCATTATGTACAGGCGATGCGCGATCAAAATCGTGAGCGATTGATCGTCCATGAAGAAGAACTACGCGGCGTCATGCGCCATCTGGTCATCTCAGATGATATGTTAGGGCGCATTGGCCCCGCAGTGAATAGTGGTTTGTCAATCTTCCTGTATGGCCCGCCGGGTAATGGTAAAACAACCGTTGCTGAAACTGTCGGGCGCATGGTGCTTTCCGGGAATATTTGGGTTCCTTATGCTTTCGATGTTGATGGTCAGGTGATTCGTGTATTCGACAACGTAAACCATGAGCTGGCGACCGGTGAAGAGCGAATCCGCCTCGGTGTTGGTATGTCACCCGATCCGCGTTGGGTACGTGTGAAACGCCCTATGATTATGACCGGTGGTGAATTGACGCTGGCAGGGTTGGATCTGGTTTATGATGATATTAACAAATACTACGAAGCGCCCTTTCAGGTGAAAGCCAATGGTGGTATGTTCCTGATTGACGACTTTGGCCGCCAACAAGTACGCCCCCGTGATCTGCTCAATCGTTGGATTGTGCCTCTCGAAAAGGGCGTAGACTTCCTTACGTTGGCGACCGGGCGCAAAATCGAAATGCCATTTCATGTATTGATTGTGTTTTCCACCAATATTGACCCGCGCGATCTTGTAGATGAGGCGTTCCTACGCCGTATTCGCCATAAGATCGAAATTACCGACCCCACGCCGGAACAATTTAGGGAAATTTTCAAGCGTGTTTGTGCCGCTAAAGGCATCAAGTACGATGAGCAGGCGCTGGCCTATCTGTATAAAGAATGGTATCTCAATCAGAATCGCAAATTACGCGCCGTGCATCCGCGTGATCTAATCAACCAGTTAATTGATATTGCGACCTATTTGAATAAACCGCCAGTGTTGACCAAGGAAATGATTGATCGTTCGGCAGCGTCCTACTTTGTGAATATATGAGTCGTATTTTCAAGGGTTCAGCAGTTCTCCGTACACATGTGTTTGTATTGGGCGATGGAAATCCGGTTGTCCAATGGACAAATCAACGTGTACAGGAATTGTTGTCCGGCCAGTATCGTAACTATGACTACAGCATGTTTGGTCACCCGATTCTGGATTCGGAATTGGAACACTTGAAATCCACAGGTGCAGTTGAACATTTCACTCGCCAGTATGTGTGGCTCACAGCCATGCTTGAAGATCGCGGCATTGACCATGTTGAACCGGACATGGCCGAAGCTGAGACATATGTTTTCTATCTGCTCACTAATCTTCCGGAACAAGCATTAGATAGACTGCGCGAACGGATGGCTTCGGTGAGTGATGCTGCGGCCTTCAATGCAACTTTGCTAGATGGGCAAGTTGTGGTTGGGCAGGCAGGTGGAAAGCCGTTCGATAATGTTGATGATGCCGAAGCAGCCCGAAGGGCAGTGCGAGCTATCCTTCCATCCTCTGTAAACGTTGAGATCCTATTTGCAGAAGGCAAAGATGCGCGAAAAGCCACAAATGAGATGCTTTCTGCTTTGGTAGAAGACGCTGCGCCGCCGCTGTCCTTTGATGAACTGGCGGCTAGCCAGTCTATTTCTCCGATGACTGAAGGTAAATGCGTTATCGTGCTTGCTGGAGATGAGGGTAATGCTGTTGCCATCTGGTCAGCATTAAAGGCAACGGGTATGCAGATCGTCGCGGCTTCATCGCTGGGGGAGGTGTGGTCAGTGTTGGAGTCGGACACAAAAATAGCGGGTTGCGATCCTGTATTATGTGTTCTAGACCTTACATTAGCAGAGCAGCATGATTGGTACCTTATACGAGAATATCTTGCTTCGCGCGGGCAGATACTTCCGGAAGTAATCTTGTTGGCTAATCCTGAAACAGCAGATCCGATGCTGGCGCTTGCGCTGAAAGAGTCTCGCGCGCATGTCTTGCTTGATTATCCAGTCAACGAATCGCGCTTGCGTTTGCATGTTTACGGAATATTGCATGCAAGTTCCTAGTTAGACCCCCATCGTTTCACATATCCCCGTTTTCAATACATGATATTTGAAGATTGTCACGGATGCTGTGGTTGAATTCTCCGCGCTTTCTGCTAGAGTTAGGTTTCCTGAGATTGGGTAATTGAGCTTATGGCTGGACTTTCTCCCGAACCTCTCCCTTGGGCGAAGCTGATGCGCCGAATCCCGCGTCCACTGCAAGGTAGCGATGAGCGCTGGTTGCCCGGCGACATCGAAGAATCCACGTTTGAATGGATGGCTCCCGGTGATGTAGTTGAAGCGGTTAAGCAGCATTACACCGAAGCACATATGTGGCTAGAAGCTGCCCCCCAACATATTCAAAGCCCGCGCTGGCGTGAAGCGGCGCGTCGCTTCCTTTCTGGTGACTGCCTACAGCACTTTGCGCTAGCGCTAAAATCAATACGCGAAAGCGATGTGCCATTTGTGGATGTTGTGCGTGGTGAGCACAAACTAACTGTGCGTTATTTTTCAGCTGGCGGAGACACTTGCCTGCTCAACGATATGCAGTCAGATCGACGTATCGCGATGTATCGTTTTCGGGGCGGTGAACGGCTAGGAACGCAGGATCTTGGGAGTAGCGCGGTGATATTTATCATGCGCTTTTCCCCTGAAGACAGCCGTTGGAAAATTGATGCCTGCGTGCAAAACCTACTCCGATCAGCGCCCATGCACAGTAGTTCACTACCCGTCTTTGAACGTACGCCCTTACCTTATCCTGTCGGCCGCGATAGCTAAAACCTCTGTGTCCTCTCCAATCGTATTTGTCACTGGCGGAACCGGATTTCTAGGGCGTCATTTGTTGCCTGCTTTATGCCGGGCAGGTTTTACAGTGCGCGTACTGGCGCGTTCGCCAGAATCTTCTCCATGGCTGAGGCGTTATCCCACTATTCGGGTTATTCAGGGTGATGTACTGGATATTGCCTCCGTCACTCGCGGGCTGGAAGGCGCACAGTATGTCATCCATGCCGCTGGCCTGTTTCGTTTTTGGGGGGATCCTTCTCGCTTTGAATCTGTCAATATTGACGGTATAGATAATGTGCTCAACGCGGCGCTTCAAGCCCACGTCCAAAAGTTGATCTATATCTCAACGATTGCCGTGATCGGTAATCCTGAGCCAGATCGTATTGTAGACGAATCGCATCCACCGCATCCCGCTGACGCCTATCAGCGCAGCAAGCTGGTGGCGGAAAAACATGTGCTTAAATTTGGAAGCGAAAATCCTTTACCGGCGGTCGTGTTAAGGCCTGGCGCGTTTTACGGGCCGTTAGGCACCTATGCCTTCAACCGCCTCTTTTTTCGCGATCCGATGCGCGGCATTGTGATGCAGATGGATGGTGGACGTTACATCATATTTCCAGCTTATGTACCGGACGTAGCACAAGGCATTATTCAGGCGCTGGCAAAGGGTAGAGCAGGGGAGATTTATAATCTTTGTGGAGACCCGATCACCCATAAAGCAGTGTTCGATATCGTATATCAGGAGGCGCATTTGTGGTATCCGCGCCTCGCGCTTCCGGGCTGGATGGGTATTTTAGCTGCGCGTTTCCTAGAAGGACTGGCAGCGATCACCCACCGTGAACCCTTCTACCCGATGAACTTGCGGTCATATGTGTATAATTACTGGCGCGTTTCAAATGAGAAAGCGCGACAAGAACTTGGCTTCATGCCTACACCATTTGAAACTGGCGCAAAACGCACCATAGCTTGGTATAAAGCCGGACGCCCTGAGTGGATTCCCGAAATTGAGTGTTAACAAATATGAATGATCAGGCGAAAATCTTTGTAAGCAGTGGCAAGGGCGGTGATGGGCTAGTGGCCTTCCGCCGCGAGAAATACGTGCCTCACGGTGGCCCGGCAGGGGGCGATGGTGGTAAAGGCGCGGATGTCATCCTACGGGTGAATCCTAAAATCAATACCCTGATCGCGTTTACCCGGCAGATTCACTTCAAGGGAAACCCTGGTGCGCGTGGTGGTACTTCAACCAAAACTGGTAAAAGCGCCCGTGATGTCATCATCGAAGTTCCTGCCGGAACAATTGTGCGGGACGCGGAAACTGGTGAGGTTCTGGCAGATCTAGTTCGCCCCGAAGATAGCGTTATTGTTGCTAAGGGTGGGCGCGGCGGGCGTGGAAATGCGCGATTCGCTACCTCTAACGCGCAGGCGCCGCGCTATGCTGAAAAGGGCGAGCCGGGGGAGGAACGATGGATTACCCTTGAGCTTCGCCTGATTGCCGATGTTGGCATCGTCGGTGTGCCTAATGCCGGTAAATCAACATTGCTTTCAGTCATTAGCAACGCCAGACCCAAGATTGCCGATTATCCATTTACTACTTTAGAGCCGCAGTTAGGCGTAGTGCTGTACGACAGCCGCGATCTCGTGGTTGCTGATATTCCCGGATTGCTAGAGGGCGCTCATTCTGGTGTCGGCCTTGGGCATTCATTCCTTCGCCATGTGACGCGCACCCACGTGCTGGTGCATTTGCTGGACGGCGCATCTGAAGATCCTCTGGCCGACTTTAACCAGATCAACGTAGAGTTATCGCTATACGACGATAAATTGGGCAAACGGCCTCAAATTGTGGTTTTTAGCAAGATGGATTTGCCGGAAGCACAAGAACGCTGGCCTGCCGTTCGCACGGCCCTGCGCGCGCGCGGTATCGAGCCGATGGCAATTAGCGCCGCTACCAGGCAAGATGTAAACCAGCTAGTTCAACGCATGTTTACCGTGATTAATGAACTGCCCGCTGAACCTGATATCATTGAAACCATGCCGCTGTATGAACTGTCTGAGGAAGAACTGCCGTTTGAGATAGAACATGTCAGCGATGGAACTTACCGTGTCATTGGTAAACGTATTGAGCGCGCCGCTAAGATGACCTACTGGGATTATGAAGAGGCCGTGCTGCGTTTCCAGCGCACATTGGATATTCTGGGCATTACCAATGCGCTGCGCGAAGCCGGCGTGCAGGAAGGCGATTCTGTATTCATTGGCGACCACGAGTTGGAATGGTCAGACTAGATGCGTTTAGCCGTTTTTGGGGGAACATTTGACCCGGTGCATGTTGGGCACCTGATTCACGCTCAACGTGCTTCTGAAATGCTTAACTGCCCGGTGCTTTTTGTTCCTGCTGCCGATCCACCCCACAAAAAAGGTGGCACAAGGGCTTCTGCTCAAGATCGACTGGCGATGGTCACGGCGGCAATCGCGCATAACCAGCGGTTTCAATTGAGTCGGGTTGATCTTGACCGACCGGGGCCGCACTACAGCGTAGATATGCTCCACATCTTATGCCAACAGTACCCTTCAGATACCGAATGGTTTTTCCTGCTTGGCGCTGATTCTCTGCGTGATCTACCGCACTGGCATCAACCGGTAGAACTGATGCAATTGGCGCGACTTGGCGTGTTCGCCCGCCCCGATGTCACCATCGAAATGAACGATCTTGAAGCTGCTCTGCCGGGCTTGAGCGAATCCGTTATCTGGATGGACTCGCCGCTAATTGATCTGTCTTCGTCGGTGATTGTAGAGGGCATTATGAAGGGGTTTAGCCCGCGTTACCTCGTTCCGGATGCTGCGATGGAAATTTTGCAGCAGCGAAAGTTGTACGGTTATGAACAGACGACCTAAAATTCTGATTGCGCCAATCGCAGCTGCCCTTTTGTGGGCAATTCTGTGTGTTCCTGTGCTTTCTGCGCAGGATACTTCGCCCCACGCCCCCACGCTAATTCCGCCAACGTTGGTTCCTGTGGTTGAAACTGCTTTTGTAGATGCTCTGCCCACTGAAAGTGGTACTGCCCGTATTGTCGCAAATAACGCGGTACGGATCGGTATCTTGTTCAACGAGATCCCTTTCGGTGAACTGAATATTCGTGGCGAAATCTCCGGTTTTGACGCCGATCTTGGCCGGGCTGTAGCCGAAGCGTGGGGTATAACACCAGAGTTTATTCAGGTAACGCGGCAGACCGGCCCCGATATGCTTCAAGCCGGCCAGATTGACCTATTAATCGCGGCTCAACCGCATTTGCGCGGTCTTGATTCACGCATCGAGTTTAGTGAGGCTTACTATCCCAGTGAACAGGTGATGGTGCTGCGCGACGGTGACCCTGTGCAGGCGCTTAGCGAAATGGCAAATAAGCGCATTGGCTATATCATGGGTACGCGCAGTGAAATGGCACTTCAAGAGTGGACTAACCGCACCGGTATTACCGTGACCGCGCAGCCTTATGTGAATCTGGATCAGGCATTAAGCGGCTTGACCACCGGTGATGTTGATGGATTGGTGGCGAACCGGTTGCACATACAGCGTGCGGTGACGCAGCCGGGCGTTGTTCGGGTACTAGGCGAACCTGTAATGCCCGAACCGTATGCCATCGGTATTCGTCGTATGGATACCAACCTGCGTGAAATGGTTGACCGCACCCTGCAATATCTGTCGCACAGCGGCCGCTTGAATGAAATTCACCGCGCTAATTTCAATAATGTTGATTATCCAGCGGCAATGATTGTGCCCTGGATAAATATTGGCGATAGCGCGCCAACCCCCGCGCAGTTTGGGACTGATATTCCAACGCCCACGCAATATGTAATTCCGCGGATGCAAAATGATCGCACTTTGCGCGTAGCAGGTATCCGCGATGTTCCGCCAGATGCCCCCGAATCGGTACGCCGTTTAGATACCGCGCACCGCGCGTTTATCAATGAGATCGCGCGCCGCTGGAATGTAACCGTTGTTTATGTGCCTGATAATGGTGCGAATCCGCTTGATTTACTGGCGGCCGGGCAGGCTGACTTAGTAATCGGTGTTGAGCCAGACTGGAATGCATCCGGGCAAGCCGTATTTAGTGAACCTTATCTGATGCATGGCTTCCAACTGCTTACCGAAACCAGCGCCAACATCACGGGG
>DAOTUZ010000128.1:0-12373 GCA_034437295.1 Anaerolineae bacterium | reverse complement strand
GCCCACGCCTCCATTGATCGCTCCCCATTGGCTGATAATTGACTTATGTAAATGCTATTGCAAATGTATCTCTAGCATAAGCGCTTGCTTATCATGCTGTGGATAAAGCTATGCCAGCTTGTTTCGCATAAGATGGGCAAAACTGCTGTATAGCCCTCATCTGCCACGAGATAATATCTATCTTCGCTATAGATAAAGCCGTCTATACAATTCAGCTTGCCGTTCCCGCGCGGCCTTAAGCGCAGAGACGCCGGCCTCGCGCGGTGGAATGATCTCCATCTGCCGCGGCGGAAAATCTGCGAGAGAATGGCCGTCGGTTGCCAGCAGTAAAACAGCGGCTCCTCGCGCCGAAAGTCCTTGTTCCGCCAGCAGCGTAATTGGCAGCGCCAGCGCGTCGGCCATTATTTGCGCCCACGCTCTGGAGCTTTCCAGCGCGCCGCCGCTGGCAATGACCTGATTTGCAGGTGTTTCAAACTGTGAAGCGATCATCGCTAGCCGCAGCGCAACTCCCTCCAGCGCCGCCTGAACGATGTCTAATGGCTCAGTCGCTAGATGCAACCCGTGAATAGTTCCGGCAGCATTTAGCCGCCAGCCGGGGCTGCGTTCACCTGCCAATAGTGGTAAAAAGGTGAGATTGTGGCTGTCCGGCGCACGTTTCAGCAGTTCAGCTTCAAGGCTAGCTTGATCTGGCAGATGCAGCGTTTCTTGAAGCCAGCGAAAAATGTTGCCGCCCTCGTTTGTAGCTCCGCCAATCAAGTGATGGCGCATATCAATGCGGTAGCTCCACAGACCGTGCGGCACAACTGGCAAAGTTTCAAGAGAAACACGCCGCAATGCAGCCGTAGTTCCCAGCGTAAGCGCGGCTGTCTCTGGCTGAATGGCTCCTGAGCCGATATTGGCAGCAGCGCCGTCACCAACGGCCAGCGCAAATGGCAGCTCACGCAAAACCGGCCAGCGCTGTGCATAGGAGTCGTTTAAGCCGCGCTGTAGCGCGTTGTAATCGGCAAGCGGCGGTAAGTGGTCGGGCTGAACACCTAACACTTGTAACCATGTGTGATCCCATATGAGCGATGCGCGATTGAGCAGCCCACTCCACGAAGCAACCGAATAGCTGCACGGGATGACGCGGCCAAACCACTGCTGGTAAAGGTATGTCCCAAAGTCAAGCCAACGATGAACTTTAGGCCACAATTCAGGGTGTTTTTTCTGCAACCAGCGTAGTTTTGCGGGGTGATAGGCACTGTGAATTGGACAACCGGTGCGCTGATGAACCGCTTTAGCATCTGCTTCCTGTGCTAATATGGCGGCGGCTTCGGCGCTGCGCGTGTCGGCATACGTGTAAATTGGGGTGACAAGTTCTCCGGCGGCATCCACACCGAGCAAATTGCCGACAAGTGTGATCATGCCCACCGCTGAAATAGCCGAAGCTGCTGGATGCGCCAGCACCTCATCTATACAGGATTCCACTAAATGACGCAGTAGTTTAGCCTCTATTTCGGCGGCGCCGTCCTCACGCACTATAAAGGGTGTTTCACGGCGAACCACGGTATTAGGAATCAAATGCGCGCGCTCATTAAACAACAGCGCGCGCACCGAGGAACTGCCTATATCCAGAATTAATAACGTCATAGAGCGCCACCCTTGTGGAATCGTGGCGCTATTTTCGCCTTCTCAAGGGATGACTGCAACAGACCCGATCTCAATCAAGCAGGCCGTGGACGCATGAAGGGTGTTTCTACTAATCCCCTACGGCCATCGCCGCCTCAGCCGTTTCTGCGGCCATTGCTGCTTCTGCCGCTTCGTGCGCCGCTTTGTGATAACCGATCATCTTATGGCGGTCTTCGTCCCATAAGCGCACCCGTAAAGACTTCAGGCTGGTACGCAGCGTAAGCGGTTCAACGTCGGTGAAGATCGGGTTATCGTTGTGGCAATCTTCGAGCTTGTAGTTTGGAATTTTCGGGCTGAGGTGATGAATATGGTGAAATCCGATATTGCCAGTGAACCACTGCATGATCTTCGGCAGTTTATAGAATGAACTGCCTTGCAGCGCGGCGCTGGCAAAATCCCAGTTTTCATGGCGCTCCCAGTAAACATTCTCGTATTGATGCTGCACATAGAACAACCAGACGCCAATAGATGATGCAAAGGTAATAATCGGAAGCTGTACCAGCAGATAATTCTTGAAGCCAATGGTGAAGCTGAAAAACAGGACGATTCCCAGCAGCGCCAGATTCGTCCACATCACGCTGCGTTTATCACGCTTCTTATCTGAATTGTTCGCGCCCGGCAGCCGATTGAAAATGACAAATTCTAGGGTTGGGCCGACGATGAAAATGAAGAACGGATTGCGATACAGGCGGTAGGCGATACGCTTCCAGCGCGGCATCTGCTGATATTCATCGTAGGTCAGCGTCCACACATCACCAATGCCGCGATGATCGAGATCGCCCGCAGTTGCGTGATGCACCGCATGACTGTGGCGCCATGCAAAATATGGCGTAAAGGTGATGATACCGGTGATCACGCCGACAAAATCATTAGCTTTGCGCGATTTGAAGAAAGAGCCATGTCCGCAGTCATGAAAGATGATGAAGATGCGCACTACAAACAGCGCCGCAAAGAAGCACAGCACCAGCGTGAGCAGGTAAGAAACTTCAAGGCTGCGATAGGCGAGATAAGCTAGGATGAAATAGGGGGCGATGCTGTTGAGCATCTGCCATAAGCTGCGGCGCAGATCGGAATTGTGATATTTTTTGACGGTCTGCTGCCACGTCAAGGCGGGTTTAGACTGCGGCGCTGAGGGCATTACATCGGTCGTCACGCTGATTAAATTCTCCAGATTTAAAAGCTTCCGCGTGAAAATACGCGGAAGTACAAAGCGACAGCATTATATCGGTAAATATCAGACACCGTTATAGGCTTATCTTCTTTCAATGCCAAGCCGTTTGTGATCCAGTGGTTTTACCTGTATGGGGATTTACGTCTCATTAAATAAAAAGGCGTACACTTTTATGTACGCCTTCGCTCAAATCCTCACCGCCGCTTAAGCATCTGCTTGCTGTTCTTCACGGGGGGGTACTTCAAAAGCGAGCACCTGATCGATCAACTGGCGCAGCGACGCTTCTGGCAGCGCGCCCGGCTGATTAAAAATGATGGTGCGATCTTTGACCACCATTAGATTCGGAATACTGCTAATGCGGAATGCTTGCGAAAGGCCGGGGTTAGCGTCGGTGTCCACTTTAGCGATCTTCAGCTTGCCAGCATACTCGCCAGCTAATTTATCCAGAATTGGCGCGACCATACGACAGGGGCCGCACCACGCCGCCCAGAAATCCACTAAGACCGGTAAATCGCTCTGCAACACTTCTGTTTCAAATGTCTCATCGGTCACATTAACGGGTTTATTTAATACTTCCATCAGTTTCTTTTCCTCTGTTTCTAGGGGGGGCTGTTCAGCGTTAGTGTTCATCACCGGAGGCGAATTTTCGGCTGTGGCAGCCTTCATCGCTTCCAACGCCAGCGGCAAATCACTGCCCCACGGGCGCGAACGACGCACGACTTCGCCGCCACAGTGCCAGCCGACTAACAGCGGTTTTTCGCCAGCGCCAAACATTTGTGCCGCACGCGGATTGTGCGTGGGATCCAGCCGAGCATAGATATATTGGCTGTCCTCATCGGCCTGTTTATTGAAGGCCGCTTTGAAATCCCCCTTCAACCCATCACCGTTGGTAATCAAGACAAAGATCGGCTTCTCAGAAGCCAGCATCTCTTCAAGATTCTGATCGGTGAGCGTAATCGGCTCGCGCATAACATTCCCCCGAATTGACAATATGTTTATTTAGATGGAGGGTTTCACCACAATCTTACCCGATGCCGGCAGCGCATCTGCATCCCCACCCGCACGGAACCGATCTATCGCGATGATGGCTTCAAACGCGCTCCACGTCACCCGCTCACGTCCGATATGATCAAGGATATGCGCGCGCCCTAAATAACGCTCAACCGGCTCGTTCAAGCCGCTGAGGTACACCAGCCCATCTCGTGCTTCCACCCGTTCAATTAGCCTTTCGATAGCCGCCAAACCTGTTGTATCCAACAGCGGAACGGTTCGCAGGCTAAGCACAATATCACGGTATTTATCGAGATCTACGAGTGCATCGCTGAATGTCGTCGCAGTTCCAAAAAACAGCGGCCCGACCACATAGATCACGCCGATCCGACTGCTATCGGACTGCATTTCATAATCATCCTGATGCATCTTCTCAGCCGATACAGACTGTATGACCACTTTTGAACGGCTGATCTGAAAGACGAAAATCAGCGCGGATAATCCAACGCCAATGATGATCGCCTGCGTTAAATCGAGCGCTACCGTGGCAATCATGGTGGTGACAAAGGCGAAGATGGCACTTTTGAAACGGCGGCCAAAAATATCCCGAATTTCATGCCAATCGTTCATGCGCCATGCGGTAACGGCCAACACGCCCGCCAGTGCCGCCAGCGGCACCCGCGCCAGAATGGGTGACAGCAGCAGCGCCGCCAGCAGCAGGACTGCCGAATGCGTGATGCTGACGATTCGCGTTCGTCCGCCGCTTTTGATGGCGACGCTGGTACGGGCAATTGCTGCGGTTGCCGGAACGCCGCCGAAAAAGGGGATGACGATGTTGCCGATGCCCTGCGAGATCAATTCCTGGTTAGAGAACATACGCGCGTTTGCCATGCGTGCGCCAACAGTGCCGCTGAGAAGGCTTTCAATTGCGCCCAACGCGGCAATAGACAGCGCCGGCGCAATCAGCTCACCAAGGTGATCCCAGCGGATATTCTGCGGCATCAGCCGTTCATCCAGCAGAATAGACTGTGGAATTGCGCCGATTTGCGCGATGTTCAAATTGAGGGCAATTGTAGCGATCAAGGCGAAAATAAGCCCCAGCAGCGATGATGGAATCCGCATATTCCAGCGGTTGGGCCACAGCAGCATAAACCCCATGACGGCGACGGTCACGGCGACTGCCACCAGATTAATTTCTGAAAGATTTAGATGTTGATATTCCAGCAGTTGAACGACGGCATTTTCAGCGGGCGGCGTATTGACGCCCAGAATGTTATCAATTTGCCCGATGAAGATGATCAGCGCAATTCCGCTGGTGAACCCCGCGATCACAGCCGTCGGGATGAAATTGACGATCTGCCCCAGATCGAAAATCCCCAGCAGCAGGATGAAGATGCCGGCCAATAATCCGGCGACCCACACCCCCTCTAAACCGTAGCGATTTGCCAGCACAATCAAGACCGCGCTCATCGCGCCCGTTGGGCCAGAGATTTGGAATCCCGCCCCCGAAAACGCCCCGATTAGAAATCCGGCAAGGATGGCCGTCACCAATCCCGCCGCTGCCGTTGCGCCAGATGCAATCCCGAAGGCCAGCGCGAGAGGCAGCGCCACCGCCGCAACAGTGATGCCGGCGAGAATGTCTACTCTGAACTTTGAGGCGGAATAATCGCGAAATTCTTCACGCAGAACCATGCGTAATGGAAAATATTTTTCGAGCTTGAGCATATTCGTTTCTTCTGGTGATCATTTTCCAAAAGTATTGCACAGCGCAGGGCGATTTGTCTTCATTCCATTCATCAAAAGTTTATTTGAGTGAGCAAAATTTTTACAAGTTTTGACGACTTTTGAAGATAGTTTAGGCATAAGATGTGAAGCACAAGATCATTTTTGAAAAAATGTGACACGGTGATACAGCAGAAAGAGAGCAAGAATGTACACCGATAACGAAATTTTATTCCCTTACGAACTTATCCCCTCATTACGCGGCATGCGTGGGCCTGTATTCCAAGAGTTGGTTGAACGTGCCGCCTCTGGCTCACCATTTGAGGATGAAACGCTGGCCTTCATGCTGATGATGATTCGCCTGAATGGCTGTGTACCCTGCGAAACTGACAGCTTCCGAGCGATGCGGGGATGTTTTGCTTGCGCTGCGCAAACATTACGCAGGTACAAAGGCAGCGATGAAGATCTCGTCGCCGCCTTTAATCAATCGCTCGAAGAAATACGAATATTCGCGGGATCGCATCCGCAGTTCAATATTCAAACCCCGTCACCCGTGCCTCATCTAGGGGGTGGCTAACCGGCCGGCGCTTGTAGATAGGTTTGGATCGTCTTTTGCAAACCATCTCGGAACGAAGTGGTTGCTTCAAAGCCGAACTCAGCTTTTGCGCGGCTGGTATCCAACCCACGGCGCGGTTGGCCGTCTGGCTTGGTTGAATCCCAAACTACTTCCCCATCAAAACCGGTCAATTCTGCGATCAGATGTGTGAGATCACGGATGCTAATTTCATTGCCCGATCCCAGATTGACTGGCTCTGAACCGTTAAAGTGTTCAGTCGCCATTAATATCCCGCGGGCAGCATCTTCAACATATAAGAACTCGCGGGTAGGTGAGCCTGTCCCCCATGCTATCACCTGTTTATCGCCGCGCGCTTTAGCCTCTAGAAATTTGCGGATCAGCGCGGGAATCACATGTGATGTTTGCAGATCGAAGTTGTCATGCGGGCCATAAAGATTCGTCGGCAGTAGATAAATGCCATTGAAATCATACTGCTGGCGGTAGGACTGGCTTTGTACCAGCAGCATCTTTTTAGCCAGGCCATAGGGCGCATTCGTCTCTTCAGGATACCCGTTCCACAGTTCTTCTTCGCTGAATGGCACCGGCGTGAATTTTGGATACGCGCAAACCGTTCCAATGGTCACAAATTTCTTCACGCCTGCTTTGTACGCTTCATGAAGTAACTGTGTGCCCATCATCAGGTTGTTATAGAAGAATTCGGCGGGGTGTTCGCGGTTTGCGCCGATGCCCCCCACCTGTGCCGCCATGTGAATGATCACATCTGGTTGGGCATCTTCCAGCAGGCGCATGATCGCCTCATGTTCAACAAGGTCATACTGTGCCTTGCGCGGCACAAAGATTTGGGTTGCCCCAAGCGACTCCATCTGCGCAATCACATGACGCCCCAGAAAGCCTGAACCGCCTGTGACAGCGAAGCGCTGCTGACTCCAAAAACTCATATAAACATCTCCCTATCAGAATAAGCCTATTGTAAAACATTCTGGCGCTATCCGATAACAAAACATCACCTATCTTGCGTGAAAACAACGATTTGCGTTTAACCGTATCATATGCTATCTAAAAACCGCGTATGGGACTCATCTTGTCAAACTTAAAATTCGTCTGCTATAATGCTCTCTCAGTCAACTCCTGTAGACTGCGCCCTTCTCAGAAATGAAAGAGAAAGGAACACGCAAGTCTCTTTTTGTTATCTATAGATCGTAAAAGTTAGAAAGGCCAGGCGATTACTTCATCAGACGCAGCACGTATCAATAATCAGATTCGCGCAAGAGAAGTTCGTGTGATCACGGACGACAAACAAAATCTTGTGATTCCCTTGTCTGAAGCCTTGTCTATGGCTGAGGCGAAAGGGCTGGATCTGGTCGAAGTAAGTCCGAATGCAGACCCGCCCGTTTGCCGTATCATGGACTTCGGTAAGTTCATGTATGAGCAGCAGCGTAAAGAACGCAAAGCTCGTAAGCAGCAGAAGACGATTGAAGTCAAGGAAATCGTCATTCAGCCGAAAACATCGGATCATCACCTTCAATTTAAGATGCGTGATGCCCGTCGTTGGATTGGCGACGGCATGAAGGTACGGGTGCGTATTCGCTTTCGCGGTCGTGAGATCGCCCACGCGGATATTGGACGTGTTCGTCTGGACAAAATACAAAACGAGTTGAAGGATGTTGCCATCGTTGAGCAGTACCCAACGATGGAAGGCAGCACCATGATGATGGTGCTTGCTCCTGCCCAGGAAGCAACTAAGAAAAAAGCGCAAGCGGAGAAAGATCGTGGCAAAGAAGTATAAACTGAAATCACACAAGGGTGCTGCCAAACGTTTCCGTATGTCCGGCAGCGGCAAACTTCTGCGAACCAAAGGTGGAAAGACCCATTTTCGCCGCCGTCGCAGCCATCGCTCCAAGAATATGCTAAGCAAGACGATTGTGGTCACGGCTCCTGGCGATATCAAGCGCATTAAGCGGCTTGCGCCATATCTGAGGCTTTACAAACAGAACCCTCCCGCGTAGGATTCTGCCGCGCTGAATTCGCGCGCCCCATAAGCCGCTTCAGTTTCGAGAAGTGCGCGTTGCGAATGAACCGTATGGAGATTTATAGCTATGACTCGAGTGAAAACTGGTTTTCACCGCCGCCAACGGCATAAGAAAGTGCTCAAGCTGACCAAGGGTCAGTGGGGTACCCGTGGCCGCCTGTTCCGCCGTTCGAACGAGGCCATGCTCAAGAGCCTGTTCTATGCCTACCGTGACCGCCGCGCTCGTCGTGGTGAGCTGCGCCGTCTGTGGATCGTCCGGATTAACGCCGGTGCGCGTTTACACGGCCTCAGCTACAGCCGCTTCATGTACGGTCTGAAGAAAGCTGGCATCGAACTGGATCGCAAGATTCTGGCCGATATTGCTGTGCGCGATGCCGACACCTTCCAGAAGCTGGCAGCGCTGGCGCAGCAAAACCAATAAACCGCTGAACAGAGCATATATCCGAAAAGAGGGCGCGAGCAATCGCGCTCTTTTTAATTGCGTGTAAAATTGCCTGAAATTGAATATCTGAATAAACCTCACCCCGCTGCGCCTCATTTAGCTTCCATCGCCGTATTCAAAAGGGGATTGAGAGGTGAGGACTAGTAGTTACCTGATCACCCATGACCGAATACATCACATCACTACAAAATGAGCGTGTCAAGCTGGCACACGCGCTGCAAACCCAAAGTAAAGCCCGCCGCAAAGAAGGCAAAATGGCGCTGGAAGGTGTGCGGTTGGTGCAAGATGCGCTTAACTGTGGATTACAGCCGGACTTCATTTTGTACGATCCGGATACGATTACGGATGAAACGCTCGTCCTGAATCCTTCCTCATTAAGGCGTGGGACTTTATTTCCCGTCACCCCTGAAATCATCCGCTATTTGAGCGACACTGAAGCGCCGCAAGGGGTAATCGGTATCTTTCCAATTCAGCCGCTGGCGCTGCCAGAAAGGCCATCACGTATCTTAATTCTTGATGCGATTGGCGATCCCGGCAATATGGGGACTATTTTGCGCTCGGCGGCGGCGGCGGCGGTGGAAGCGGTACTGCTGGCACCCGGATCGGTGGATGCCTACAACCCGAAAGTGTTACGCGCAGGCATGGGCGCACATTTCAGGATGCCGATTCTGGATGCCCGTTGGGATCAGATCGGCGCATACTGTCAGCAGTTACAGGTGTATCTGGCGGATATGACTGGCGATGTGACTTATGATCAGGCCGATTGGCGCGTCCCCCATGCGCTGATTATCGGCAGTGAGGCGCACGGTGAAAGTGAGCAGGCAGCACAGTTAGCGAATCAGCGCGTCTATATCCCGATGGCGGCAGAGACCGAATCGTTGAATGCGGCAGTGGCTGCGGCTATCATCCTCTTTGAGGCAGCGCGGCAGCGGGCGATGAGCCTCCCGTAATCAAACGTAGAGTCTTAGCTAATTGGCTCTGGTGGCGAAATTAAACTCAAAATGTGCGATAGTCGCTTCAAATCATGCGAGAGCAACTGTGCTGTTTTCCGGCCAGAACGCACCATGAAATCATAGCGTTCGCCCTCAGGGTAGGCATACGATGCATAAATGAGGGCCGCCGCCAGCAGCTCATCCGGCTTTACATCGCGCGCGTTCAAAACCAGACGGATGAAGTCGGTCTGTTCAGTGAATTGGCATACCTCATTGGCAGTCATCAGCCGAACTTCAGTCAGGCTCATCGGTGGGCGCGGCGGCAGGTTGTAGTAGTAAGCGCCGTTCTGAGCAAAGCCCACGTTAATCACGCAGATTTCAACCGGCACCATACGGTTTTCACGATGATCCATCAGCGCGTTGTTATCAACATTGGCGGCCATCACCAGTTCACGCGCCAGCGGGTCATCGTCAATGCGAATGGCATAGATTAAACCAACCGCAAACTGCTCTTGATCATCGCTGATCGGCACAGTCACGAACGCGCCAAAATTCTGATTGCCATTTATGCTGCTGGAGCGCGTCCCACAATCAAAGCCAGACGTGCTGGCGCGCAGCACCCGCCCTACCACATCGCTTCCCTGTGTCATATTGCTTTAAATACCCCTTAAGTCCCCAGTAGATAGCGACGGCGACTGGAACGCGCCATCCCCTTGCTTTCTAGCTTGGTCGAGCGTTCCGGCGTGATCTGCTGTCTGCGCAGTTCAATACGGATCAATTCGTCAAGCTGCTGTCGTTCTGTTTGCTTGATATAAGCAAGCTCATCTGCGCGTGTGAGAACATACGGGTAACGTTCGCGGCCTTGAATGGCACACTGCGCTACCAGCAGCGCATGAAGGTGATCCATCACCGGTTTGTGCCGTCCCACCCACATCGGTATTTCTATACGTACAATATGTGGTCGCGTATCGCCAACATTGATGTAAAAGAAGGCAATTTCATATTCCGCGCCGTATTTGTCTTTATAGTCTTTGTTTTGCGGCGAGCTTTGCGAGAAGATGGCCGAGCGTTCGCCGGGTTGCAGCACCGCCGCGAATAACTGTGCGTCGCTAATGCCTTCAATTTGCCCATTGGTCTTTAGATTGGCGTCGTTGATCTCGTCGGGTTGCAAATTCAGCAAATGCAGCAGGCTGATCACGCTGCTGCTGCTGGTGCGGTCAATATATCCAGCGGCAAAGGCATTACTCTCATGTAATTTTTGCAGCGCGCGAAAATAATCCGTCTCCAACTGCCACGCATCTACCAGTTCCGTTGGGCTAAAAAACTTGAGCAAGTTGCCATCGTGAATGGTGAAGATCGGGGCGTTTTCCTCGGTTCCAGCTTGCATGGTCTGATCGAGCGCCCATGCCCGTTTAGCTAAAAGCTGCATCTCAGCAATTGTGCGGCGTGTGTTCACTGTTTGGCTGTTGATCAGGCGGCCATCCTGATCTTCAAGCAAATCTTCAATGAAGATCAGCTCCGGTTGTGTATATGGCTCAGGCAGGCGATCTCGCCCATAAAAATAGGTGAGTGATCCGAGATTGATCAGGTAGAACAGCGCCGAGCCATGCGGATCGGGGTAAATTTGTGAGCCATCTACCGCAACGATAACCGCCGTTTTGGGGGTGAGGGGCAGCGTCCCCACACCAGAAACCACCTCGTCATGCGGTTGAGGTGCGGGGGCAGCCCCGCGATAGCCGCTGACTGAAGAATTTCGCACAGCATTGATGCGTTCCCAGACTGCGTCCAGATCATCGGCAGCGGTGAACCAATCGAGCGCGATGTCGAGCTTATCCACCATCGTTTGCGCGCGATGGCCTAGATAGCGCCCCATGCGCTCAACCTGATCTACAACTTTGACAAATTCCAGCGTCATGGTTTGAAAATTCACACCGAACAGTAAACTCAACGTAGCACTACTGTTCGATTATGTCAAGGAAGGACATCATTGGCGAAATAAGTGAGAAGCAATACAACACAAATTAATAACATTTGCTCTATTTGTGTTCGCATCGAATTAGACTATCATGATGTTCATAAACTGCGAATGCTGAAGGGACGGGATTTGACAGTTGTCGTAGACTGGTTCACCGAGAATCGCGTTGTTTTTATGCAGTTTCAGGAACACGTGACGATTGATGATATGGTTGAGGCTTCATACGAAGGTCATGCCCATACTATACTCGGAGATGCGCCAGTTCACATTTTGGTAGATGCCCGCAAAGTTAAGACCTTCCCGCTGAATGCAAGATTGATGAATGAGCGCCTTCCGGCGCATCCTGCCCCCGAACGAGTCGGATGTGTGCTGGTGGTCACGCCAGATAATGCGCTCATGCGTCTGGTGACGCTTCTATTCACCCAGTTCAAATTGGTAAAACACAAGTTCCGCGTTTTCACCGATATTGATTCGGCCATCCAGTTCCTTTATGAAAATGACGACCAGTTAAGCAAAATGGCGAAGTCGTGAAATTAGCCGGTGCCACAGAGTATAATCTGCGGTATACACATCCAATCAGGGATGATTAGAAAGTATTTCCATGAATGATCGCCGCAAAAACACTAAAAATAATGCATCACAAAATAACGTGCCGCAAAATGATGTGCCGGTTGAAACGATTGCCGAAACCGAAAATTACATCGCATGGCTTTCGCACGAGCCAGATGGCGAAACCGTCTATCATCTGGAGTTAGGATCTGTAACGCTGCACTTTTTCCGCGAAGAGTTTAAAGAAGTGCTGGATCTGATCGCTGATGCGGGGGATGCCCTAGCGTGATCTCGCGCAAGCTGGCGGTTATATCATGC
>DAOTUZ010000127.1:0-18313 GCA_034437295.1 Anaerolineae bacterium | reverse complement strand
CCCCATTCGGGGTAGATATTCGGCTCGTTCCAGACCTGAAAATAACGTATGCGCCCCTGATAGCGTTCAGCGACGGCAGCGGCAAAATCTACGTAATCTTGCGCGTTTGCTGGCGGGGCAAAGTCTCCAGCGGCAGTTTGCGCCCATGCTGGCGGGTTGCTCAAACGCGACTGTATCTGGATGCCGTATTGTTCTGCGAGATCCACGATCTGATCGTATTTCGCCCATGAATCTACGCCTGCGGGGTCATTGCGGGTGTCTACAAAATCACCTTTGCCGTGAATTTCGATGTCTTCCCATACGAATTGCTGGCGAATCCAATCGAATCCAGCATCGGCGATCATCTGCATCTGCTGTTCGCGCTTGGCAGGCTCTACTTCCTGTTCCAGAAAAGTATTGACGCCAAAGGGGCTAACTTCAGCATGATTGACCGGCACATCCAGCGCCAGATTGAGCGGCTGGCGGGTGGTGTTACCCAACCACTCAACGAAGCCGCGCGCCTGTGAAAAGGGAGTTTCTTCACCGGTCAGATCATACAGCATGTTCCATGCCAGACCCCGATTGGTGAGATCAAGCGCCAGCAGCGCCATAAAGATTAGCGTTGCAGTTAAGCCGGTGACGGCGATAAGCAGAAATCTGCGAGATAGCCTAAAAGTCATGGGGCGGATTATACGACACCTTTTCCGTATTTTGGCGACCAATACAATAACGGGTGGGTAAATCGTAGGTGTACCAGCCGCAGAAAAGAGAATGGGCAATGATGCAATTTGAATTTGACCGAGATTACATTTTCATTTACGGGCCAGAATGGGCAGACGAACTTATTGATTGCCTGTGGCGCGACCCATTGGCGGTGAATATGATGGGGTGCTTGAATCTTAGCTTTGAAGACGTGCGTATGTATTATCTGTCGCAGCCCGGTTTTCAGCATATTCGCCGGTTGCTGTTAGATGAAGCAGACCACACTATTGATCCTGTTGAACTTCTCTTGAACGCCATTTATCACGAAAAGATGATAAGTTTGCCCCGCGCCAGTTAGGGATAAGCAAACAGAGTATCAGGAGCGTAGAGCATTGTTTTCGTCGTATCGCTGCTACCTATTTGCTTAGGCGTTTTTACCTATAATAATTCATTGCCACAATGGCTAATCATGCGTACAATTTCGTTAGATCTCTTCAAATGGAGCTGAGAATGTCCCATGATTAAAGAATTTCGCGCTTTTATTATGCGCGGCAATGTCATCGATCTGGCCGTTGCCGTTATCATCGGCGCGGCATTCACGGCCATCGTGAATTCGATTGTGAATGACCTGATTAACCCGCTGATCGGTTTGATTCTTGGCGGCGTAGACCTGACCAATATTTTTGTCGTGCTGCGTGATGGCGTTCCGGTTGGCCCCTATCAAACGCTGGTTGATGCCCAGACAGCGGGCGCGCTGACGATCAATATCGGTAATTTTCTGCAAGCGGTGATCAATTTCCTGATTATTGCCATCATCGTCTTTTTCATCATCAAGGCAATTAATACCGCGATGACGCTGGGGCGTAAGAAGAAGGAAGAAGCCGCTGCTGCCGCCCCCGATCCGGTCTTGGTGGCGCAGCAGGAATTGAAGGCCAGCATTGATAAGCTGACGAGCGTCGTAGAAAAGAAGCTCTAACTTTCCAAACCCTACAAACGCCCGCATTTTTGCGGGCGTTTGTCTATTAAATCAGCATTCGCGAATGTCACTGGCGGTAATCACGCGCTAGACTTATCATGAGTCTGGTTTTGCCAGCGCGGCGCAAGGCGTATCGGATGGTTCGTTCCCGGCAGTCAATGGTTGTGCTTATGCTCATGATTCCAGCGGCGTTATTCACATTGTATGCGGTTGTATCGCTGCTTGCTCCGATGGTTTCGGCGCAAGGCGCAGAGATCAGCATGGCGGATGTTTACGCGCAGGCATTATCTACCTATCAGGGAACGACCGTAGATCGCGGTATACAGGTTGTGCTGAACCCACTTTCGCTGCAAGAGGCCGCAACGCCCACGCCGGTTGATCCACAGCAGATGTTCATCGCGCAGGACACGTCGCCTACACCCACGTTTGCTATAAATCCGACCTACGTCATTGTGCGTGGCGATACGCTTTTCGATATTTCACGGCGTTTTGGCGTTACCCTTAACGACCTTGTGGCGGCGAACAATCTGGCTGACATCAACCGTATTCGCATCGGCCAGAGTATTGTTCTGCCGCTGTATACTCCCACGGTAACGCCTACAGGGCAGGCGACGGTTGAAGTGACCCCAATTGAATTACTCACCGAATCGCCTACCTTCACGCCTTCACCTACATCCACCTATACATTTTCAGCGACTCCGATACCTACCGATACACCGTCGCCTATGTTTACGGCCTTTCCGACGAACACGCCGCTGCCCGAACCAACCAGCGCCCCGACCAATACCGGTTTGGCTGCTGAAACAGCAGAAGCTGCGGGGCAAGCAGTTGCCTTTTCGCTGGCGCCAGAAAATGCTATGCCCACACAGTGGGCGGATAATCTTGGTATGGCCTTAATTCAATCCGTCCCCACAGCGCTGACCATCGTCCCTCAAGGTGAAGCCACCATCAACGGCATCACACTGGATCAATTTGTGGTGATGGATGATGTGACACGGGAACACGTGCGCGAAATTTACGCCTTGGGGCAGTCTTTGGGGCGTAACCCGCATGCTTTCTCTAAAGTGGGCGATAGCACGATTGAGAACCCGTTCTTTATGGATCGGTTTGATACGCCAGACGGGTATAACCTTGGCCTGTATAGCTGGCTTCAGCCAACGATAGATTGGTTTAGGGGATCATTCAGCCGTGACAGTATGGCGGTGCGCGTTGCGATGCATACGTGGACAGTTAATGATCCGATGTGGGCAGACCCGTATCAATGCGAGAGTGGCGAAAGCCCGCTGGAATGTGAAATTCGCCTGAATAATCCGGCATTCATCTTCTTTCGGCTAGGGGTGAATGATGTGGGCGTGCCAGAGATGGTTGAAGAAAATTTACGCACAGCGATTGAGTACAGCCTTGAGAATGGGATTGTGCCGATCATTGGCACAAAACCAGATTTGCGCCCCGGTACTGAACAAAATAATGATGTGATGCGCCGGTTAGCGGCGGAATACCGCGTGCCGCTGTGGGATTTTGCGGTGCTGGCGGAGACGATTCCCGGACGCGGGTTAGGCAGCGACGGCTCGCATATGACCACCTACTACCTGCATGATTACACTCAGCCTGCCGCATTTCAGACGGGACACGGCGTACACAGCCTTGCAGGGCTGATGATGCTGGACTCGCTGTGGCGGGTGATCTATGCCGATAGGTGAGGCGTAGAAATAATGCTTAAGCGGCTGTTTTCACGCGAGAATGTGTTTGCGCTGGCGCTGTGTTTGCTGGTCATCCTGATGATCATTGTGACGACCAGCACAGCGCCTCAATGGATTTATCAGGGATTTTAGCACTTGGATCTGGCGCAGATTGCGGTGATGCTGGCGGCGGCCGCGCTGTATGTGATGATTCTGCCTGCACGCTGGCGCGGGTGGGCCTTGATGATCGGCAGCGTCACGGCGATCTATTGGCTGCAACCGTCGCTGGCGATTCGCTGGTTGGATTATGCGCTGCCCACTGCGACGCTGGCGCTGGCGATGCTCGCTTGGTATTTCACGCTGCCATCCGGCGGAAAGCCGAAACCTGCCGATGCCGCCGCATGTATCGTCACGGTGCTGATCATCCTCTTGCTTTCATTGGCGCGCTATATTGATTTTCCGCTGCAATTGACCACCCGCCCACCGCCGATAGAAACTGTGCTGATCACGCTGGCGGCGCTGCTGGCGCTTGGCCTGCTGTTTAGGCGGTTGCTGCCGGCAAAGATGCTGTTATGGATTGGGCTGCTCGGTCTAATACTGCTGTTTATGGTGATCAAAACGCCGATTTTGGCGCAGGAAGCCGCGAGAATGTTACGCCTGAATGCGGGGCAAGATGCTGCATTGGCGACAGGTTCAGAGTTGGGGTGGCTTGGGTTTTCCTATGTGGCCTTTCGGCTCATTCAGACGATTCGGGATCGGCAGAGCGGCATCTTGCCGGCGCTCACTTTGAGCGAATATCTCACATTTGTCGTCTTCGCGCCTGCATTTGCTGCCGGACCGATTGCCCGCGCTGAAAGTTTTGCAGAGCATTACCGCGCGCTGCCTACGCTGAATGGGCGGGATGCACAGAGACTCACCATTGGCCTCTCACGGATTGCCGCCGGGATGTTTAAGAAATTTGTGATTGCCGACAGCCTTGCCGTTTTTAGCCTGAACCAGACATTGGCAGAACAAGCGCAAACGACAGGCTCGCTGTGGGTGATGCTCTACGCTTACGGTTTCCGCCTATTTTTCGACTTCAGCGGCTATACCGATATTGCCATCGGGCTAGGCGTCCTGTTTGGCATTTGGCTGCCTGAAAACTTTGATCGCCCGTATCTCAAAAATAACATCGCCGCTTTTTGGCAAAGCTGGCATAAATCGCTGAGCGATTGGGTGCGCTTTTACGTGTATTCCCCGCTTTCGCGATCTATGCTGCGGCGTAAACCGAAACCGTCAAATTACGTGATCATTTTCATCAGCACGGCGGCCACGATGGTCATTATCGGCTTATGGCATGGGGTGGCGCTGCCGTTTCTGTTCTGGGGATTATGGCATGCTGGCGGCTTGTTCATCCATAAGGTGTGGTCAGATAAGACGCGGGCATGGTATCGGAATTTGACGCTAAGGCGTAAGCAACTGTGGACGGCGGCCGGCGTGCTGATCACCCTGCAATTTGTGATGTTGGGGTGGGTTTGGTTTGCGATGCCATCGCTGAATCAGGCGCTGGCGCTCTTTGCCGGATTGTTTGGCGTGAATCTTGGCGGTGCGCCATGATGTCGGGATGGGAATGGCTGACTCGCGCAAAATATACAGGTGGTTTCATACTGCGCGTGCTGATCAAGGCGGCGCTGCTGCTGGTGATCGCCAATTTGCTATTTGCGCTCACCAACCCGATTCCTGCTTTAGGCGCGGTCAGTCTCTATAACCTGATCGCGCCGGGGCGTTTGCGCCTGCCTTATGGCGAATCGGAAGCCTCATATAACCTGAGCTTATACGACTTGAACGCCATGTTTTCTAGCCATGTGCTCAATGGCCGCCGTAACCCTGATGAGGCAATCGTGCTGGTGATGGGTGATTCTTCGGTGTGGGGAATGCTGCTGCGAAACCCTGATACGCTGGCAAGCTGTCTCGATCAACGGGGCTTGAGTGTGGATGGCCGCCCTGCGCGTTTTTATAATGTGGGCTATCCCACCTTGAGCGTCACCAAAGACCTGCTGCTGCTAGATCGGGCGATGGCCTATCAGCCTGATTTGATCATCTGGCCGGTCACGCTGGAAAGTATGCCGCGCAGTGAGCAACTGGCAACGCCGCTGGTTCAGAACAATGCGCCATCTGTGCGGAATTTGATCGCCACATACGATCTCGATCTGGAGTCTGACGACTCGCATTTTGTCGATCCTGATTTTATGGCGCGAACGCTGATCGGGCAGCGGCGGGCGCTGGCGGATTGGTGGCGCTTGCAGCTTTATGCCTTCCCGTGGGCGCAAACGGGCATTGATCAGGTTATTGGCGAATATACGCCGCGTAGTAATGACTTCGATGAGGATATAAGCTGGCACAACTTTACGGGTGCGGATCAGCTTGATGCTGCGACGCTGGCCTTTGAGGTGCTGGATGCGGGCATTGCGCGGGCGGGGGATGTGCCGGTGATGATCGTGAACGAGCCAATTTTCATCGCTGATGGCGCAAACAGCTCCCTGCGCTATAACTTCTGGTATCCACGATGGGCGTATGATCGCTACCGAGACTTGATGCGCGATCATGCAGGGGCGCAGGGCTGGCATTATCTGGATGCGTGGGATGCTGTGCCACCGGATGAGTTCACCGACAGCCCTGTACACTTAACTTCGCAAGGATCACAGTTATTCTGCGATCAGGTTGCTGCCGCGATAACCTCATAACTTTTCCAGAGACTGGTATACTGCTGATTGATCGATCTTCCACGAATTAGGTAGGCCATGTCTGAAACTGAAGTGCGCGAAAAGCTGCGCCAATTTATCCTCAACGATTTGATCAAAGATGCTAAATATGCGCTGACTGACGATGAAGGCATCATCTCTGGCGGCCTGATCGGTTCCTTCTCGCTGGCTGAAATTGGCGTGTTTATCGAGCAGGAATTCAACGTCTTTATCCCCGATCCTGACCTGACCAAAGACAAGATGAACACGCTGAATTTGATGGTCGCCCGCATTATGCGTGACCTTAAGTAGCTGGCGCTGCCCGCATGTTAACGCTGGAAACACGCCCTCAATGGCGCACACTGCTCGATTCGCAAACGCTTTCGATGCCCGATGATCGCATGGCGATCCTTTACCTTGAAACGGATAAAGCGCCGATAGCCATCACGCGCAAGCAGTTTATGCATGAGGTGATGTGCTGTGCCGCGGCATTACAAGCGGTTGGCATTGGCGCGCGCGATCTGGTGATCATCGCCCACACCCAAAATTTAGAGAGTATTTACGGATTTTGGGGCGCGTTATGGCTGGGCGCGGTGCCGTCTATGTTCCCGACGCTGACCGAAAAACTCGATCCTGATCACTATATGCAGTCAATGGCTCAATTGACGCGCAGTTCTGAAGCGAAAGCCGTATTGACGACTGATGTTTTTGCGCCGGAACTGGCGAAATGCTGCGCCTGCCCGGTGTACGGCACGCATGATTGGCTGCCGGATCAGGATCATGTTGAGGCCGATCCTGCCCCGCTGTACCATCCAGAACCGGCGGAGATCGCCTTTTTACAACACTCCAGCGGCACAACGGGCTTGCAGAAAGGCGTGGCGCTTTCGCATCAGGCGGTTTTGAATCAGCTTGCCAGCTACGCAAGCGCGCTTGCGCTGTCAGCGGAGGATGTGATCGTAAGCTGGCTGCCGCTGTACCACGATATGGGGCTGATCGCCGGTTTCATTCAGCCGATCTTGCAGGGAATCCCGCTGGTGCTGATGTCGCCTTTTGATTGGGTGCAGCATCCATCGCTGCTGCTGCGGGCGATTCACGACACCCGCGCCACGCTGTGCTGGCTGCCAAACTTCGCTTATAACCATCTGGCGCGGCGGGTTCGCGTTCGTGACAGCGAAGGGCTGGATTTATCGTCTGTTCGCGCTTTCATCAACTGCTCTGAACCCGTGCGACAGGGAAGCCATCAACTTGTCCTAGAACGCTTTGCGGCTAACGGCGTGACTACGGCGCAGCTTGCTGTGAGCTATGCGATGGCTGAAAATACCTTTGCCGTCACCCAAACGCCGGTTGGGGAAATCGCAAATGTGGATATGATCGATCTAGAACGGTTGCAGCATGATTTGAAGGCCATTCCTGTGGCAGAGGATGCGCCGCACGCCGCGCCACAGGTTTCATGCGGCAAGCCTATCGTAAATACGGCGGTCAGGATTATGGATGCTCAAGGCGCTGTACTGCCTGAGCGCTCGGTGGGTGAGGTGCTGGTCAAAAGCGATTGCATGCTGGCGGGCTACTATCATCGCCCTGATTTAGAACCGTTTGATGCTGAGGGTTGGTACAAAACTGGGGATCGGGGCTATATTGCTGAGGGTGAGATTTATATCGTTGGCCGCAGCAAAGATTTGATCATCACTGCGGGCAAAAATGTTTACCCGCAAGATATTGAGGCGATAGCCTATGGGGTTGAAGGGGTTCATCCGGGGCGGGCGGTGGTGTTTGGCGTGCCGGATGAGCGTGAGGGTACGGAGTTAATCGCCATCGTCGCAGAAGTAGATGTGCTTGATGAAGCTGATCGTAAGGTTATTTACCAGACATTGCGCCAGCAGGTGGTTCGCGCCGCAGAAGTAAGCGCAAGTTTTGTTTCACTTGTAGAGCGTGGTTGGCTCATTAAGACTTCCAGCGGCAAGATCGCCCGCGCGGCCAACCGTGAAAAATGGCTGGCGGAACGGGCTGAAGGCAAGTTATAAACAGCATAAGAGAAGTTATAGCGATGTTCAGACTTTATAGGATAGGAAAATATAGCGCTGCCGTCATGCTGCTGCTGATCGCCGTTGGCCTAGCGCCGGCTTCAGCGCAGGAAGTGGCTGCTGTGCCGTATACATCACCGCTTTCAGAGGCCGTCTCCAGTAACCTGCGCGTCATTTATAACGTGGGGCAGGCCTACGGCAACCGCGGCGGCGTGTTCTCTAAAGTGGGCGACAGCATCACCGTCAATATTGGTTTTATGCATCCGTTCGGCTGGCGCGTTTATGATTTGGCGATCTACTCGTATCTTCAACCTGCCATAGATCATTTCAACTGGACGATCACCGATGCCGACGGCGGGACTTCCTTCACCCACGAGTCGTTAGCGGCGGGGGTGGGCTGGGCTTCATGGGGCGTATTAGAGCCGGAATTGGCTGATCTGGAGGCGGGATGCCTTGCCGGAGAAAAACCACTGGAGTGTGAATATCGCATCATGCGGCCTGCATTTGCGTTAATCATGCTAGGCACGAATGATGTGAGCTACCGCACGCCGGCAGATGTTCGCTACGATCTTGAGCGTATTTTGAGGCTGTCGCTAGAATGGGGCGTGATCCCGATCTTCAGCACTATCCCGATGCGTCCTGAATGGGCGGTCAATGTTTATGCGGTGAACGCTGAAATTGCGGATATGACGGCAGATTGGAATTTGCCGCTGTGGGACTATGCCGGGGCGATGAACAGCTTGCCAGGGTATGGACTCGCACGGGATGAGGTTCACCCGTCATCGCCGCCAAGCTACCGCCCGCAGGAAGCGGCGATTTTCACGCCTGACTATTTACAATATGGCTATGTGATGCGTAATCTTACCGGCCTGCAAATGCTGGATACGGTATGGCGCGCGGCTGATCCTGACGCCTGAATATGGCTCGACTGAAAAGATAAACTATGCTGAAATGGCTGCTGCTGTTCCTGATCTGCATTCTGTGCATCCCTGCTGCTGCCCAAGATGCCCCCGTATTTACGCCGCCGCAGGTGATGACGTTTCGCGAGGCGATCATCTATGGGGGGCCGGGCATCGCCAACCCTCAAATTGGCATGCTCTATGCTGATCAGCCGGTGATGCTGATTGAGCGGAATAATATTGGAAACTGGGTGCGTATTCATCAACTGGATGCCGCTGGCAATCTCGCCCGCGATGGCTGGATTTTGAGCGGCTATCTGCAGGATCGCGACGCCCTGCGCTTCAGCGAAGTGCCGGTGAATACGACGGCTGCCGATAATAGTCCTGACTGGGCATCCACCTTTTCGCAGCGAGAGCTTTTCGCTGTGCCTTATATCTCCGCGATCAGCCCTGCGATGGTTGAGGTCTACCGGCGCGGCTTAGAGATGGGCAATTTGCCAAACGTGATCACCAAAGTGGGTGACAGCCTAGTGGCATCCAGCGAATACCTGACGCCGATGGCTGATCCCGTCCGTGCGCTCAACGCCTTCGACTATTTGAACACAACGGTGGATTATTACGGCGCGTCAATGGCGATACCCAGCGCGGCGGCTTCGATTGGCTTAAGCAGTTTCGCAGTGGTTGATCCGATGTGGGCCGATCCATCCCTTGGCTGCCAGCCAGGGGAGACGCCATTAGCCTGTGAGTACCGCGTGAAAAAACCAGCGGTAGCCTTCATCATGTTTGGCCCGAATGATGTGCGCGCCATGACCGATGTCGGTTTCGGCCAGCAAATGCGGGCGATTGTGCAGCAAACGCTGGATGCGGGCATCATTCCGGTGCTGTCACTTTTCGCCATTCACCCGAACGATCAGTATGCCCCACAGGCGATCAACTTCAACCGGCAGTTGATCGCGCTGGCAGGTGAACTGCAAGTGCCGTTGATCAACTTGTGGGCGGCTACCCGTATTTTGCCAAATTATGGGCTGGATGTAGATAATATTCACCTGACGTATTCAGGCTACGATACGTTGTTTTATGATGCTGGGAATGAGGCCTATTCTGGCGTGGCGCTGCACAATTTGCTTTCACTGCGAATGCTTTATGATATTCAGCAGGCAGTTGCTGGAATACAGCCTGAGGCCGAAATGACCCCTGAAGCCACACCTATTTTGGAGGGAAGTACATGAAATCACGGCTGCTCATAGGTTTTATGGCAGTTGCTTTATTACTGGCGGCCTGTTCTGGCGGGCAGCCTGCGCAGCCAACGGATGCCGCCCCGACTACTGAACCCGCAGCGCCCGCGTCAACCGATGCTGCGGCTGAAGCGGTGGCGGCTTATTTGACGGCTAAGGTTACCGGAGATCGGGATACGCTGGCGCAGTTGATTTGCAGCGCGCAGGAATCCCGTTTAGATGCTGAGGCCTTATCCTTTGATGCGGTTGAGGCGACCATCGAAGATATGGACTGCGCGACCAATGACGGCAGCGATACCGTCACATGCGGCGGGCGAATTGTGGCCGTGTATAACGGTGAAAATCGTGATTTTCCACTGGGAACTTACGCTGTCGTTGAAGAAGACGGCGTGTGGAAATGGTGCGGCGAATCAGCGGGTTAATGAGGGGAAGAGGCCAAAATGCCGACGATTGCAAGCTATACGCGGCTTGGTGGCGCGCATGCTGAAACCGCGACAGTCACCAACGCCCTAAATGCCTTAGGCGTTAGAGCGCCGCACACTGGCGAACCTTATACCGAAGCGATGATTTTAGGTATTGCCGGCGGGTTGGGTGCTGGTTATATCCTGTGGGAATTTAAAGAACATAACGCGAAAGTGCTAGTTTTTGGTTTTCAAAACAAGTGGAACTACCCTGAAAAATTTCTTGATGCCCTGTTTAGCCGCATCAATGTAAAACCAACTTATTTTCAGGGCGGCGCTAAAGGGGGCGCTAAGGCGTTAGAGAAGGCTATCAGCGAAGGTAGACCGGGCATTATCTGGGTTGACCGCTATCATCTACCCTATTATGGTCTGCCATCTTCCATGAATGGTTCAATTGGTCAGCTGGTGACGGTTTTTGGAATTGAAGGCAATGACGCGCTGATTGATGATATGGCGAATAAACCTTTTCGCCTATCACTTGAGCGGATAGCGGCGGCGCGTGGGCGAATAAAATCCTATAAGAATCGCCTGCTGACGCTGGAACCCGGCAAGAAGCAGAAAATTGAAAAGGCGGTCATTGAGGGTATTCAGGATTGCGTCGCACATTTGAGTTCTGACAGCGAATCTTTCTCGCTGCCGGTTTATAAAAAATGGGCGAAGCTGATGACCGATCCGCGTAATGATAAAGGCTGGCCGCAGATATTTGCGGGCGGAAAAGGATTGTTTCCGGCGCTGTGCTCGGTTTATGAAAATATTGAGCTGTACAGCACCGGCGGCGGTGGCATGCGCGGTATGTATGCTGATTTTCTGGATGAAGCCGCTGTTCTGTTGGGCAACCAGCGCTTGAGTGAAGCCGCCGTGATGTATCGCGAGCTTGCGGCGAAATGGACTGTTTTTGCCAACGATGCGCTGTCTGTGAACGCTGCAATGCAAGAAGCGCGCGGCCTTCTACAACGAAAATATGCGCTGTTGAAAGAAAAGGGCGGCGTTGCCTATGTGGATATTGCGCCAATCAATGAACGGTTGGAGCTGTTCCGTAAAACCTACAAGGAACGCTCGCCGATGGAAGTAAATGAACAGGCCGCGCTTTTTGCCCATATGCATGAAGGCTTGTTGAAGCTGTATAACGGCGAAATGGCGGCGCTGGAGGCGCTGAAGCGGGCGGCAGCGCAATAGTTCATTCTATCGCCCTGCCTGCAATACATCCTAAAGCTGCTTTTGCAGCAGTGGCGATATCAATGCCTTCGCTGCACCCTTCGCTAATCGGGCTGCACCCGCCTAGAATATGCCCGGCGGCAAATAGGTTTTCTGCAAAGGGCTGATCCTCATCCGTCAGCGGTTGTAAATGGCCGTTCACCGCCAACCGCGCCCTGTGAATTGGTTGCTCTTTCCCCGCAAGCAGATCATTTGCGAACCATGTCTCTGGCGGGGGAACATCGCGTACAGCAAGTTCAGCCGTCGTTTCCCATACACGTCCTGTGTAGTCACTGTCTAACCCGCCGCCGTATAAGCCCCCGGTTGCCAGTATGACGGCATCGGCTGGAAGGATACGCTTTCGCCCCTGAACTGCCGTTTCAGCGATGACGCCATGAATGAGTCCGTTCTTGCGCTCATAGCCAACCACCTTGCCGCCTAAAGTGATACGCCCGCCGCGCACTAGGATTGCTTTACGCAGCGCCGCTTCTAATCGCTGGCCGGGGACATTTGGCGGCAGGGTTGGAATTTCGAGAATCGGCAGGTTGAGCGCGGTTTCGAGTTTTCGCGCTTTTTCGCGCTGCATTCCTAGCACCGCAGGGAAGATCAGCGCGTCGGCATTGGTGGCGAAGGGCTTGAGCTTTTCTCTTAACATCTGCTGTCCGCTTTCGCTGCCCAGCCAGCGCGCCAGATGATACGGCCAGTTATCGAAGTTCCCGGCGAAATTCGGCATTGGCACTAATGCGGTCGTCGCCTGATAGCTATTTTCGTTGAGCTGATCCGCGATCCACTGTGGAAAGAAATCGCGCCAGCCTTCAAAGCCGACAACCACAAGCCGGCTTCCTGTAGCGGGGGTATGATTCAAGCTCTGCGGCGCATAGCCAATGGGGCGCGGTATGCCGCTGAGCGTGAGGCTGTTGATATGAGCGCCGCCCAAGCCTATCGTCTGATCCAGCAGCGCCAACCCCGCTTTGAGCGATTCTATGCCGGCCAGAGCATACGGGTGGTTGGGCTGCGCCGCGAGCAGTTCCACATTGCCAGTTTCCAACCATCCGGGCATCACGCTCCATGATCCTTGCCCGAAGGCCACAATTTCAACCTGAGCGCCTAGTTCTAAGGCGGCTAATGCAGCAGTCAGCCCTGCCAGCCCGGCACCGATCACCACGACGCGCGGCTTGCCGGAAATGCGTTGATTGAACGGAAAATCATCTGCTGTAAAGATAGGTGCTGTCGTAGGCATAGGCTGCACGCCCAAGCCGATCATACGCGCGTAGAGCTGCTCGCTGAGCAGCGCCTGCCTGAGGTTATGCCCCCATAACAGCGCCTTCATGCCGCCCACGCGCCGCTCAATGAACTCGCTGAGCAGATCGCGGGTGTTGGTTGGCGCTTCACGCAGCACTTCATGGCGAATAGCGGCGGCGCGGTAGCCGCAGAATCCACCCTGACACGGCCCCATGCCCAAACGCAGATCACGGCGTAGATCGTTCAGCGTGACCGTATCATTTTTGCCTTTTCGCCCGGCTTCAAGGGCATCCCTGATCTGCTTTTCGGTCACGATTTCGCATTCGCAGATTAACGCGCTCGTGTTTTTGCCATGCTCAAGCGCATTCAGGCGATTTTTTAGCTGATGTGGATGTGCTTTTTGGGGTGAAGGCAGCACTACGTTGGAGGTTGAGCCTGAAACGGACAGATTCAATTTCGCGCAGGCGAGATCGGCTGTTCGTTCTGCCATCAGCCGGTAGGTGGTCAGCTTGCCGCCTAGTACGCTGATGAAACCCTCAATACCGTCGGTTTCAGCATGATCTAGCACCGAAAAAGTGCGCTTCGCCCCGCGCCCATCGGCGGCAATTCCCGGATCATAGAGTGGGCGCACGCCGCCCCAGCTACGTAGAATGCGGGCGCGGCTGATGCCCGGCGTCATGGCTTCGGCTTCTTCGAGAATTCGCCGCACTTCCCACGGTTCAACCCGTGTATCTTCGGGATCGTCAGTTGCAACTGATGTCGTGCCGATCACGCTGACGGTGCCCACTGGCACGAAAATATCGCCATCGCCGGGCGGGCGCAGCTTGTTGATCACCGTGTTCACCCAGCGGATGTTATAGGCCAGCAACGCGCCGCGGCTCAGCTTCATGCCGATGGCTGCGCCGCCTAATTTGCCGATCTCTGCGGCCCACGCTCCGGCGGCGTTGATCACCAGCGCGCATTCAATATCAACTGGTTCGTCATTTCGCAGATTAGTCAGCCGCGCACCGCTGATGTGATTCCCCTCACGGCGCAGCGAGTCTACGCGATGATAGGTGAGGAAGGTGGCGTTACCTGTGCTTTCAGCAGCGCTTTGGAGCAGATGCAGCAAATCCCAACTGTCTATCGAGCCGTCGGGGACGGCATACACGGCGCGAATGGCGGGATTTAAGGCGGGTTCGCGGCGGCGTGCTTCAGCGATTGAAACGGGTGATGTTTCAATGCCCGCAGTTTTGCAACCCTGCAACCATGTTTCGATATAGGCTTCATCGTCACCGGGGCACAGCACGAAATAGCCGCCGGTGTCCTCTACTGCTTCCGGCACAATGCGGCGCAAAATGCGATTTTCATCAATGCACTCTTGGGCGCTTTCAGGATCGCGCACCGCGTAGCGCCCGCCGCTGTGCAGCAGGCCGTGAAAACGCCCGCTGGTGCCGGTGGCTAAATCGCCCATCTCGGCCAGCACCACCCGTACCCCGCGCAGGGCTAAATCCCAGGCGATGCCGCCGCCGGTTGCGCCGCCGCCAATAATGAGAACATCGGTTTGCAGATTCATGGCCTACGCCTGCACCTGTCGTACCGCGTGCTGCCAGCCAGCATACAGCGATTCACGCTGATCACTGCTCATGCTCGGCTCAAATTCGCGATCCACTTTCCAATGACTCATCAGTTGATCGATAGACTGTACAAACCCTGTAGACAGCCCCGCCAGATAAGCCGCGCCTAAGGCCGTCGTTTCAGTGATTACCGGCCTCTGCACCGGCACGCCAAGCATATCGGCCTGAAACTGCATCAGAAAGTTGTTCCGCACTACGCCGCCGTCTACTCGTAGATTTTGCAGCGTGATGCCTGAATCGGCCCTCATCGCTTCGGCCACATCACGAGTTTGATAGGCGATACTTTCCAGCGCAGCGCGGACGATATGCGCCCGTTCGCTGCCGCGCGTTAGCCCAACGATAGCGCCGCGTGCCTCTGGATTCCAGTAGGGTGCGCCCAACCCCACAAATGCCGGCACCATGTACACACCGCCCGTATCGGGGACGGAAGATGCCAGCGGCTCGGCCTCTGCGGCATCGTCAATCAGCTTAATCCCTTCACGCAGCCACTGCACCGCCGCGCCAGCGATGAACACGCTGCCTTCAAGTACATACTGAACCGGCGCATCGCCAAGCTGCCATGCGATAGTGGTCAGCAGCCGATTTTTGCTGGTGACGGCTTTATTTCCAGTATTCATCAGCAGAAAACAGCCTGTGCCGTAAGTGTTTTTCGCCATGCCGGCCTTCACGCACACCTGCCCGAAAGTGGCCGCCTGCTGGTCGCCAGCCATGCCGCCGATGGGTATTGCGCCGCCAAACAGGGTGGTTTCGCCAAAAATGCTGCTGCTAGGCTGTACGTTTGGCAGCAGCGAACGCGGAATGTGCAGATGTTCCAGAATCTCATCATCCCATTGATGGGTATGAATGTTAAAAAGCAGCGTTCGGCTGGCGTTACTGACATCTGTGGCATGAACGCGGCCTTCTGTAAGCCGCCATAGTAGAAACGTGTCTATCGTGCCAAAAGCCAGCTCTCCGCGTTCTGCACGTTCACGCGCACCGGGGACGTTTTCCAGCAGCCACATCACTTTGGTGCCGCTGAAATATGGATCGGTGATCAGCCCCGTTTTTTCCTGTAAAACCTGATCGTAACCCTCTGCTTTTAGCCGTTCGCAAATATCGGCGGTGCGGCGGCATTGCCAGACGATGGCGTTATAAATCGGCTCACCCGTTTTTCGATCCCAGATGATCGCCGTTTCGCGCTGATTGGTGATGCCAATTGCCGCTACCTGATTCGCAGCCTGATTCGCGGCTATCACTTGTTGGGCGGTTTGTAACTGCGATTCCCAAATAAGCTCAGGATCATGCTCTACCCATCCGGGGCGGGGGAAAAGCTGCTGGAAAGGCTGCTGTTTAACCCCGATGATACTACCCGCGCCGTCAAAGAGAATAGCGCGTGAAGAGGTCGTACCCTGATCGAGCGCAAGAATAAATTTCCCCATATTACGCCTCAAAAACGAACTGCAAAGTTGTGTCTTTGCTGAGTATAACAAGCGGTGCGGCGGTCTGCTGAAACAAAGGTGTGTGTGATAGGTGAAAATGTAAATTCATGCCATGTATCCAAAGTGTACCAATTGGTTTGCCTTATAATTTAATTGATGTTAAAATAATCTCATATCGCGTTTTATCATGGTGTTTATGGTGGTTATGCAATGGCCGTGAGCCGATCAATCAAGAGTGAACCTGTCGCCCCGCGTGAACCTTTCTGGGTTGAACATCAGCAGTGGCTTGCGCCGCGCTTAGTGGCGGTTACTTTCATTGCGCTGCTGTTGAGCGTGCTTGGTGATCGCTGGTTGGGCTTGTCCGCCCCGATGATCTTGCTGCTGAATCTCACCGCTTATGCTGCGGGTGGTTTTTACGGGGCAATCGGCGCATGGGAACATCTGAAGCAGCGTAAGGTAGATATTGACCTGCTGATGATCTTAGCGGCGCTGGGCGCTGCGGCCATCGGCCAGTGGGTGGAAGGCGCGCTGCTGCTGTTCCTGTTCTCGCTCAGCAATGTGCTGCAAGATTACGCCCTCAACCGCAGCCGCCGCGCTATTTCTGGCCTGATGAAGCTGTACCCGGCAGAAGCGCGAGTCGTGCGTGGCGATACCGTGCAGATGGTTAAGATTGACCAGATTCGCGTGGGCGATATTTTGCAGATCGTACCTGGCGAGCGCATCCCTGTTGATGGGGTTGTGAGATCGGGGCATTCGTGGATCGATCAAGCGCCGATCACGGGCGAGTCTATCCCTGTTGAGAAACAGCCCGGCGATAAAGTGTTTGCCGGCACGCTGAACCAGCAAGGGACGCTGGATATTCAGGCCACGCAAGCCGCACAGGATACGATGCTGGCACGTATTATCCGCATGGTGGAAGATGCGCAAGACTCGAAAGCGCCGACGCAGCGTTTTCTTGAAACTTTTGAGGAACACTACGCGGTTTTCATCATCGGCGCGGTGGCGCTGTTCATTATCATTCCGCCGATGTTGTTTAATGTTGATTTTCAGAGCAATTTCTATCGCGCGATGGTCTTAATGACGGTGGCTTCGCCCTGTGCGCTGGTGATCAGCACGCCTGCCGCCTTCCTCTCCGCAATTGCTTCGGCAGCCCGTCACGGCGTATTGTTCAAAGGCGGCGCGCACTTAGAAGCGATGGCCGCGGTGAAGGCAATTGCCTTCGATAAAACTGGCACATTGACACAGGGCAAACCAGCCGTGACTCAGGTTATCCCGATGCAAGGCGTAAGTGAAGCCGACCTGTTGATCTTCACGGCATCGGTTGAGGCACGCTCTGAGCATCCGTTGGCGCAGGCTGTTTTACAGGCGGCGCAAGAGCGGAGCTTCATGCCTGAAGCGGTGAGCGGATTTACTGCTGAGGTTGGCAGGGGCGTTCGCGGTATTGTGGGCGGCCATGAGATTGTGGTGGGCAGTCCTGAGAGTTTTGCGGTAACGCTGCCGCAAGAACTCGCTAGCACCGTTTCTACGCTGCGCGGTGAGGGTAATACGGTGATGCTGGCACAGCGTGACGGCGAATGGTTGGGCGCGATTGCCCTGGCTGATCAACTGCGCCCGAAGGCGAAACAGGTCGTCGCTGAGCTTCAGAAAATGGGTTTGATGGCGGTGATGCTGACCGGTGACAGCCGCGAAACTGGCGAACACATCGGCCATCAAATTGGGATACAGCAGGTGAAGGCACATTTGCTACCACCGGAAAAGCTGGAAGCTATCCAGCAGATTCAAAAGCAGTATGGCACAGTAGCCATGATTGGCGATGGTGTAAATGACGCGCCAGCGCTGGCTTCAGCGGATATTGGTATTGCCATGGGTGGCGCGGGTTCAGATGTGGCGCTAGAAACGGCCGATGTCGTACTGATGGGTGACCGTCTGGAGCTGATCCCTTATGCTATCGCCATGAGCAAGAAGGCGCGGCGGGTGGTATGGCAAAATATCATTTTCTCGCTGGCGGTGATCGTGATGCTCGTGCTAGGCGCGTTCATCATTTCCCTTCCGCTGCCGTTGGGTGTTTTGGGTCATGAAGGCAGCACCGTGATTGTGGTACTTAACGGGCTGATTCAACTGCTGATACTGCCGGAAATTGCTAGGCAGAGGGCGGCGAGAGTGTAACCAGA
>DAOTUZ010000126.1:0-8285 GCA_034437295.1 Anaerolineae bacterium | reverse complement strand
GTCAGGTCACACAACCCATTTCAAGGGCAAAGGTAAAAAGTCATGTCATCACCTGCAGAAAACAAAAGTCTCTCTGAGAGGCTTCTGCTTGGAACCACCCGCCTAGCATCAAAAACATGGCCGATTGCAAAACGTATTTTTCCAGAAGCGTTAGAAATAGATGATAACCGATCACTGTGGGTAAGCCAGACTCCAGACTATCAGCCAACTAGCCCCCTGCGCGAGAATATCAGCGCAGATCTGGTGATCATTGGCGGTGGGTTTACAGGTACTTCAACTGCGTATCACTTCAGCCGCCGTTACCCTGAAAAACGGATCGTCCTGTTGGAGGCGAAAACACTGGCAAACGGTGCCAGTGGGCGCAACGGTGGAATGATGCTGAACTGGATGCCCAGTATGTATGGGTACAGTCCTGAAATGACCCGGCGCATTTATGACATGACATGGGCTGGCATTCAGACAATCATAGATATTATTCAGCGCCATCAACTACCCGTAAGCTACCGCTTAGATGGCACTTTAACCGCCTACACAGACTCACATCGCGCTGAAGCCGCTCAAGAGGAAGCCGAATTACACCAGCAGATCGGCATCCCTATGCAATTTCTCGATGCGAGCGCATTAAAACAGAAGCTGAATCTTCAGAGTGCATATGGCGCTGTCCTCGACCCTAATTCCGGTCAAATTAACGGCGCGCAGTTGGTTCGCGCCCTGCGCCCAATACTTCAAGAACAGGGAGTAGAAATCTATGAACAAACACCAGTTCTAGCGATTCAGGAAGGTGCGGAGCTGATACTCAAAACGCCAGATGCCGAAATTAAGGCAAAAGCCATCGTTCTAGCAACCAATGGCTATACCGGCAAGCTGGGTTATTTTCAGGATGCCCTTTTCCCGCTGCACTCACATGTTTTTGCAACCGCGCCTTTGAACCCGCCACAGCTAGAAAATCTAGGTTGGCACGGCTTCGCCGGCTACGCTGATGATCGCGATCGGATCGCCTACTCCAGCCTGACAAGTGAGGGGAATATCGTGTTTGGCGGCGGAAGCAATCAGGCTTATGCTTATCTGTTTAAGAATCGTACTGTTGATACCAAATCGCCAAATTTTGCTAAAAACGCTTTCAACAAACTCGTTCAGACAATGGATACTTATTTGCCCAATAGCGCAAACTTGCCGGTTGCCCATCGCTGGACTGGCGTGCTAGGCATAACGCTCAACCGCACCCCGATTATCGGTGTCCGTGGCGAACACCGGAATATTTACTATGCTATCGGGTACTGTGGGCATGGGGTCACGCTGGCGAACATCGCCGGGCAAATGTTGACGGATATGTATTCAAATGATGATCAGCAGTGGCGTGATTTCCCATTCTATCAACAAGCATACGCGCCAATCCCGCCGGAACCTTTCCGCTGGATCGGGTATCAAATGTTCACCCGATTGACGGGTCATTCACCACGGGTTTAATGGATTCAGTAGGGGCATACCCGCAGTTATGCCCCGTTCAAGCAAATACCTAGATTTATCACTACAAACCGTTTCATTCTTTGACAAACGGGATATCACGAAGGCTAATATTCAGTAATGCGCTAAAATATCCAGTCACAAGTTAAGCTGAATAGTTTCGGAATGATGATGACCGAATCTTCACCGGTTAAACTGGCCGAACTACGCGAAATCCCCGCGTTTCGTAATTTACCTGATGCGCAAACCCAGAGCATTGCGGCGGTTTTAGTGCGGCGGCATTACGAGCCGGGGCAAATCATCTTTATCGAAGGTGAGCAAGCTAGTTCGCTGTGGTTTGTCTTTCAGGGAACGGTCAAGATCATTAAGCAGTCTCTCAATGGCCGCATTCAAGGGCTGTGCTTGATGAATCAAGGCAAATGTTTTGGAAGCTGCCCACTGTTTAACATGGCAAAAAACCCTGCCACGGCTCAGGCACTCGATCACGTCACGCTGTTCGTGCTGCCAGAAGGCAACTTGCAGCAGTTAAAAGCGAATGATCCGCAGTTTGTCGGGGCGCTGCTGCATCTCTACAGCCAAAGATTGGGGCATCTCGCGCGGGTGAGCGACGTATTAGGAACATGGGCTGTTTCAGACCGTATTAACGACTGTCTGCTAACCTACGCCAGCGGTGATATGCAGCAGCCAACGGTGAAACTTACCCATGAAAGGCTGGCCGCGCTCTCTGGCACTATCCGTGAAGTTGTCACCCGTCATCTTAACCTTCTGGCGCGAGAGGGCATTGTCCAGAATGAAAATGGGCACATTGTCATCCTGAACCCCGATGCGCTGCTGCCCCCTTGCGCCCATGAAGATGAGAAGGCGTTCACCACGTGATTTAGGTCACATTAGCGCAGCCCATCAGCACCTATACTGACCGTATGCCAAGTAATGACGATGGTTGTTTCAATAGAGTGACCGAAGACTCATTATCGAATATTCAGATATTCAAGAGTCTAAGCCTACCAACGCGCCGTTGTATTGCACAGAATGCGGTGGCGGCTGAATATCCTGCGGGAGTCGATCTCTACCGGCAGTCAGATCCGCCTACGGGGCTGTTTGCGCTACAAACAGGGCGGGTGAAGTTGTATCGTCAATCAAAAAAGAAATGCCAGATTCTGGCGCTGCCGATGCCGGGCGATTGTTTCGGCGCAGAGTCGCTGCCCACCGGCGCGCCCAGTCCTTATTCTGCAACCACGCTCATCCCCGTCGTTACCGTTCATTTGAGACATGACTGCTTACGAAGCCTGCTGGATGAGTACACCGATTTTCGAGATGTATTTCTTCAATTAATTATTGAACGGCTCAAACAGTTTGTGACCCTGGTGCATGACCTAGCCTTCCGCGACGTCACTTCGCGCCTCGCAACTGTTTTAAGCCTCCGCGCCGAAGTTGAAGGGCTGCCCCATCACGAAGGCATCATCTATGATCGCCTGCTCTCCCAGCAGGAATTTGCCGACATGGTAGGTACAGCCCGTGAGGTCGTCTATCGCACTTTTAAGAAATTTGAAGCGGACGGGTTGGTACGAATGACCCGCAGCAGCATCCTCATCCACGATCTGGATACGCTTCGTACAATTGCCCTTCAGGAAGCCCATTAGCCGGTGACTCGTTCATCGTGTGGGCAAAGCGCTATCAGGAAAAATCCGCGCTGGTGAACATAAGCTGACCGTCAGTTCCATGGCACTCTACACGGCGATCATCAATTCGCCTCACGATCAGCCCGCTGTCACAGGAATAGCCGCTAAGGCTCACCTCTGCGAAAAACTCTGTTTGCGCCATTTTGATGATGATCTTTGAGTCATCTTGTATCACCTCGGTGATCTCCGATGTGATGTAATGAAGATGTATTCCCGGTCTCACCGGCCATTCAATGGGCAAAATTGCGCCGCGCCGCGCTGGCAGCGTAATAGGATGCCCACCAAATAAAGCGCCCCCATCATTTGAAATCACCGTCTCAAGCGGGTCATCCTGATAATTATTAATAAACAAAAAACTGCCGTGCGCCCCGCGCGAAAGCCGTACATCTGCCCATTCGCTCAACACAAATTGCGGTGCGCAGCCCATCCGACTCGCCATCTGATCCAGAATATTCAGATCATCAAGCGTATTTGCAGATAGCGCCGCGCCCAAAACCATCACCTCACCTGCGCCCAACCGCTGCGTGAACCCAACGGTTTGCCCTGTGGCAGTTATCGCAAATCGCGCATCAAAATTTCCGGTATACGTTTCCAGAAAGGTGGCCGGGACATGCTCATCATCGAAAATCTGTATCTCAACGGGTTCGAACTGCGTCAGATGGCTAATGCTGGTAATTCGCAAAGCATCCCGCAAAATGGCGCAAGGCACATGATCGAACGTATTCTCGCACATACGCCCCACCAGTATCAGCCGCCCGCCCTTTTCGGCATAGTTCACCAGCTTTTGCTGTACCGTCGCATCACATTGTTTTTCCATCATCACCCATAAACTAGGTGTGATCGAAGGATCGATCTCATCTCGCGAAAGTTCTACAGCATCAAACGCGCGATGGGTCAGCGCCAGCCCACGCGCAATGAAATCAAACAAAATATCATTCCGCTGGTGTGTGAGAACGTCAGTTGCCGGGCGCGTCCATTCATTGTTGACTTCGGTCATGAAGTCATCAAGCAAAAATCCAATCGTGGTGGTTCTGGTAGGCGCGGATTCAATCAAATCTGCGCCATACACAGCGATAACTTTCGAGAGTTCAGCATAGCGCCGATAATGCCGCCGCGTTGTCCCATCTTTGCGAACCGGATGTCCCCAATTGTGCCGCCTAACTGGACTGATCCCCGGATCATTTTCGCCATCGAAAAATAGATAATGGTTAATTGCGCGCATGCCACCAGCGATACTCAAGCGACTGTGAAGATCATAGAGCGAAGATTGCGCGCCGCTAAAATCCTGATTGCCCCCTGCCTGAAATTCAATCGAAAACAGCGCCTGTTCAGGGTTCTGCAAAGCATCAACCATAGCATTCACCAGCAGTATCTGGTGAAAGTTCCCTTCCCCAATGAATATCGGATAGACATCAGTTGCGCTGATCATGTCCTTGAGCGCCATCACATCTACTAGCTGCGATAAACCAATCGGGAAGGTTTTGCCACCGTTGCCAAAACCATGAATATTGATGACCGGCGGCACCTCCATGCCATATGCTTTCGCCCGCGCCCACAAATGAGCTGCGTAATCTCGCAGATAGCCGCGATAGAATCGCCGGTAATCTTCGATCAGCCGTTCGCCATACGGCATCTGCGGCGTCCGAATCTGCTGTAATAGGAAATTCGGCAGATCAACCTCCGGGTAATACTCAGTCAGGCGTTCGCTGTATGTTTCCCGCAAATAGTCAGCGAAACGGTTGGCCGTATCCGGATTAAGATCAACGATATTCCGCACCCACTGTAACATCCCCATCTCGTTATCAAGCTGGATCAGGATGATCTTGCCCCCCCGCGTGATCTGACGGGGCGATAACACCTCAAATACCGCCTTGTACCATCGCTCAACGCCGTTCAGAAAATCAGAATGCAGATAGCTGGCTAGATTCTGCGTCTCGCCGCGCTGATTGATGAAAGCTATATTTGGGTGATTGCTAAACATCCACGGGGGAACGCCTTCGTTGATCGTCTCCGCCATGATATACGGGCCGGGGCGAGCGATGATATAGAAATCCATGCGGGCGGCCAGATCAAGAAACCCGACCAGATCGCGCATCGGGTGGGTATGTCCATCCAGATCAGAAATGTCCGACTGCGGTTGGTGCCATAACCACGGGATATAAGCGGCAACGGTATTAAAACCAGCGCCGCGCAGTAAGCTCAACCGGTGTTCCCACTGATCAGCGGGAGTCCGAAAATAATGAAACTCCCCCGCATTGATGAAGCAGGGCTGATCATTCAGCCAAAACAAGCCGTCTTTAGCATAAAAGTTGCCCATCTGAAGCCTTCCACCTATGATTTTCGCCCATCTCCGCCGCGCGTTATTCGGCTGCCTCCCGCGCATAAAAGCCCAGCGCCTTGAGCGCGTGTTGTATATCCGCGCTGCCGCTGTAGATATCCCAGATCAACCGGCTCAAATAATTCTCAATCATGATCATCGAGCAGCCTTTATCAATGCCATAAAGCGCGGTGCTGTACCATGCCGGTTCAACAGAGAGGTTATAGGCATCATAGAAACCATATTTACCCCATGTTTGCGGGTGATCATGATAAAGATGTTCAACCAGTTTGACAGCTAAATCGGGAACAAATGGCAGCGAAGAAATCGCCCCGTAAATCGAAACCGTGCCATTCGGTTCAGGTTCAATTAAGGCCGGGGTCGCCCCCGAAACATCATAGCCCCATGGGCTGTCCCCGGCGCTAGCGCCCCAACTGTTGGCGCTGTAGGTTTTGAAATCATCGGCGTGCGCCATGCAAAAGCTGCGGTTTGCCAGCGTCGCCAGCCGCGTATTTTCAAACCAGTCTATGCCATCCGGATCGAGATATTTCTCGCAGTCCAGCCACGCTTCGCTAAATTGATACGCGAACAGATTGCCACCGGGGTTGATGATGATGTCCCGCCCCTCAAACTTGCCCTTATCGCGCCTGAATCCTGCGTATAACTTCCGCGCCAGTTCAGGTGGAAGCTGCCCCGCCGCCTGCAAATACATCATCTTCTGTTCGGCGGCCATATCCCACCGGCTGATATAGCCGGGGTCGCCAGTCACATAATCTCCCCTTTTATCCGGGTTGTAGGCCATGTGAAATAGGGTTAAGCCATTTTCCTCAAAAACGATAAAATCCCAGTCCACCCGCGCCAGTATTTCCTGTGCCATCTGGCGAATCTGCTCATCTTGAAAATAGGCGGCAGCCGTAATCACGCCGTTCAAACACAGCGCCGTGTCAATGGTTGAGTATTCGCATACTCGCCAGCGCTGTGCGGTCTCTATATCCAGAAAGTGGGCAAAGAAGCCGCGATGATGCGGAACCCGATTTAGGAGCGTATCCAGCGTGCCGCGTGTGATCTCTTTCGCTTCCTTATGGGGTATCACGCCGCGCTCACTGCCAATCACCCACGCGCTCAACGCAAACCCGGTAGCGGCAATCGAAGCAAATTTCGCCTTTTTAGTAGAGTCAACCGTCAACCCAAAGCCCGGACTGTTTGGATCAAGATTGGTAAAATCGCGATAAAATTCCACCGAGCCTTGCAGTTCACGGCGCAAAATATCTATAGAATCCACGATTTCAAGCTCCATCAAAATTAATAAGGTTGCCATTGCGGGTTGAAGATAAACGCTGAATGAAGTGGGTGGGAATTCGCTGCTCTGTGAAAGGCGTTCCCTGCTCAAGAAAGTCGATCAATTGGTGAACCGCCAGTTTTCCCCATTCAAAACGCGATGTGCCTACCGTAGACAGTGAGGGCTGCATATAGCGGGCAAGCGGAATATCATCAAAGCCCACAACAGCAATATCCTCCGGAATCCGTAGGCCGCGCTCTTTGGCAGCATCCATAAACCCGATAGCCATCTGATCGTTGGCGCAAAAGACGGCATCCGGCAGTTCCCCAGATTCCCAAATCGCCTGCCCCGCCTCATAGCCAGAACGCTCCGTGAAATTGCCCTGATAGATCGGGATGTTCAGGCCATGATCTTTTGCGATAACTAAAAACGTTTCCATGCGTTCGGCATTGTCAAAAGAGTCGCTAGCGCCGGCTACATAACACATTTTCCGGCTTCCCTGACCGTAAAGATGGTTGAACGCCTCGCGCACTCCCTGTAGGTTATCCAGCAGCAGCGGCACGATGTATTCCCCTTGCAGCGGGCGATCCAGTATCACAATTGGAAATCGGCTGGAGGCTAGTTTGCGCACCGCTTCAGTGGGCAATTTCGAGTCGAACACTATCGCGCCATCAACCTGCCGGTGAAACAGGATACGCCGTGTTGAGCGGCTTTCAGGGCATACCAGCAGTTCATAGCTCGTGTTCAAAATGACGCTGTGAATCCCTTCCAGAATATCCTCATAGAAAGAACCGCCAAAACGGGAAATGAACACGCCAATGTTCTGGGTTTTGCGATATTTCAAATTACGGGCGAAGGCATTTGGATGGTAATTCAACTCAGCCGCCGCCTGCATCACGCGCTCACGGGTTGCCATGCTGATCTTCCCCGTGTTGTTGAGCACATAAGAGGCAGTAGTAACGCTCACCCCGGCGCGATTAGCAACATCTCGTATGGTCGTCATAAGATCATTTCTAACTATTTCTGCAACGAATTTATTGACAGCAAAAACTAAGAATGCTAGATTAAATGAAGTGAACCGTTTCACTTCCAAAAATTAGTGTATTGAAAAGCTTCCCAAAAGTAAAGTTATGACTCACGTTGAGGCAGAATGACTGATAAATTTAAGAGCCACTACGGTCACTTTACAAACGATGGCAGAGAGTATGTCATCACCACCCCGTTCACGCCTCGCCCATGGGGAAACGTGATCAGCAACGGCGATTACAGCATGATGATCTCACAAACTGGCTCCGGCTACAGTTGGCGGGGAAACGCCGGGCAGAACCGCATCACCCGATCTTTCCAAGATCTGATCAAAGACAATTGGGGGAAATATCTCTATATCCGCGATCTTCAGCGGCAAATATACTGGTCAGCAGCCTATAAGCCGGTCATGCGCCCATATCAGCACTATGAAGTTGCCCACGGGCCGGGATACTCGCGCTTCACGCAGCGTGTAGAAGACATTGAAAGTGTGCTCACCGTCTTTGTCGCCGCCGATGCG
>DAOTUZ010000125.1:0-19244 GCA_034437295.1 Anaerolineae bacterium | reverse complement strand
CCACTGGTGTTTGAAGAAAAATTCTCGATTCAGCCGGGGCCGAACAATACCGATATTCTACGCGATACCAGTGTACGTTTTACCCGCAGTTATCTCGAATCTTACGGGGCAAAGTTTGATGAAGCAGATGAACCGCGTGAGATTTTTCCAGGTGTATTGCTTACAGGGCAAATTCCGCGCGTCATTGACTTTGAGAATGTGGATACACCGCTGCGAGTGCGGCGTAATGGTGAGTTGATCCATGATGACGTGCTGGACGAACACAGCATTATTATTCGCACGCCCAAAGGCTTGATTTTACTGTTAGGCTGCTGCCATCCGGGGTTGATTAACACGATTGAATACGCGATAAAACTGACCGGGGAAACCCACTTTGCGGCGATCATTGGCGGAACGCATTTGATGTTTCACTCTGAAGAACTTTTACAGCAAACGCTTGAGGCGCTGAAACATTACGATATTGAACTGATCGGCACTTCACACTGTACGGGGAGCAAAGCGAATGCCGCAATCCGCGCGCAGTTTGGCAGCCGCTTCAGGGAATTTAACGTCGGCACGGTGGCCGCGCTGGCTTAGATTTGCGTATGAAAATCTATTGGGTGTTGTGATCTGCCGCCGCAGGGAAATAAAAAAACAGCGGCTAAAAAGCCGCTGTTTTTGTGTGCCTGGAGGGATTCGAACCCCCGACTTTCTGCTCCGTAGGCAGACGCTCTATCCGCTGAGCTACAGGCACATGACTATACCGATCAATGTATCACAGCCTTTTGGCACGGTCAAGGCTGAGTCGGCGCCGCTGCGGGGCTGAAAAATCAGCGCCATTTGCACATTGGCGCAGCCTCACCGATCTATTCTTAATTAATTCTTTGTGAGATTTTCGGAGAATTGATGCTAGCATGGATTTATCGTTTAAGTCTACAAAAAACTGAGCAAATATACGCGACATGGCGAATATTCTGATCGTTGACGATGAAGATGGTTTCCGGCATATTTTGCAAATTGTGCTGCGGCGCGGCGGTTACAACACCTGCGAAGCGGCCAATGCACATATTGCGCTGACGGTGATAGAGGATTGCTCGCCTGATTTAATCTTGCTGGACGACATGATGCCCGGCATGAGCGGTGGTGAACTTTGCCGCATGCTAAAAGCCGATGATCGCTATCGCCGGCTGCCGGTAATTATGCACAGCGCCAATTCCAAGCTAAACGATCCTGCTTATGTGCGTTCTATCGGCGCGGATGGGGTACTGCTGAAGCCATGCCCACCCTACGACGTGTTGGCTGTTGTTAGCAGCTATTTGCAGCTAGTGAGATGAACCCCGCTGCTTCGCTGGCTGCTCCGACAGCAGATCATCCAGCGTAATCCGGTCAAATGGATCTTCGCTGACCAGTTGTTCCCGCGCATCGGCGCGAAGCTCACCATCAGCAGTCAGATGGCGGCGCACCAGCTTTTCCCTGCTTTCGTGCCATGCGAAATAATGAGCCGCCAGCGGCACGCCATCGGCGCTAACACGAAGCTGCCATTCACCATCAAAGTTGTGAGCATCCAGAATTTTCAGCCGCGCCGCCGGGCTGATCAAATTTGCGCCTAATCCCAGATTTTGCACACTTTCATGCACAAACAGACGCTGACCATCAGAGTCAATAATTTCGAAACGCACCCGCCCAGATGCCCTTTGCAGCAAATGCAGCACGATAAAGGGCTGCACATATTCGGCATTGTCCGGCGGTGGGTCGGTACGGCTGATCGCCCGCTTTCCCCGCGTGAACACCATTAATCCGATATCTACCGGCAGCACCCGTGAATGTATATCCAAACCGGCATTCCGCCCGGCTTGCAGCGCATGTTGAAAAGCAAGCTCGCCATTAGGCAAATGGGACATATCTCCCGCCGGAGGTTCGCTGCTCACCTGTGGCTTCCCCGTAAAAGAGGGCTGCGCAGCAGGCTGTGGGCGTGGCTGATGGCGGGATGCAGGGGGTGTGCTGGTGTGGGTCTGGTTTTGGGTGAGCATGCTCACAAGTTCTGCCACCATATTCATGAACAGAGTGAACCCGCTCCACATCAGCCGCGCAAAATCTTTCATCGTTATATCTCGTAAAGGATGCATCCAGCGCCCCCGGTTCACGCGCTCATGCAGCTGGAACCGCGCGAATGCAATCAAGAAGCACCCGCCAATGAGCAGCAAGATCGTGATCAAGAGCGCATTAAACACCAGCGGCGCTAAGATCAATACCCCGATAATGAGGGCGATTGCCAGCGGGGCATACTCAATGATGGTGCTTTTTGCGCGGCGGTTAGCGTCCCGCGCGGTTTTGTCCGTCGGTATCCACCTGCCCACGTAACAAATCTTCCAGACTCAGCGGCGCATCAGTTTCAACTTCGCTCAAACGTGATTTTGCAGGTGCGGCGTCACTGGCTGACGGCCTACGTGCGCGGGAGTAACGATCTTCAAGGGAAGGCGATACCGTGAAAACATGCTCTGCGATAGACTGCCCATCCAGCAATACTCGCAAATCCCAGTCTCCGGGTTCAACGTTATCGTCGCTGTTATAAAGCGGCAGTTGATGATCGGCCAGCAGGTTCATATCGCCCGTGCGCAAATAGGGGCGCATCTCGTGAACGTAACGCACTTTCCCCACGCCGTCACGCAGCTCAAAGCGCACCAGCGAGCGGCGATCAGCGGCATCCGGCTGCACGTTCAGAGTGATGAAGGGGCGAACGCCGTCATCATCCATGGTCACATCACGGGTGCGGCGCATGTTGATGCCATTTTCGCCGGTTTGTACCGCGATCAGGCCGATGTCTAACAGTGTCATATCCGGGCTGATCAAACTGCCGCCCCTCCGCGCCCGTGCAGAGGCTTCGCGGGCATCGCTGCTCATACGTTTTGAGACGAGAGAGGAACGTGATTGCTCCAGCAAGCGCGACGGCCCGGCATTGATCATGGACAGCGCCACGGCAGCCCCAAACATAGCGATCAGGGTCACGGCTACCAGCGGCGACGCGGTGCCAGAAAGTAAAGCCACAGCCAGCGCCGCCCCCATGATGATCAACCATGGAACGGCATTTCGGCGAAAACGCATATCAATAACATCCTGATTCTTCGATGCAGTTACTTCCTAAGTATACGGGAAAATAGACCGTTCAGTTGCATTTTGGCAATATAAGTCAGATTGTAAAAAACTGGTTGCAGGCCGGCTGGATTTTAGAAATCGGATTATACTTTGTAAAAGAGTGCGGGAATGATGGCCTGAGTCAGGTGGGGAAGCTATGCCAAGACGACGTTTTGCGCGCAGCTATCAGGAAGATACGACTGTACCTACGGTGCAGCAAATGGCTGCGCCAGAAAATTCACGCGGCCAGCAGGCGCCAATGCTGGGATTGCAGAATGTGATCGGCAACAAAGCGTTGCAGCGAATGCTGATTCAGCGCCAAATTGAGATTGATGAGCTGGAAGTGACCGTTGACGGCCACGAGAACAGCGAAACCGACTCTGAAAACCCGGTGGTAATAGACGAAATGACGGTTCCTGTAGGCGAGACGGCTGGCGTGGTTCATGATGGCCCGCTCACCGCAGCACAGGTTACTAAAGCCATTTCCTATTATGAAATTCGCAAGAAAGACTATCCCCCTCATATCATCGAACAGATACAAGACGCATTAGGCACAACTAAAACGGGCAAAGCTGATGATTTTATGGTGCAGGCTGTCGCCAATTATCAGTTTAGTGTTGGTTTGGCGGTAGATGGCATGGCTGGCCCGCGCACGTTACCGGCAATCTTCGCGCAAGGGCTGGATACCTCTGAGCATGAGGAAGATTTCTCAGATTTTGCGGTGGAGCAGTTGAGCGAATGGGAAGAACTTGGCAGCGCTGATGCCCGCGCTGAACAGTTGATGGATAAAATCAATGAACTGTTAGAGGACTCAAAAGTGCCGGAATGCGATTTTGAGGTGAAAGATCTGCCCGATTTGCTCGGTCAGTTTGACTTCACGCCGTGGAAAATTGAACTGGGCAAACCGGCATTTGAACGAGATGTGATCACGCTGGAAGAATACTCAGATGCGGCAAATACGGTCTACCATGAGGCGCGGCATGCTGAACAATGGTTTAGTATGGCGCGAATGCTGGCCGGCCAAGGGAAAACTGCGGCGCAAATTGCCACGATGATGGGTATTCCGGTAAATATTGCCACAGAAGCAGTCAGCATAAAATATGCGCCTGAGAGTATGGAGGCGCTGGTTGCCAACGGTTGGTATCAAAGCGTTTATGGCGTAGATGCTCAAAAGCGTGAAAATACCTTTAAGGAAATGGAAAACGCAGGGAAAGAAGTGGAAGCCGCACAAAAGGCGTTAGATCAGAATGATACGTCGGCAAACCAGCGGCGATTGCAGCGAGCGCAAGAGCGCCAGCAGCGGGCATATGATGCCTACCATAATTTGCCGGAAGAAACTGACGCACACCGGGTAGGCGATTCGGTGGAGGCGCGCATAATATTGAAATCTGAGATAGAAAATATGCCTTAATCGGGTGATCTTATGAATCAGACGATCTCAAAACTGGTCAAACTGCTTACGCAGGAAGGAATCAGCGCATCAGACGCGGCGAAAGTGATTGGCGCCGTCGAGAAAATGGGCGGCGCGCACAGCGTCATGTCTATAAAGCCAGAAGATTCCAGCTTTAGCAGCGCCGAAATTTCACCGGGCGGCGCTGCGGATACCCCGTCTACGGTAGAATTGACCTTCAAAGATGGCGGCGGGCTTGCGCTCAAAGACTTTGAGGACGCCTACGGTGAACGCCATTTTGTGCCGATAATGAGGCCGGGGCAGAAATCACGGGCAGCATTTTATTATGAGCCTGAAGATGCCCCGTATACGCTCGCCATTTTCGTCTCACATGATGATGAGCATGCCGCCAGCGTGCTGCTGCGCCGTGATAAGCGGATGTAAAACACCGGCATCGTTAATCCCAGTCAATGCCGAACGAATCCCGCGTAAATTCATACTGACTGTCAATGATCGGCTCATCCGGCGCAGGTTCAATGCGGCGGTAAGTGTCATCTGGCAGTTGTTCCCAACCATTTGTGTTATCTGCCAAAGAGGTGTGCAGCATCCGCATCACTTGGTCTTGAATACGCTCCTCAATAATTGGGAACACAACCTCAACGCGATTATAAAGGTTGCGGCGCATTAGGTCTGCGCTGCCTAGATAGAGGCGTTTTTCTGGCGGGGCGTTCTGGAAATAGTAAATGCGGCTGTGTTCAAGAAAGCGCCCGACGATGCTTTTAATGCGGACGGTTTCGCTAAATCCGGGTATTCCGGGGCGCATGCAAGAGAGGCCGCGCACCAGTAAATCAACTTCTACCCCCGCCTGTGAGGCTTCATACAGCTTACGAATCATCACATCTTCTTCAAGCTGATTCATCTTAAAAATCAGACGGGCTGGTTTCCCGGCGCGGGCAGCGGCAATCTCATTGTCAATCAATTCGATGAAAGCCGGCAGTAAATATTCTGGCGCCACCAGCAGGCGTTTATAGGTTGTGCTTGGCGCGTAACCCGTGAGCCGATTGAACAACCGGGTAGCATCTTCGGCAATTTCGCGGTTGCTGGTTAACAGGCAAAGATCAGTATATAGGCGGGCGGTGCTGCTGTTGTAATTTCCGGTGCCAACATGCACATAACGGGTGACGCTATCGCCTTCGCGGCGCACAACCAGCGCAATTTTAGCATGGGTTTTAATCGGCAGTTCTTCAACGCCGTAAGTGACATGGACACCGGCATCTTCCAGCGCCTTCGCCCATAATAAGTTGTTGTCCTCGTCAAAACGTGCCTTCAACTCGACAAGGACGGCAACTTGTTTGTTGTTTTCCCTCGCTTCCAGCAGCGATTGAACGATGGGTGAATTGCGCCCAACACGATACAACGTCACTTTGATGCCGAGTACATCGGGATCGTGAGCGGCAGTATGGAAGAAGTTTTCGACGGGTAGAAACGAGTCGTAGGGATGATGCAGCAGAATATCATGGCGGGAGATGGCGTCAAAGATATTTTCTTCAGCGCTGATCGGCTGACGCGGCACATAAGCCGGATATTTGAGTTCGGGGCGATCTACCGCAGCGATCTCAAACAGGCTGGCGCCGCCCAATGCGCCGTTCACAAAATACAGGTCACGGCGGGGATCAATCTTGAGCGCTTTGACGAGCGTATCCACGATGTGTTCGCTGGAGTTTTCGGGCATGGACAGGCGTACCACTGAACCAAATCGCCGTTCACGAACGCTTTCTTCGACAAACTCGCGAATATCTACTCGGCCATCTCCATCAATGTCTTCCAATTCATGTTCGTAGTCAATATCAGCATTCCGTGTGATGCGAAATGGCGCGGCATCCACAACCTTCATGCCGGGAAACAGCATCGAAAGGTTGTTTTGAATGACATCTTCGATCCAGACAAAGGAAATATTCTGCTGGGGAACAAAGCTGGTTAAATCTGGTTGAATGGATTCATCGCCGTATTTACGCACCACATCATATAGATTTACTAATCGCGAACTGCCTTCGGGAATTTTGATACGCACAAAATCAAGATCGCCATTGTCATCACCGATATGACGCAGCATAACCGCGAGATTCAGGCTAAGGTTGCTAATGAATGGGAAGGGGCGGGCGTGATCTACCGCCAGTGGGGTGATGATCGGATAGATTTCTTCGGAAAAGTATTTGTGTAGGGCATCGCGCTCCAGCTTCCCAAGTTCAGATACGGCGGGGATTGTGACCCCTTCACCTTCAAGCCGGGTAAGCAGTTCGCGCATGAGCGTGCGCTGTTCAGCCATCATCGCGCCGATACGTTCGCGCAGCAAGGCCAGCAGCATCAGTGAGGTGTAACCATCCGGCCTTGTAGATGATGAACCGGAATTGATCTTCTGATGAATGGAGGCCACGCGAACCATGAAAAACTCATCAGTATTGCTGCTGACAATAGCCAGAAACTTAATGCGCTCAAGCAGCGGAAGGCGCTCATCTTTGGCCTGTGCGAGAACGCGGTAATTGAATTCGATCCAGCTTAACTCGCGATTGATGTAATTATCAGGAGTCAGCGGCGGCAGTGCCGCCTCATTAATTTGCAGTTGGAGGGCACACATGATGGAATCCGGTAAAAAAATGGGTGTTGAAAGTAATATCCCATGATACAGAGTTCTTTTGTGAAATGTAAAGCAGATTCACGGATATTCGGGTTTGTTTGCTATAAACAGCCCATCACCCCAATCGTTTCCCCCTTAGGGTGGTGGGACTATAAGGCACGCGGAATGTGAGTGTTAGGGGAAGGCCAGTCGGAGAATTGTTTGCAGTAGGGTATTTGCGCCTTCAACGATGTCTTCCCATGGCGTGAACTCTAACGGGGAATGCCCAACGCCGCCCATTGAGGGGATGAAAATCATGCCGCAGGGCATAATCTGGCTGAGAGCTTGCGCGGCGTGACCAGCATAACTGGCTAACTGTGTATGGGAAAGCCCCAGCACATTGCATGAAGTTTCAATCGCTGCAATGAAATCAGCCGCCATAGCGGCGGCTGGCATGTGTATTTTAGGTTCAATTTCCACGCTAAGTCCATGAGATGCGGCACATTCGCGGGCAATCTGAATCATGGCGATTTCCATTTCGCCCATGAGTGTTTCGCTAATGTGACGACATTCCACAGTGAGGCAGGCTCTGCTAGGGATAATGTTGTACTTGCCAGGTTCTACCTGAATATCACCACAGTTGAAGATGCCATCCCCGTAGCGTGCGCGTACCATTTCGTGTGCGCGAACGATGAACTGAGCCGCCCCACGTAAGGCGTCGCGGCGTTTATACATATCGGTGGTGCCGGAATGCCCCGCCTGCCCGTGAAAGATCACTTCATAGGTGGTGCGCCCGACAATGCCAGTGACTACGCCGATGCTGGCGCCAGCATTTTCCAGCCGTGTGCCATGTTCGATATGTAGCTCTAGGTAACCGGCCAGCGTGTTCGGAATGCGCCGCGCCCGGGGAACGTCCTGCAAAGACAGGCCGACCCTACCCATAGCGGCGCGAAAAGAGGCATTCTCCGTACGCGCCTCATTGGTTACGTCAGGGGGAAGTATTCCCGCCAGTGCGCGCGCGCCAAACAGGGAATGCCATGTACCTTCATCGTCGGTGAAATCAATTAGTTCAAGGTTTACGGGGAGCTGAACTTCATTCTCGATGAGGATGCGCATACATTCGAGCGCGGCGACAATGCCGACTGCGCCATCATAGCGCCCACCATCAGGCACGCTGTCCAGATGCGAGCCGACGAGCAAGGTGCGTGCATCTTGCGTTTCAGCAAAGTAAATGCCGCCTAGATTGGCTGCATCGTCGTCACGCAGAGTCAGTCCAATATCCTCAATGCGTTCCGCCAGCCAAAGGCGGGCATCAAGATCGCCACCCGATAAGGCCACGCGATCAACGCCGCCTTCAGCCGTGGCATCAATCTCTGCAAGCGCATCAAAGTCTTCGCGCATGCGTTCAGGATTGATTCTTAATGTTTTGGGATCAATATCGCCACGGGAAGTTGTCTTCACGCGGAAATCCGGCAAATAGTTGGCATTTACAGTCATCTGACATTGAGAGAATAAATGCTAAGGATACTTGTATGTTGTTTACGATTATATGAGAGTTCAGGTCAAAGTGAAAAATTTCATTTATGCTTCATCCCTACGATGCAAAAAAACTTACTTCTAGCCCGCGCGTGTAGCAGGACTGTAATATAGCAACGGTTGTTTGCAAGGCATCACTGTCAATTTTGAGGCTATGGCCCCCCTGCACTCCATGTTTATAGGGGGGCGAACATGGCGAAGATTGGCATATAATAGTTGGATAGTTTTTTTGGAGGGTGATGTATGGCAGAACTGACGTTTCTGTCTGACCCGAATATTCTGTACATCTTGCTGATGGCAAGCCTATGGTTTGCAGCGGTTGCAGTAGCTACTCCCGGAACCGGGGTGTTGGAGATTGCGGCGCTGATCTTATCAATTGGCGTGCTATTCCTGCTGGGCAACGTTTCCACGAACTGGGCGGCGGTGGTGATCATCGTATGCGGCGCGCTGCTGTATCATGTGGTGCCGTTCTTCGTAAAACGGGCGCGTCCGTTCATGTATGGCGGATTAATTTTACAGGTGATTGCCAGTTTTGTGCTGTTTAATGACCTTTCGGTTTCGCTGGCGATTATTGCGGTGGTGACGTTTAGCTCGTTCTTGTATCACCGGTTTATACTGGAAGCCGCAATTAATACGCGAGATTTGAAACCGGCGATGCTGGAAGATCAGCCGTTGATCGGTGAGCAGGGGTATGTACAGAGCAAGATTGACCCGATTGGTACTGTGCGTGTGCGCGGTGAAACATGGTCTGCGCGCAGCACCGCACCGGTTGAAGCGGGGCAGGCGATTGTTGTCGTAGAGCAAGACGGGCTTACGCTGTTTGTAGAACCCGAAAAGCATAAGCGCCGGGTTGTGGGGATTTAGACAGGAAGGAATAACTATAGTGGAAGCAATTCTCGTCATTATCATTCTGGTTTTTCTGGCGTTCGTGTTCTTCTCGTCGGTGAAAGTACTGACGGAATATGATCGTTTAGTGGTATTCCGGTTGGGTAAATATGCCGGAACGCGAGGCCCCGGTTTGACGCTGTTGATTCCGTTCATTGAATCGGCGCGAAAAGTGGACCTGCGCGAACGCTTTTTGGAAATTCCGCGCCAGACGGCAATTTCAAAGGACAACACCGCGATTGATGTGGACTTTCTGGTGTACTACCGGATGGTGAATCCTAAGCTGGCGGTGCTGGAAGTGGAGAACGTGGTACAGGCTTCGCTGAATATTGCGGCGACGACGCTGCGCGCGGTGATCGGTGATATTGAGCTAGATGATGTGCTGGCGAAACGCGAGCAGATTAATGATGTGCTGCGGGTGAAGCTGGATGAAGTGACCGAGCGATGGGGTGTGAAAATTACCCGTGTAGAAATTCGTGAGGTAGAGCCGCCGCCGAGTGTGAAAGAAGCGATGAACCGGCAGATGAGCGCCGAACGCGAACGCCGCGCGATGGTTACGAGAGCGGAAGGCGAGCGCGCCGCCGCGATCATGGTGGCGGAAGGCGAGAAACAATCAGCGGTGCTGCGGGCAGAAGGCGAGAAGCAGTCTTCGATTTTACGCGCGGAAGGTAATCGCCAATCGCAACTGCTGACGGAGCAAGGCCGCGCGGCAGGTCTAGAGGCGCTGACGGCGCAGGCGCGTTTGATTGATGAAAAGACGATGATGATTCAGTATTTGGATGCGCTGCGCAGCCTAGGCAATTCACCCTCTACCAAGTATGTGCTGCCGATGGAGCTGACATCACTGGCGAGCCAATTCATGGCGACGATGCAGGCAGCGGGAAAGGGATTACCGCCGGCGCCAGCAGCCCCACCAAAGCCAAAGACTGCGCCCCCCGCGCCCCCGCCTTCAACGGCAGCGCCGAGTGATTTCAACTTCGAGCAGCCGCTGGGAAGTTAGGCCGGTTCTTAGATACACTATTTCTGTATGAGGAAGGGCGCAAAATATGCTGCGCCCTTCCTACAGAGCTGTGCGATGGAGATGCTATCTGCCTTAAACCCAGGTTCGTTTATAAACCCGTTTAGTTAGGCTTTAGGCTGTAGGCCGTAGTGCTGGCGAATTTGGACTTCGATTTCGTCGCGGATCGCCGGATTTTCCATCAGATATTGTTTAGAATTTTCGCGTCCTTGACCGAGCAAGCCATCGTTGTAGCGGAAGAACGCGCCGCGCTTATCCACCACACCCAATTCGGTTGCGAGATCGAGAATTTCGCCGGATTTACTGATGCCGCCTTCTAGAAACATGATGTCAAACTCAGCTTCACGGAATGGCGGCGCAACTTTATTTTTGGTAACGCGGATTCGGGTGCGACTGCCGATCACTTCGCCACCGCTGCCTTTGATCGATTCCTGCTTACGCACATCAAGGCGAACGCTGGCGTAGAATTTGAGGGCGCGGCCACCGCTGGTCGTTTCCGGCGAGCCGTACATTACGCCAATTTTATCGCGGAGCTGATTGGTGAACATGACTACGGAATTTGACTGCTTGATTGCGCCGGAGAGTTTACGAAGCGCCTGACTCATCAAACGCGCCTGGATGCCGACAAAGCTATCCCCCATTTCGCCTTCAATTTCAACACGCGGCACTAACGCAGCAACGCTGTCCAGCACGATCACGTCTAATGCGCCGGAGCGTACCAGCGATTCGGTGATCTCAAGCGCCTGTTCGGCAGTATCCGGCTGGGCAACATATAAGGTATCGACGTTTACACCGATGCGGGATGCATATTGGGGATCGAGCGCGTGTTCCATATCTACGAACGCGCACCAACCGCCGCGCCTCTGGGCTTCAGCGATCACGTGTAAGCAGAGGGTGGTTTTACCGCTGCTTTCCGGCCCGTAGATTTCGGTGATCCGCCCACGCGGAATACCGCCAACGCCAACAGCAATATCTACCGTAAGCGATCCGCTGGGGATGTAATCTACTGCCAGATGGCTAGCATCGCCCAGACGAATAACCGCACCTTCTCCGAAGCGCTTGGTTATATCTTCAAGCGCCGCTTCCATCGCCTTCTTGCGGCCTTCTTCACTTTTGGGATTACCCTCAAAAAGTGGCGGACGATCACCAGCTTCAGACTTTTCTTTTCTTCGCGGGGCCAAGGCAGATATCCTTTGTATTTCTGCTATCATGTCTCATTCACCGACATCAGCATTATAGTCGCAAACAACAGGTTTTGTAACATTCTCAACAAGACCGATTTTAGCATGTTTGTTCTAAAACGCAAGTAATAAAATACAAACTATTGAGAATTGGCATTAAATTGCTGTTGAGGATGGGGAATCGGCAGCGGGTAGATGCGCTATTCTGCTTTCTTCGGCGGGTAGGTTACCCCTTGTTTGCGTGGTTGCCGGTACTTATTCTGGGATAGGCGCGCCCGCGCGATGGCCTTACTGCCGAATATTCCAGATACCCCTAGAAACATGATGAAGCGTTTGGCGTCCGGCTTGAGCGCACGGGCACGCGCAAAATCGCCACGCGCAGCTTTCCACTGACCACGCGCCAACCGCCCGGCGCCACGATTAACGTAAGCTGCCGCACCTTCACCGGCGAAACGAGAGGCGATGCCTTGCCCGCCATGCCGCCTGGCTACCGCCTCAAGTTCGTCTATGCGCTCAATCATGCCCTTAAAGGTTTTGGCATCAGCGTACAGGCGTTCTTTCGCCAGAATGACTGGGATATAGGTTAGCGGGTAGCGTTTGGCGACGCGCATCCAGTATTCATAATCGAGCGTGTAATGCAGCGATAAGTCTAGTTCCCCACAGGTTTGCCAAACTTCGGCGCGCCAGAAAGAGGCGGGTTGAACAATTGGATCGCCCATATTGATCAGTTCGTCGGCATCGGTTTGGTGAACATGGATACGAGTGCCGTAGCTTTTATCCTGAGCATCAATGGCTTCGGCATCACCATAAACAAACATGGCTTCTGGCTTACGGGTGAAGGTTTCAACAACGGCGCGGATCGCGCCGGGCACGTAAAGATCATCGGAATTAAGCCAGCCAAGAATTTGCCCAGTGGCGCGGCGCATGCCTTTGTTGATGGCGTCGCCCTGCCCCTGATCGCGTTCGCTGATCCACTGTAAACGGCCCTCATAGCGGCGCAGAATATCCACCGTGCCATCGGTTGAGCCGCCGTCGATCACGATATATTCAATATTGGGGTAATCCTGCGTCAGCACGCTTTCAATGGTGGCTTCAATGAAACCCGCCTGATTAAAAGAAGGGGTGATGATCGAGACCAGCGGTTGTTCAGGCATAGCACCAACGGAACCTTCTACCGGAAAAACTTTAGCGGTTAGCGCGTTTCTAGATTCCCTGCGCAAATGGCGACGGGAAGCGCATATGATACCAGAACTTTACGCGCTACCCGATAAGCCCAGAGACGCCTAAGTAAACAAAGATAACGCCGAATATGGCTGAAAAGCCGATTTTGATCGGGCGCATATTGCTTTCAAACCAGATTTGAAAACGCCCAATGGCGGCTTTGGTTTTGTCGGGCTGTACGACGCTCATCACAACCACGATGATCGAGAAGGATACACAGCCGATCAGATAAAATAGGTAAAGCAGAATGGTTTCAACCGAACTTAAGTTGGCGTAGCTGATGGTGCTGATGGCGGAGAGGGTGAAGGCCCATAATTTAGGCGAAATCAGCACCCATCCCGCGCCTAACAAAAATACGCGCAGCGGGGACAGCGTACCGATCATCCCCGTTAATTTTGACGGCGCGTCGTCGTCTGAGTCTGGCTGCTTCAGGAAAGCCTTCACCCCGACGATTAAGAATAGGATACCGATAAAAAGGAATAAGGTTGAGGCGATGGGTGAGGCGCCATAGGCGGATTCATCGGCGGTGGGTGAGGCGCCAAAAATGCTGTTGAAAAGCAGAATCTGTAATAGACGGGTGAGCGAACCCCCGATGAGCAGAGCAAGGACACGTTTCGCGCCATCCTGCCCCATGAGCAGAAGCACGGTGAACAGTACCCACGCCGGATAGATGACGCTGGCGAGAATTTCAGGAAGTACGGTGAGCAGTACGCTACCCAAGATTTAACATCCTTAATCTAAATTGATTAAACGACCTACAAAACGTTACAAATACAGCGCATTTTATGCGATCTAGCCTTCGCGGCGGTAAGGTTTGAGCAGAGCGGCGGGGTAGGAAGCGTTACGCCCGACGATGGCAATTGCTACGATGGTGAGCAGATAAGGCAGCGCCAGCAGCAGCTCATAGGGGAGCGGCACGCCTTCGGCCTGCAAGCGCAGTTGCAGCGCCTGCACGCCGCTGAATAAAAGCGCGCCAGCCAGCACACGCCAGGGTTTCCAATTGCCGAAGATGACGATGGCAATCGCCACCCATCCACGCCCGTTGATGATGCCGTGGGTGAACGCGCCCAACTGCGCCAGCGAGAGGAAAGCACCGCCTAAACCCATCAGCGCGCCGCCGATGATCAAGGCGGTATAGCGCATGCGAAAGACGTTGATTCCAGCGGTATCGGCGGCGTCGGGGGCTTCACCCACCGAGCGCAGGCGCAGGCCGAAGGAAGTGCGAAAGAGCAGCCAACTGAGTAGCGGCACAAATAATAGTGAGACGTAGGTGAGCCAATGCTGGCTGAATAATGGGGCAAAAGCGGTGCCGCTAAAGGCGCTAAGCGGTTGGAAGGATTCATTTAGCGAAGGGGGCGTGCTGACGCCGCCGTAAATCAGGCGGAAGGCGAACAGCGCAAACCCAGTGGCGAACAGGGTGATGCCTAACCCGCAGACATGCTGGTTCAAACCGAGCGTGATCACCAGCAAGCCCATGAGTAAATTGAGGGCGATGCCGGTCAGTACGGCGGCGGCGAGGCCAATCCAGAGTGAATCTGCGGCTTGCGCGGTGACGAAACCAACGAATGAGGACAGCAGCAGCGTGCCTTCAATGCCTAAATTGAGGATGCCGGCACGTTCGATCACGGTTTCGCCCAATGCGCCGAACAGGATGGGCGTGGCGATGCGGAGGGCTGCGCCGATCAGCAGGATGAGAGATTCCACCGATTATCGCTCCCTTCGAATGCGATACTGGCTGAGTAAGAGCGCGGCTAAGGTGACCAGCAGCAGCACCGACTGAATGACATCGCTGAGATAGACCGGCACGCTGAGTTCACGACTGGCGGAAATAGCGCCGCGATTGATCAGCGAAAGGAACAACGCGGAGATGAAAACGCCAGGGATGGAGAGCGCGCCAAGCGTAGCGACGATGATGCCGGTATAGCCAAAGCCGGGGGAGAGCGTGCCGATCAGGTAATAATGGATGCCGCCAACTTCGCTGACGCCCGCCAATCCGGCGATACCCCCGCTGATGAGCGCGGCGGCGATCAGACGACGACGAACAGGGATGCCGAGAAACTTTGCGGCATCTTTATTTTTACCGATGGCGCGTAATTCGAGGCCGAAACGGGTACGTGAAAGTGTCCACCACACCGAAAGGGCAGCAATAACCGCCACAATCGCGCCGAAATGCACCCGTGATCGGGGAATCAACACGGGGAATTGGGCAGACGTGGCGATGGTGGGCGACTGCGGCCAATTGCTGACGGGATCACGCCACGGGCCGTTGAGCAGCGCGCTGACGAAAAAGAGCATGACTGAATTGAGCAGCAGGGTGGTGACGACCTCATCTACTGAAAGATAAGCTTTGAGCAGGGCGGGAATTAACGCCCAGAGCATGCCCGCGATGAAGCCCGCGGCCAACATCAAGGGGATGGCGACATAGGACTCAAAGCCTTCGCTGTGAACACCCACCCATGCCGCAAAGATAGCGCCGGCATAAAGCTGGCCTTCCGCGCCGATATTGTAATAACCAGCGATGAAAGCAACGGCGACGGCGATACCAGTCAGCAGAATGGGCGTCGCCATCATGAGGATATCGGCGCGCGCGCCTGTGCGGGTGAGCGGGTTGATCAGCAGTTCGTAAAATGCGGAGGCGGGGCTTGCGCCGGCAGCCAATACCAACGTGCTGACCAGCAGGAAGGTGATGATCACGGCCAACACAATGAACAGTGGGCGCATCCATACCGGCGCGGGGACGCGCTCAATCTTGAACGACAATAGACACCTGATCCCTGATTGTGAAATTAGACACGTTATCTCTCCTACGCTGGCGAGGCAAGGCTGGCGCCAGTCATAAGCGCGCCGATGGTTTGTATATCGGCATCTTCGGCGGCAAATTCACCGACAATGCGGCCTTCATAGATGACGAGGATACGGTCGCTTAAGACCAGAATCTCGTCTAAATCTTCGGAAATGAGCAGTACCGCCGCGCCGCGCTGTTTCTGTTCAAGCAGTTTTTGATGCACATATTCGGTTGCCCCAACGTCGAGGCCGCGTGTAGGTTGGGCGGCGATGATCACTTCAGGGTCTTGCGCCAGAGAACGGGCGAGGATGATCTTCTGGATATTACCGCCGGAAAGGGTGCGCGCGGGATCGTTGGGTGAAGCTTTGATCTGAAAGTCACGAATGAGCTTTTCAGCGTTTTCGCGGATTTTACGATTTTTGAGGTGGCCGAACTGGGTGAACTGATCCGATTGTTCAAGCATCAGATTATCGGCCACACTGAGATCACCAACAATGCCGCGCAGGCGATCTTCAGGGATACGCGCCATTTTGAGCTTGGCAGCAGCTTTCGGCTGGCCGAAGGGCATCGGGTTCGCATTTATTAAGACTGCGCCAGCTTGTGGAGAAGCCATGCCGGTAAGTACCGCCACCAACTCACTTTGACCATTTCCGGCAACGCCAGCGATGCCGACCACTTCGCCACCGCGAGCCATCAGCGAAAGGCCGCGCAAGCGTAAGCCGCCGCTTTTATCGGTCAGTTGTAAATCGCGCACATCCAGCTTCACCAGATCGCTCACTTGATGCGTATTGTTACGTACCACGGTGACGGTTTTGCGCCCGACCATCATTTCAGCAAGCGCGGCCTGGTCGGTATCGGCAGTAGCAGTACGCCCGACAACCTTGCCCAAACGCAGCACGGTAACACGCTGGCTGACGGCTAAAACTTCATTGAGCTTATGGGTGATGATGATCACCGACATACCCTGTGCCTGCAATTGGCGCAGCGTAGCAAACAATATCTCCGTATCCTGCGGCGTCAGAACGGCAGTCGGCTCATCCATGATTAGCACGCGGCATTGGCGATAGAGCGCCTTCAAAATTTCGACGCGCTGCTGCTGGCCGACGGCCAACCGCCCCACGACGGCATCAGGATCAATATTCATGCTCAACGAGTCGGCCATTCGGGTGACGCGCTGCTTCATGGCTGATCTGTCAATAACGAAGCCGCCTTCATGCCCAAGCAGCACATTTTCGCTGACGGTGAAGGTAGGCACTAATGAGAAATGCTGAGAGACGAAACCGATGCCGTTAGCGATGGCGTCTGCGGGGGAGCGCAGGTGAACAGGGCGATCATTGATCAGGATTTCGCCTGCATCTGGCTGATAGAGGCCATAGAGAATTTTCATGAGGGTGGATTTGCCCGCGCCATTTTCGCCTAGCAGGGCATGAATTTCGCCGGAGTCTATACTGAGATCGATATGATCGTTGGCGACCAACGGGCCGAAATGTTTGGTTATTCCGCGTAACTCAACGACAGCCATAAAACGGCATTACCTCTCATAAAGGGGATTTTAAATAGGGGCGATCTGATCAGATCCCCCCTACGCGGACACGCTAGAACATGCCCATTATGAGCGAAAACTAACCACCGATAGTCACATCTTCCGGCACTTCAGCGCCGAGCGGCGTATCTTCATCAATATTCACGCGGAATAGGCCGTCAACGATTTCCTGCTCACGGGCGCGCACCATTTCGATCAGCTCTGGATCGAGGGTTTCCTCAAAGCTGTGGAACGGCGCAAGGCTGGCGCCGCCATAAGCCATCATCGAGAAGTCTTTGAGATCGAGACCGGTATAGCTGCCCGCCGAGACCTGCCCGATCACAAAATTGACGGTGGGGGCCATGTCCCAAACAGGGCCAGTGACGACGGTTTCCGGCGCAAGCTCGTTCTGATCGCTCATGTTGCCGAAAGCGAGAATTTCATTATCGGCGGCCACGTCAATTACGCCAAAGCGCTCTGCGAACAGCAGGTCTGCGCCGGCATCTACCTGCGCCTGTGCCGCTTCTTGCGCGGCGGCGGGGTCAAACCAACTGTTGATGAAGCTGACGCGCACTTCAGCATCGGGGTTGGCTTCAGCGACGCCTTGCACGAAGCCGTTGACGATGCGGTTGACTTCAGGGACAGGATAGCCGCCGACCACGCCGATGATGCCGGATTCGGTCAGCGATCCGGCGATCAGCCCACTGAGATAGGCTGGCTCGTGAATCCAGTTGTCGAAAACAGAGAGGTTGGGCTGTGCGGGGCCAAGCCCAGAGCCGAATACAAAAGCGATTTCAGGGTAATCACGGGCGACGCGGCGCACGGCTTCTTCGTTGCCGAAAGCGTCGCCAAAGATGATGGCTGGCGCCAGTTCATCGGCCACTTCGCGCAGCACGATTTCCATATCGCCGGAATAGCCGATTTCGTCCTGATATTCATAGGCGATCGTGCCTTCATCGGCAGCCGCTTGCAGCGCCGCATGAATGACGCCATCCCATGGCTCTTCAATGGGGGTGGCATAAGCGCCAAACACGAGCAACGGTTCATCCTGTGCGCTGACGAGACTTGCGGAAAGGGCGAGAACGACCATCAAAACCAGCAGAACACTCTTCTTCATGGCGACCTCCAGATATAGGGTATCTTTTGCAAAGGTAATATTAAGGCGAGATTATAGTATGTGATAGGACAGCGTTACAAATAAACTGCTCTAAAATTTTGTTTACTTTCGCCAAAAAGGGGGTTGTATGAGCGATCTCATCCTGCGCCGCTGCCGGCTTCAAGACCAGCCTGATCTGGTCGATATCGTGATTCAGAACGGCATCATTGAGCATGTCACGCCAGCAAGCGCGCCATCGGGGGTCGCTGGCGATGCTGAACTAGACTGCGATGGCAAGCTGGTGACTCCGCCGTTTGTCGAATCGCATATTCATCTGGATTCGGTGTTGGCGGCGGGGCAGCCGCGCTTCAATCAGAGCGGCACACTGTTTGAGGGGATTCAAATTTGGGGCGAGCGCAAGGGCAGCCTGACCGCCGAAGATGTGAAACAGCGTGCGCGTGAGGCGCTGAAGCTGATGGCGACTCATGGCGTTTTGTATGTGCGCACGCATGTTGATGTCACTGAATCGCGCTTGGTGGCGCTGGATGCGCTGCTGGAACTGCGCGAAGAAGTGCGTGATTGGGTGACGGTGCAGATCGTGGCTTTCCCGCAGGATGGCATCTATTCTCGCCCTGAAAATGATGGGCTGCTGGAAGAAGCGATGCGGCGCGGGGCGGATGCCGTCGGCGGGATTCCCCATTATGAGCTGACGCGAGAAGATGGCGTGCGCTCGGTGATACGGGCGTTTGATTTAGCAGAGAAATATGACCGGCTGATTGATATTCACTGCGACGAGATCGATGATGAGCAGTCGCGGTTTGTGGAAGTGATCATCGCTGAAGCGATCAAGCGCGGCGGCGGGGAGCGCGTATCGGCCAGCCATAC